>CAKUFI010000026.1 GCA_934647305.1 uncultured Clostridia bacterium | reverse complement strand
GCCACCCTCTCCAGTCTCCGCTAAAAATCGAAGATTTTTCGGGCGCGGAGCCTGCAAGGAAACGATTTTTTCTCTGGGAAATGGGATTTTCCGGCGCAAAAATCGCCCCGTGCCCACCGTACACGCCGCTGGGCACGATTGAAAACGAGAGGGCTTCGGCCCTCTCGAGCTCTCCGGGGGTTGGGAAAATCTGAAAACCGGCAACGCCGAAGAGCTGCCGGTTTTGTCTATGAATTGTCAGTCTGCGATCAGACGAGCGCCTCGGAGTCGTTCTCCAGGGGAGCGTCCTCGACCGAGCGGATGGCCCAGCGAGCCATGACCAGCTGGGTCTTGGCAGCGCCCACGGCGATGGTCACGGTGTCGTCCTTGAGCGCCACCACGGTGCCATAGATGCCGCCGATGGTGCACACGCGGTCGCTCACCTTCAGCGCGGCCAGCATGTCCTTGACAGCCTTGTCCTTCTTGCGCTGCGGACGGATCAGCAGGAAGTAGAACACGGCGATCATGGCCACCATCATTACCAGGGTGGGGATCAGGGACGCGGCGCCGGCCTGTTCGGTTCCGGTCGCGGCAGTAGTCAGCAGATTCAGATTCATGCGCAATTCCTCCATCTATCAATTCGTCACGTATTATTATACTGTAGTCCGGGCGCGGGCACAACCCAAAGATGCGCGGTTTCTGATGACGTTTCTGTAAAATCGATCACTCGGGCCGGATGGCCTCGAGCATGTCCACGCGGCGGGCATGCCTTCCGCCCTCGAACTGCGCGCCCAGGAACGCGTCCACGATGGTCATCGCGGTGCCTTCGCCCACGACGCGCGCGCCAAAGGCGATGATGTTGGCGTTGTTGTGCCGGCGGGTCATTTCGGCCGAGTAGGGCTCGGAGCACACCGCGGCGCGCACGCCCTTCACCCGGTTCGCCGCCAGCGAAATGCCGATGCCCGTGCCGCAGATCAGCACGCCCAGCTCGCACTCGCCGCCCGCCACCGCGCGGCCCACCTTCTCGCCGTATACCGGATAGTCCACCGACTCGGTGCTGTGGCAGCCGTAGTCAACCACCTCATAGCCCTTTTCCTCCAGGTGCTTTTTGACCGCCAGCTTCAGCGCATAGCCGCCGTGGTCGCAGCCGATCGCAATCTTCATTCCGCATTCTCCTTTATGTCGTATTGTCTGTCATCTTACCACACATCCGCCCCAAAAGCAAGCCGCTCCATGCGCTTTTCTACGCCATTCGGCCGCGCTCGCGATACTCGCCGGGAGACTGATGATAGATCCGCCGGAAGTACTCGGAAAGCGCGGACGCGGAGGAAAAGCCGCATATTCGGGCGATTTCGGACACGCTGAGCGTGGAGGAGATGAGCAGGCGCGCGCACTTTTTCAGGCGCAGGGACAGCACGTACTGGTGAATGCCCATGCCCGTGACCTCGCGAAAGCGCCTGCCCAGGTAGTAGGGATGGTAGTTGAACTGCCGGGCGAGCGACTGCGCGGTGATGTGCTCGCAGTAATGCGCGCCCAGATAGTCGAGCAGGCCCCTGACCGGCTCGCGCAGGGGCGGCCGGCTGCCCTGGCTCAGGCGCAGCGCATGCACGAGAATCGCCTTGAGCAGGGCGGAGCACAGCTCGGCGCGGCAGGCTTCCTCGCCCTCGTGCTCGCGCAGCAGGCGCTCAAGCGGCTCCTCAAGCGCCTGTGCGCCGGGCAGCAGCAGCGTCCGATCGAAGGGCGAGGCCCAGTCGGGTGCGAGCAGCCGGGCGCGGTCAAAGCGCTCGGGCGGGTCGGGCGGCCGCGCGCACAGGCCGGACTGCGCGCAGGTCAGGTCGAAGTTCACGACGTACTGACTGGCCGGCGCGTCCTCCTGAAAAAAGAAGCGGTAGGGCACGCCGCCCGGGAAGATCAGGCAATCGCCCGCGCACAGGGTGTGCCTGCCGCCCGAAATTTCCACCGCGCACTCCCCGCCGCACAGGTAAAACAGCCGGTACTCGTAGGCCAGCACCGGCGTCTTATAGGAATACCGGCACACCCGCCGGTCCATGTAGCGCACAAAGGGGTTCAGCTCCGGATAGTCCATACGCGTCCTCCGCAGGTTTTCTTTCCCCGCCGATTATACCACATCCGCCCCGCGAGCACAATGCGGGGGAAGACGATCGAGAGGCGGCTTTTCTGAGAAAAGCCCCTCTCGAGCTCTCCCGAAAAGCACTCGCGAGAAAAAGGATAATCCCCTTGACAAAGGTGTTCTCGCCCGAAAGGTTGCCTGGGGCGGTCTATGACTTTTTTCAGAAACAGCGGAATATCGGGGATGAGGTCGTGCAGGCCGAGCCTTGAAGGCGCGGAAAGATTCTCCTTGACAAGGAGGGAAAACTAATATATAATTGGGTCGTAAAATAATTTAGTAAGGAATGAGCGCGAATGGCTCGAAGGTATGACAGCGGGGACGCAAAGCGGCGAATCCTGGCCGCCTGTGTCCGGCTCTTCCTGGAGAAGGGCTACACGAACACGAAGGTGGCGGAGATTCTGAAGGAGGCAGACGTATCCGCCGGGTCGTTTCAGAACATTTTTCACACGAAGGACGGCGTGCTGACCGAGCTGGTCGGCATGATGTTCGGCAGGCAGTTCGGCGCGGTGAAGTCGCTGGCGGCGCACGCGCCCTCCCCGGCGCACATCTACGCGGTGGAGACGGCGCTGCAGCTGGCGCTGACCGAGCTGAGCGAGAACCTGCGGGACATCTACGTGGAGGCGTACACCTTCCCGGCCACGGCGGAGATCATCCACCGGAGCACGACGGCCGAGCTGCAGGCGGCCTTCGGCGCGTACCTGCCCGGATGCGCCGAGAGCGATTTTTACGAGATGGAGCTGGGCACGGCGGGCATGATGCGCGGCTACATGGCAAGGAAGTGCGATCAGTACTTCACGCTGGAGCGCAAAATCCGGCGGTTTCTTGGCATGAGCCTGAGCGCGTTTCAGGTGCCCGAGCAGGAGCGCGAGCAGATCATCGCCTTCGCGGCGAAAATCGACGTGCGCGCCGAGGCGAGGAAGGTCATGGACGCGCTGTTTGAGTCGCTGTCCGTGCAGTTTGAACTGAAGGAAAAATGAGATTCGGTTTTTTTAAGGAGGGAAAGGGAATGAAAAAGTGGCTGATCGGGTGCCTGATGGCGCTGGCGATGGTGTGCCTGATGGGCATGACGGCGAACGCGGAGACGGAGAAGATAATCCATAACACATGCCGCAACTGCAAAAATACAGATTTCGTATTGATTCGATACATTCCGACCCCTATAAGTTCGGTGGCTGACCCGAAAGCGCACTGGGTAGAGGCCGAATGTACGAAATGCGGAAATATTCAGCAATGGGTTCCTGATGATAAGACCAGATTACATACCGGCGGCGACGAAAGCAAGGTGACCTGCACCACGGG
This sequence comes from uncultured Clostridia bacterium, assembly GCA_934647305.1. GTDB lineage: Bacteria > Bacillota > Clostridia > Christensenellales > Aristaeellaceae > CAKUFI01. Next base: position 30,212 of record CAKUFI010000026.1, on the reverse strand, counting down.
TATGATCTGCGAGATGTGCGGCGCTGAATACGGCAAACTTGAACATCTGTGGAGCGACACCTGGACGGCGAAAGGCGACGGCACGCACACCCGCCCCTGCACGCGCGACGGCTGCGGCGCGGTGGACACGGCGAACTGCGGCGGCGACGGCGATGCGACCTGCGTCAAGCTGGGCACGTGCACAGCCTGCGGCGGGAAGTACTACGGCGGGCATGCCTTTCCTAAGACCTGGAAATGGGGTTCAGATCCTTACGTAGTAAGAGACGCCGAAAAACACTGGCTTCGCTGCCTCAACTGCACCGAAGGAAAAGCATACGAGAACGCTCATAGCTTCGTTCAGGGCAATATGTACCTTAAGTCCGAAGCCACCTGCAGATCTAAGACTGTGTACTACGTGAATTGCAGCTCCTGCTACTACAAGGGAACGGAGACCTATGAATACCAGTGGGGCAACACAAATCCGAACAACCACGACGGCGGCACCGAGGTGAAGAACGCCAAGGCCGCCACCTGCACCGAGAAGGGTTACACCGGCGACACCTACTGCAAGGGCTGCGGCGTAAAGCTGTCTGACGGCACGGACATCCCCGCCACCGACCACGAATGGGGCGCATGGACGTCAAATGGCGACGGCACGCATACCCGCGCCTGCAAGCACGACAGCAGTCACACCCAGACGGATGCCTGCTCCGGTGGAACGGCGACCTGCACCGAAAAGGCTGTATGCAGCGTATGCAAATCTGCCTATGGTAATCCGCTCGGCCATGAAAAGGTGCGCCACGAAGCGAAGGCTCCCACCTGCCTTGAAAAGGGCTGGAAGGCGTATGATACCTGCAAGCGCTGCGACTACACGACGTATCAGGAGCTGAAGGCGCTGGGGCATGACAAGGTGAAGCACGCGGCGAAGAACCCCACCTGCACCGACTACGGCTGGTACGCCTATGATACCTGCACCCGCTGCGACTACTCCACCTGCCTTATCCGTCCCGCGCTGGGACACGACAAGGTGAAGCACGACGCGAAGGCTCCCACCTGCCTTGAGATCGGCTGGAAGGCGTATGACACCTGTACGAGGTGCGACTACACGACCTATCAGGAGCTGAAGGCGCTGGGACATGACCTCGTGCACCACGACGCGAAGGCTCCCACCTGCCTTGAGATCGGCTGGAAGGCGTATGACACCTGCACGAGATGCGACTACACGACCTATCAGGAGCTGAAGGCGCTGGGGCATGATCTCGTGCACCACGACGCGAAGGCTCCCACCTGCCTTGAGATCGGCTGGAAGGCGTATGACACCTGCACGAGGTGCGACTACACCACCTACGCGGAGCTGCCTGCCCTCGGCCACGACTACAAGGAGCGCGTGCACGCGGTGACCTGCGAAAAGGACGGCTATACCTCGCACAACTGCACCCGCTGCGGCGACCGCTACGTGACCGACCGGGTGGCGAAGCTCAATCACTGGTTCGGTGAATGGACTCCGGTCGAGGAAACCACGCACGAGGCGACCTGCCTGCGCGAGGGCTGCGGCTTCGCGGCAAACGTGGACTGCGAGACCATCGAGTTTGCGCTGGCGCTGGACGGCCAGGAGCCGCTGACGCTGAGCCTGTGTCCGGTGTGCGGCCGAATGAAGGGCGGCGAAAGCCTGCTGCTCGAGAACGTGACCGCCGAGGCGCTGAAGGGCTCCCTGCCCCTGGGCGAGGCGTTCGCGCGGCTGTTCACGCTGGAGGGCGGCGAGAAGGTGCTTCTCGTGGGCTTTGAGTACGGCGGCAAGCTGGCCAAGGCCGACTGCCCGGTGAAGATCACCCTGCCCACCGAGGCGCTTGCGGGATACTCCCTCAGCCTGATCGAGTCGGACGGCACGCTGACCGCGCTGGAGATCACCGTGGATGGCGAGCTGGCGACCTTTGAGCTGGACTTCTCGGACGCGGAAAGCCCGATCGCGCTGATTCGGCTGCTGCCCGCGGCGTAAAAACGCTGGCGGTCGGTTCTATCGACAAATCCCCCGGAGATGCTCCGGGGGATTTTCTGTCGGCAAGTTAACCCCTCAGTCGCTTTCAGCGACAGCTCCCCTTTCAGGGGAGCCTTGAACACGCCCTGTGCCTCCCCTGAAAGGGGAGGTGTCCGCGAAGCGGACGGTGGGGTTCGCAGGCGCAGAATCCGGGAAGTTCAATTTATGCTTCCCGGATTCGTGTTTTATCCGGCGGAAGCAACCGGCTGTCGGCCCTGCCAGCCGCAGCTCTTGCGGGGAAATCACTCCGGGTTTCCGTAAACGAAGACCCCGGCCGCTTTAATTTATGGCGGCTGGGGTCGTGTTCTGTTCCGCGGCAGCAAGTGGGTGCAGGCTCAGCCTGCCGACCGGCGGAAGCGAGTGGGTGCAGGCTCAGCCTGCCGACCGGCGCAGGGCGGACTCGAAGTGCGCCTCGAAGGCTGCGGCGGCCTGGCGGCTGACCTTCAGGAAGGGCAGCAGCATATCGAACGCGTGGAACAGGCCGGGGTACACATCGACTGTCGCCTCCACGCCCGCGCGGCGCAGGTTCTCCACGTAGGCCAGCGTCTCGGCGTAAAACGGCTCGCGGGTGCTGACGAAGGTGTAGGCGGGCGGCAGGCCTGAAAAGTCCTTCGCGCGCGCCGCGGCGGCATAGGCAGGCACAGGCCCGCCCGGAAGGCCCCGCAGGTAGCGCGCCCAGCCATAGTGGTTAAGGCGGGTGTTCCAGACGGGGGCGTGATTGTCGCGCGAGGTGACGGTGTCCTCGTTGTCCAGCATGGGGTACAGCGGCAGCTGAAAGGCGATGCGCACACCGCCCACGTCCCTTTCGTACAGGCACAGCGCCGCCGCCAGCCCGCCGCCAGCGCTCTCACCGCCCACGATCAGCTGATCGCCGCGCACGCCCAACTCGCACGCATGCTCCTTCAGCCAGAGAAGCGCGCTGTGGCAGTCCTCCAGCGCCGCGGGGTAAGGCGCCTTCCCGGCCAGGCGGTACTCGGGCGACACGACCACCGCGCCGAACCTCGCGACCAGGTTTTTCGCCCGCGACATCCAGACCATCCCCGCCATGCCGGTCACGTACCCGCCGCCGTGTATCCACAGTACGCCCGGACGGTTTTCGCCCGACTCAGGCGCAAGCACCAGCAGCTTCATCGAGCCGCCCTTTGACGGAATTCTCACTTTTCGCGCCGTGTATCGCATTGCCTGTCCCCTCCCCTGCCGCGCCGCTGCCTGAAGCCTTACCGCGCGACGGACTGGTAATAGCGCCCGAAGTCGGCGAGCGCGTCGATGATCGGCAGCATTTCCCGGCCGAGCTCGGTCAGGCCGTACTCGACCCGCGGGGGCATTTCGTGGTAGTCGCGCCGGTACGCGAGGCCGTCGTCGATCATCTGGCGCAGGCTGTCGGTCAGCACCTTCTGCGAAACGCCTTCCAGGTCGCGCTGCAGCTCGTTGAACCGCCAGGGCCGCGTCTTCAGGTTGCGCAGGATCAGCAGCTTCCACTTCCCGCCGATCAGCGCCACGGCGGTCGCGACCGGGCAGGCGGGCAGTTCTTCCTTCGTCTTCATGGCAAGCACCTCCCTGCAGGCAGTGTAGCACATTCCAAATCGAATGTACAGTTACAAAAAAGTGCGTACTTGAATTTGAGTGCGCGGGGCGGTATGCTATGGTCATGCAGGAGGTTCCTGCGGATTACCTTCAGGAGGTTACAATCATGGCAAGCTATGCGAAGATCAATGTTGGAAACGAAGGGCGAGTCGAGCTGCACGACAAGCTGGCGCTGACCGGCGCGGAGGTCAGCCTGAACCGGCTCCCCGCCGGCGCGGGCGTACCGTTCGTGCACTTTCACAGGAATAACGAGGAAATCTACGGCGTGCTCGAGGGCGCGGGCCGGGCGGTCATCGACGGCGAGGAGATCGCGCTCACTGCCGGGGACTGGCTGAGGGTCGCCCCCGCCGCCCGGCGGCAGTTCTTCGCGGCAGACGACACGGGCATCGTCTACGTCTGCATCCAGGCTCGGGAGAATTCCCTGGGCGGCTTCACCGCGGGGGACGCGGTAGTCGAGTGACACGGAGAAAGGCACGGCGGAACGATTCGCCGTGCCTCTTATAAATAACTGACCATGAATCTGACGCGGACGCGCGGGGGGAAAAAAGACGGGGGACTGCGGTGCCCCCCTGAACAGAGAAGCGGACGCAAGGCGGTTCATGGCCGTTTTTCATGCCTTGACCTTGCTGTCACGGACAATCCGCGCGGCGTCTTCGGCATTCCCTGCAGTCGCTTCAATCAGTCTGGCGATGTTCTCAAGGTATGAGTTGAGCTCCTGCGGGGTCATCTCGTCCATTTCTGTCATCGGCATTCTCGTCACCTGCCTTTCGCATAGCGGAACGAGTCGCGGCGGCCCTGTTACTTCTCGCCAAGGATGCGCTGCACGCTTTCGCGCAATTCTGCGAGCGACCTGCGCCTGTCAATCAGTTCGAGGATGGCCCTCAGCAAAACCCCGGCGTTATTCTCCTCGTCCATTCTTTTTATCTACTCTCTGCGGTTCTCCGGTCGGTGGATCCGCCTCCTGTTTGTTGGTATCATGGTGGGCGATTGCCAGAGAGCCTAAAAGGCGGATTACGCAGGAGGGTACAGAAAAACTCCATCGTAACTACTTACGATGGAGTGTGGTGGAGCAGACGCGACCAAATCCGAATCCGATCTGCATCCATCGTCCGGGGAAGGCTCGTCCGGCACATCGTCCGTTGCCTCGTCCAGCGCGGCGACACCCATATAGGAGACCTGCTTGCCGCCCTTGATGTTGTAGAAGAGGATCACACGGTCATCGTAGAGGTAGACTGAGTTGATGAAGGTCTCGATGATGCTGCGGCGGAACTCGGGGTCGAACGGGTCGCCGGTGCAGAAGCGCTTGAGCCAGGCGCGCACCTCGTCCTCGGTCAGGCGCACGTCGTGGGCGATGCGCAGCTTGGCCAGGTCGGCTTCCTGCGCGGCCTTCTGCGCCTCGAGGGACTCCATTCGCTCGTAGATGCGCTTGTGCGCGGCCTTGGGTGCTTCGATCAGCGCGTCGACCAGCTTGTTGAGCTCCGCGTCGAGACGGCGGACAGCCTTTTCGCACTCGTCGACCTTGCCGCCCGAGAACTCCTTCTCGTATTCGGCCACGACGGCTTTGGCCACCTGATCGACACGTGAGGGCGCGAGGACGTACTGGAGCGTCTGCTCGACCACGTACCATTCGATGAAGTCCTTCTTCTCGTTTCGCTTGGCGCAGGTGTGCTGTCGTTTGCGGGCAGCGCAGGTATAGTAGTGATACAGGCCGCCATGCCTGCCCCGGCCGGACTCGCCGATCATGTGCGCGCCGCAGTGACCGCAGTAGGCCTTGCCCTGCAGCAGGTACTCCACCTCGGCCTTGCCGGCGGCGGGCGCGCGGGCGTGCGCCTTGACGAGCGTCTGCACCCGGTCGAAGAGCGCCTGGTCGATCAGCGGCTCCGCCAGGCCGGGCACGACCTCGCCGTGATACCTGTACTGGCCAATGTAGGTGGTACTGGTCAGCGTGCGGGAGAAGGAATTGCGGCTCAGCGCTGCGCCCCGGGAGCTTTTCACGCCGCGCCGGGTCAGCTCGTCGATGATCTCGATCATGGACGTGCCGGCGGCGTACTGCTCAAACAGGTAGCGGACGGCGGGCGCGGTCTTCTCATCGACGCGCAGCCTTCCGTCCTCCAGACGGTAGCCGATGGGCACCGAGCCGCCGCAGAACCTGCCCTTGGCGATGGTCTCGCGCTGGCCGCGCCGGATCTTCTTCTTCAGGTCGAGCGAGTAGTACTCGGCGGAGGCCTCGAGCAGCGCCTCCAGCAGGATGGACTCATCGCCCTCCCCCACGTTTTCCATCGCGGAGACCACGCGGATGCCGTACTGCTTCAGCTTGTGCTTGTATAGTGCGGAGTCATAGCGGTTACGGGCGAAGCGGTCCAGCTTCCAGACGATTATGCGCTCGTACTGTTTCTTGGGCGCGTCCGCGATCATGCGCTGAAAGTCCGGGCGCTCGTCCGTCGTGCCGGAGACCGCGCGGTCGACGTACTCGCCGACGACATGCAGGTCACAGCGCCGGGCGTACTCGTAGCAGTCCCGCAGCTGTCCCTCGATGGACTGCTCGGTCTGGCTGTGGGATGAGTAGCGGGCATAGATGACGGCGTTCATGGCGGCTCCTTTCTTGCAGGTGGGGATCAGTCCTCGTCGTCCCCCTCGGGCACGGTGCCCTCGAGGTACAGCGACTCAATCTGCCCGACATTTCAACCTGTCGCGCCCGCGGGGGCGCGACAGGTTACATTCCTCGGTCATTCTCGCCCCCCGCGTCGAGGAATCTGCTGATTTCCCGGTCGAAGTCGGATTCGATGCGCTGCGTTCTGTTGAAGGCGTCGTACTCTTCCTCGGCCTTGCGTTTCGCCGCCGAGGCCGAAACCTTGCCCTTATCCGGCAGAATACTGTAGCGCCTGAAGGCGAGAAACTCGTTGACGCTGGCCGCGAATTCCTCCATGGTGAAGGTGTTTTCGCGCTCGATCAGATCCTCGATGTAGTCGAAATAACCGGATACGGCGCGTTCGAGCTGCCGAATCTGCTTTTCATCCAGATAGTTTTTGGCGACTGTCACATCTGATTTCAGGATGCGGCCCTCCGGCGCGTTTTTCCAGGTGGTCAGCCCCATGTGCTCGCTGTGCCGGTCGGCGCGCGTATAGACGATCTCGGCGGCGGTCTGGCCGACGATGGCGTAATGGAATTTGTTCTGCACCATGGCGTAAAAGGCCTGCGTGATGGCGGCGTTTTTGTCGTAGTCGATGCTGCACTCCGCGAAAATGTCGGTGATCTGCTGCCAGATGCGGCGCTCGCTGGCGCGGATGGAGCGGACGCGTTCGAGCAGCTCGCGGAAGTAGTCCTTGCCGAAGGCGGTTCTGCCCTGCTTGAGGCGCTCGTCGTCTAGTGCGAAGCCCTTGATCATGTATTCCTTCAGCACGCCGGTCGCCCAGATGCGGAAGTGCGTCGCCCGGCGGGAATTGACGCGATACCCCACGGAAATGATTGCGTCGAGGCTGTAGTACTGCGTTGGGTAGTTTTTGTCGTCCGAGGCAGTTGTCAAAATTTCTTTGACAACTGATTCCTGCGAAAGCTCGCCCTCCGAAAAAATGTTATTCAGGTGGTAGCTGATGGACTGCTTTGTTACGCCGAACAGCTCCGCCATGGCCTTCTGGGTCAGCCAGATCGTCTCGTCCCGAATAACCGCCTGTACGGACACGTCCTCCTCGGCAGAGCGGTAGATCAGGAACTGGAAATTGTCGCTCATGGGTCGTCCTTTCTGTTTTTTCTTTCTTTTGTGTCCCGCGCGCCCGCGAGGGCGCGACACTGTGCAAACTGCTGCAGATCAATTCGCTTGCGATTTCAATCCACGCGCCTGCGACGGGCGCGACCCCGGGCGTTCATATAATAATTCAGGTTTTGCCGATTTCAACCCACGCGCCCGCGACGGGCGCGACATTTAATCCCACCTCAGGTATCCCACGGCCAGCCCTAGGACGTGGATGCAGTCGCTGTTTTCGGCGGTGTAGATCATGGGCGGGTATTTCGCGTTTTCGGAGGTCAGCTGTACGCCGCTTTTGAGATGGTAGAGGTGCTTCAGGGTGACGCTGTCGTCGATACACACGGCTGCGATCTGGCCGTCGTCCACGTCCTGTTGGTAGCGGATGAGCACGAGGTCGCCGTCCAGGTATCGGGGGGTCATGCTGTCCCCCTCCACCCGCAGCGCCGCGTCCACATGGCGCGCCTCCTCGGGCAGCGCGGCATACTCTCCGTACTCCGGGTCAGTCAGTATGGGCACGCCCGCCGCCACCGGCCCAAGGATCGGCACCCGCCGCATTTCTACGGGGAGAAGGCCGGCGGGGAGGGGGCGACCGGGCTGATCATCAGCGAGCCCCATTAATGTGCTGGGCGACACTCCGAAAATATCTGCAAACTGCTTGATCTTCGACTGCATGAGATCAACATGACCCGACTCGATCTTTGCGATCGAGGAGCGATCTGTGTAGCCAGCCTTTTTCGCAAGCTCGTCCTGGGTCATCCCTGCCTGCTTTCTGTACTTCTTGATGTTCTCGTAGAGTTGATTCATGCCGTCAGCCCCTTTCGATTAGCATTATACACCAGCCGTGAAAAAAAATCAACATTTTTGAGAAAGTGTATTGACATTCACGCAAGAAGAGGTATAATAAGAGCGTGAATGAAATTCACTATCGCTACAGGAAAGGGGGCAGGAAAGATGGGAAATATGAATATGCTACGTGCGAAAATCAAGGAGACTGGGCTGACGGTGACCGCGGTCGCCAATAAAAGCGGCATTCTTCGGGAGACGCTATACAATCGAATGCGCGGAGAGTCTGAGTTCAGGGCTTCAGAGATTCGCGACCTGTCGGCGATTCTTCGTTTGACACGCAAGGAACAGGACGATATTTTTTTTGCGTAGGAACGTGAATGTGATTCACGTAAAGCAGGCCGCAAGATTCTCGCAAAAAGGAAAAGCCGCCCCGAAGGGCGGCGAGGCAGGACGAGCAATCAGAAGCCCAGACCGGTGTAGGTCTTGAACACGACGCTGCCGCCGGAAAGCTCCACGTATTGGCCGTCGGTCAGCTCGAGCTTGGCGACCGGAGAGTCTGCGGAAAGCGCGTACATGCCGACCAGCTTGTCGAAATCCGCGGAGGAGTCCTCATAGATCGTGCAGGTGGCGAAGGAGCTGACGGACAACGAGTAAGCGCCGGCCGGGATGTCTACGCCGACGGTGTAGTTGCCCTGCGGCACGGTGACTTCCTTGTACTCGTCCGACCCGAAGAGCAGACGGTCGATCTGCTGGCGCAGGTCGATCAATTCGGCGAAGGACAGACCGGACAGGTCGATCTCCGCGAAGGCGCACACCGGCAGGGCGAGGACACAGAAAACCAGAAGGACAGACAGCAGTTTCTTCATGATGGGCACACTCCTTCTCAAAATATGTATCATCAGTATAACACTGCTGACACAATTTGGCAAGAGGGAGAGACCATTTCTATTTGGCGAAAGGGGGCCAGACCATGGCGCAGGAGGAGAAGTTCATTCAGGTGGGCGTGACGGCGCTGCGCGACCCGGCGACCGGGGAGTTTCTGCCGGCCGTGCCGCTCTACATCCGGGCGGACGACAGCGCGCGGGCGGCGGAGGTGCAGCTGACCGAGGACGTCGGCAAGCTGCTGGCCGAGCGCATTCGGCGGTACAAGGCCGGATGCAGGGCGGCCGGAGTGAAGATCTGACAGAGGATGAAGGAGGAAAAACATGACGATTCAGGAGAAGCTGGCGCTGATGCAGGAGATCTCAAGGCGCAATAACGCGTATGTGCGGGCATACCTCGCGACCCGAGACCCGCAGGAGGCGCGCGCCTACGCGGCGCTTATCCGAGAGGAGACGGAGGCGGTGGCCGGTGAGCATGGCATGACGGGCGAGGAGCTGATCAACTCGCTGCTGGCCGAGCCCGAGGAGGAGGATGCGCAATGACGAGCAGGTTCCGAGCGACGCGGCTTCAGCAGGCGATGAGCCTTCTGCGGTTCGCGCTGCCGGACGCGCTGGCGGCGGCGCTGTGCATGGCGGGCGTTGCCCTGGCCGTGATCGCGGCGGCCATGCTGGCATGAGACGAGAGAAGGAGGAGATCACATGACCAAACTGCAGGCATTCCAGGCCCCGGGCGGCAGCACGCTGCAGGCGTTCCTGGACGAGAGGGGCGCGGCCTGGTTCATCACGAGGGACGTGTGCCGGGCGCTGGCGCTGGAGAACGCGCCCGAGCTGGTGCGCCGGCTGGAGCCCGAGGAGCAGGGCACGTATGACTGCGCGGCGACCATCAGCGAATCCGGGCTGTACAGTCTGGCGCTGAGCAGCCGTCAGCCGGGCGCGCGGGCCTTTCGCCGCTGGGTGACCGGCGAGGTACTGCCCGCCCTGCGCCGGGGAGGGTACTCCCGGGGTGAGCCGCCGGCGCGCGGCTACATGACCCTGACCGAAGCGATCCGGACGCTGCGCGACTGCGCGCCCGAGCTTCGCCCCAGCATTCACAAGCTGCTGCGGGACTTCGGCTTCGACCTGCCGCCGCTGCAGAACACCCGACACAACTGAAAAGGAGGACAACCATGGAAATCAAGATCATCGCTGACAAGAAGCTGCTGGACGCGCTGAACGCGCTGAGCGAGACACTCAAGACGCTCAGGGCCTGCCCGTGCCTTAGCGCCGCCCCGCAGCAGCCCGATTCGGGGAAAGACGAGCAGAGCCCGGCGCGCGAGACTGAACCCGCCTGCAAAGCCCCGGAGGCCGCTCAGGAGAAGCCTGCCCCCGAGGCACAGCCGCCGCAGAGCGACGCGCCCACCGTGGACGAGGTGCGCCGCCTCGCTGTGACGAAGATTCAGGCCGGGCTCAGCGCCGCCGTCAAGGAGCTGGTCACGAAATACGGCGCGACCCGCGTGACCGACGTGGCCGAAGACAGGCGCGCCGCGTTCAAGGCAGAACTGGAGGCGCTGTAAATGACAAGGAAGATTGACCATCAAAGCCGGGCGCACGCGCTGCTGAGCGCGTCGGGCGCGGAGCTCTGGCTGAACTGCCCCGCATCCGCCATCGCGAACGCGCAGTACACGGACGAGGGCAGCGAGTACGCCCAGGAAGGCACAATCGCCCACGAGGTCGCCCAGGTCTATGCGAAGGCCGTGCTCAGCGAGGCAGGGCACGGCGAGCTGGACGCGGGTCTGCGGGCGCTGCGGAGCAAGTGGGGCGACGAGGCCGTGACCGGCGAAATGCTGGAATGCGCAGAGAGCTATGCGGCGTACATCCGCGAGCGGGTCACAGACAGCGCCGTGGTGCTGCTGGAGCAGCGGCTGGACTTTTCGCCCTGGGTGCCGGACGGCTTCGGCACGGGCGACTGCGTGATCATCGACGAGGGCGTGCTGACCGTGATCGACTACAAGTACGGTCAGGGCGTAGCCGTCGAGAGCGAGGGAAACCCGCAGATGAGGCTCTACGCGCTGGGCGCGATCAATGAATACGATCTGGTGTACGGCGGTACGGCCTCGGAGATGGCGCGCCTGATCAACGACTCGGGCGTGCTGGGCAAGACGACCAAGGTGACGGCGAAGACGCTCAACCAGGTCTCCTTTGCGCAGATGATCGAGGCCATTCACGTGGTGCAGGACAGCCTGGGCATTACCGGCACCACCTCGCTCGAGGCGGCGACCACCATCGAGGGCAGCGTGGGCATGATGCGGGCGGCCTGGGAGAACCTGACCGTCGGCATCGGCGACGAGACGCAGGATCTGAACAAGCTGATCGGCAACTTTGTGAGCTCAGTCAAGATCGCCGGCGACAACGTCATCAAGCGCGTCGGGGTGATTATTTCAGGCATCGGGCGCACCGTGCAGCAGCTCGCGCCCATCGTGGCGCAGGAGCTTCCCGCGCTGGTGACGGCGGTCGTCCCCGGCCTGCTGTCGGCGGGCACGGCCATGATGGTCGCGCTGATGCAGGGGCTGGTGACCGCCGCGCCCTCGCTGCTTCAGTCCGCGGTGGACGTGGCGGGGCAGCTGTACGAGGCCTTCACGGGGCTGCTGCCGAAGCTGGGCGAGCTGGGGCTTCAGATCGTCAAGACGCTGGGCGGCGCGCTCATCGCGCAAAGCCCCTACCTGCTGCAGGACGCGTTCGACCTGATGCTGACACTGGCGCAGGGGCTGACGAACCACGTCTCGCTGCTGGCGGACGGCGCGGCGCAGCTGATGAACCAGTTCAGCGTGTGGCTGCTGGAGTACAGCGGCGTGCTGGCCGAAAACGCCGTGACGCTGCTATCGGCGCTGGCGCAGGGCATCATCGACAACCTGCCGCTGCTGGCCGAGTCGGCGGCGAACCTGATGCTGGCCTTCGCCGAGGCCATTGCGGCGGCCATTCCCATGCTGCTCGAGCAGGGCGGCGCGATCATCACCGGCCTGTACGACGCGATCATCGCGGCCGTGCCCATCCTGTGGGAGGCCGGCCAGAGCGCGGTGGCCGCCATTGCGGACGCCATCGCCGAGCAATTCCCGGCGCTTGAGCCGCTCTTTGAATCGCTGGGCGGCCTGTGGGAGGCGGTGAAAACCGCGATCGGCAGCGTCGTGGACGGCCTCACCGGCTGGCTTGAGCAAAGCGGCCTCGTCGAGGCGGCCTGCGGCACCCTGGGCGACGCGATCGATCTGCTGCTCGGCTTCCTGACCAAAATCATCGGGCACATTACCGACTTTGTGAACTGGCTGACCAGCGGCTCGGACGAGGCGAACGGCTTCGCGGGCGCTGTGGGCGAGGTAGTCGGCGCAGTGCTCGCGGCCATCGCCGTCTTCTATACGGCCAAGACCGTGATCGACACGGTGAAGGCCGCCGTGACCGGCGTGAAAATGGCCATGAGCCTGTTCACCAACCCGGTCTTCCTGGTCATCGCGGCCATCGCGGCGCTGATACTGATCGGCGTGGAGCTGTACAAGAACTGGGACACGATCAAGGAAAAGCTGACGCAGCTCAAGGACTACCTGGCCGCGAAATGGGAAGCGCTCAAGACGGCGGTCATCACCACCTGCCAGAACCTCTGGGCGGGGGTGGTCGAGATCTGGGAGAACATCAAGACCGCCATCACGGACAAGTTTGAGGCCGCGAAGGAATCGGTCGGCGAGATCATCGAGGGCATCAAGACCGGCGTTTCCGAGGGCTTCGAGGCGGCCAAGAGCACGATTACCCAGCTCTGGGACGACATCCGCGGCGCCATCGAGGAAAAGATCACCGCGGCCCGGGACAAGGTGGAGGAGGTCGTGGGCGGCATCCGCGACTGGCTCAGCAGCACCTTCGACGGCATAAGGAGCACGGCCGAAACCGTGTGGGACGGCGTCAAGAGCGCCATCGAGACCCCGATCAACAGCGCCAAGACCATCGTGGGCGACGCGATCGAGGCGATCAAGGGCTTCTTCGGCTTCGAGTTCAAGTGGCCCAAGCTGAAGATGCCGCACTTCAAGTTCAGCGGCTCCTGGAACCCGTTTGACTGGCCGGAGCAGTTCCCGTCCATCGGCGTCGAGTGGTACGCCAAGGCCATGAAGGGCGGCATGCTGCTCAACAAACCGACCATCTTCGGCTATGACGCGGCCAGCGGCAGCCTGCTGGGCGGCGGCGAGGCCGGGCAGGAGGCGGTCATCGGCACGCGCTCGCTGCGGGGTATGATCTCCGAGGCCGCGGCCAGCCGCGACGACGCGGTGGCGCAGCTGCTGCGGGAAATCCTGGACGAACTGGACAGCCTGCAGGCGAGCCTGCCCGACGCGCTCTCCGGGGCGCTCGGCGATGTGCGCCTGAGGATCAACGACCGCGAATTCGGGCGGCTGGTGAGGAGCGTGACATGAGCTACGAGAAAATGACCTATACGAACCACCTGGGCGAGCGCATCGAGCTCGGCTCGGGCGGTTATTTTGTGAACGCAAACGGCCTGCACGACTACGCCTGGACGCCCTCCTCGCGCGGCGGCCGCATCGCGTCCTTTTCCCGCGGCGTGACCAAGTACACGCTGCCGGTCGCCGTGACGGGCGGCACCGAGGCTGAGGCGACCGCGCGCCGGAACCGCCTGCTGGACGTGACCGACGCGGACGTGGACGCTATGCAGCCGGGCAGGCTGGCCATAGGCGACTACTTCCTGCGCTGCTACATTATGGCCAGCCAGAAGAAGCAGTACAACCGCGACAGGCGCTTTTACCTGACCACGCTCACGGTGGTCAGCGACGACGCGTACTGGGTGAAGGAATACACCTCGTCCTTTTCAAGCGAACTGGCCGCGGGCGCGTCCGGCGCGCTGGACTACCCCTACGACTTCGCCTTCGACTACATGTCGCCCCTGCTGGTGCAGGCGGTGAACAACGTGTCCTACGCACCGGCGGACTTCATCCTGAACCTGTACGGCCCGTGCGAGAACCCGGTCGTGCGCGTCGCGGGGCACGAATACGCGGTCAGCCACTCCGCGGCGGCGGGCGAGTACATCACCGTCGACAGCCGGGCGCGCACGCTGACCCTGACAAAGGCGAGCGGCGTGAAGGTCAACATCTTTAAGGACAGAGGCCTGACGGACTACATCTTCGAGCGCATCCCGGCCGGCACGAGCAGCGTGACATGGGACGGCGAGCTGCGCTTCGACCTGACCGTGCTGGCGAGGAGGAGCGAACCGCTATGGATCTGATCTACACGAACGCGAGCCGCGAGGACATGGGCGTGCTGCAGGACTGCACGCTCGACCTGGCCTACGGCAGCGGCGAGAACGACTTCGAGCTGACCACCGTGACCAGTCGAAACGTCTGCGCGCCCGGCTGCCTGATCTACGCGGAGGGCACCGAGTACGGCGGGATCGTCGACCGGATGGACGTGAAGACTGCCGACGGCACGCTGGTCTACGCCGGACGCACCTGGCATGGCGTGCTGGAGGGCAAGATCCTCGCGCCCGACAAGGGGGAGGACTACCTGACCCTCAGCGGCGACGCGAACCGCGTGCTGGAGCGCCTGATCGCGCGCTGCGGCCTGACCGACCTGTTTCAGGCCGACCCGGCGGACAGCGGTATCGTCCTTGGCAGCTACCGCATGGACCGGTATATCCCGGCCTACACGGGCATCGTCAAGATGCTCTCCCGCGCCGGGGCAAAGCTGCGCCTGCGCTATTCGGCGGGCAAAGTGACCCTTTCTGCGGCCGCGCGCGTGCTCTATGACGAGGACACGCAGGCCGGGCCGCTGGCCGACTTCGACCTCTCCCGCACCGAGCGCAAGGTCAATCACCTGGTCTGTCTGGGCGCGGGCGAGCTGGCGGCGCGCATCGTCGCGCACCTGTACGCGGACGGGGACGGCGCAATCAGCCAGACCCAGACCTTTGCCGGCGCGGATGAGGTTGCCGAGGTCTACGAGAACACCAACGACGAAACCGAGGCCGACCTGCTGGCCGACGCGGCGGTTCGCTTCCGGGAGCTGCGGGACGTGGATCGCATCGAAATGTCCCTCGCGGCGGCCGGCGCGGCCTACGACGTGGGAGACCAGATCCGCGCGGCTGAGCAGGTCACCGGCCTGACCGTGACGCAGACTGTCAAAAAGAAGATCGTGACCATCCGCGGCGGCGAGGCGAGCATCACCTGTGAGATCGGAGGGAAGATCACTTGAGCATACATCTTGTAACCGGGCACACCGGTTCAGCCCACGTCACATCGAACGACGTGGGCTCTTTTCATGCCTGCACGCTGACCGGCGGCATGTGCGTGCTGGACAAGGGCGAAAAATTCGCCGCGGCCGTGCTGGACAACAACACCATCCGCATCAAGGACGGCGACCTGCTGATGCAGGGGCGGCACGTGCGCCAGAAGCCGGGCGAGTACACCGACGTGACGCTGGAAAACGGCGAGTTCGGCAAAAAGCGTATCGACCTGATCGTGCTGCGCTACAGTATCGAGACGACCTCCGGCGTGGAGAGCGCCGCGCTGACCGTGATCAAGGGTACGTCCGACGCGTCCTCGCCCGCCGCGCCCGCCTATCACACGGGCAGCATCGAGGAGGGCGACACGGTGGACATGCCGCTCTACTCGGTCGCGCTGGACGGCCTGTCGGTCACCGGCACGACGAAGCTGTTTGGCGAGTTCGCGCCCATCGGCACGCTGTCCTCCGCGCTCGAGGCGCACAAGGCCGACAAGGCCAACCCGCACGGCGTGACGACCACGCAGATCGGCGCGGCCAAGTCGGCGCACGCGCACGGCAATCTGACCAGCGGGGGCGCGATCGGCAGCACCGCCGACCTGCCCGTGATGACCGGCGAGGAAGGTAAGCTGACCGCCGTCTCCCCGGCGGCCGCGCGCGAGAAGCTGGGTCTTGCCAAGGTGGCCGCGACCGGCAGCTACACCGACCTGACGAACAGGCCCGCCGCGCTGACCATCGACGCCGCGGTCACGGCGACCGGCGCGAACCCCGTCACCGGCAAGGCCGTCGCGGACTACGCCCTGAAGAAGGACGCGCTGGTGCTCACCACGACCGACCCGGGCGCGGGGAGCGCCAGCACGTATCCGGACGGGACGGTGATCCTGGTCTATGAGTAAGGCGATGTATCCGATAGTTGATGGGAGCACGCGCGCGGGCAAGGCGGTCTACGCGGTGCTCTCCGGCCTCACGCGCAAGGTCAAGGCAGGCTACACGGTGCGGGATGGCGTGCACAGGCAGTTTTTCAGCGCCGGGGCGCAGGTGGCCTACAGCGGCACGCATACGATCAGCGACTTGGAGATCGACGGCGCGGCCTATAAGCTGTACACGCTCACAGGTTCCGGCACGCTTTCTGTTAACGGCAATGGTATTCGCTACTGGATGTGTGGCGGGGGTGCAGGCGGCGGGGCGTATGCATCGGATAGACGTGCCGGCGGCGGAGGTGGCTACGTAATTAGCGGCACGATACCAATCGGGACATATACCGTTGCAATAGGTGCGGGCGGCAATGTACTGAAAAATGGCGGCAGTACATCCGTAGGCACGTATATGGCAAATGGGGGTAATGGCCGAGACGGTGGTTCGGGTGGTGGTGGAGATGGCACAGGAGCTGGCGTATCCACATACCCGTTTGGGCTGGCTGATCTGAAAGCGCATTGCCCGGGCGGAGGAAGCGGCGGTGGTCGCAACCCAATTTCTTCAGATAAAACTCTGTATATTCCCGGTTCTTATGGTGGTACAAACGGCGGTAATGGTGAAGCATTCTCGAACAGATCCTATTACGGAAGTAGCTACGGCATCGGCGGTGATGGCGGAGAATACGGCGGGGGCAGAGGTGAGAGTTGTTTTGGCACAGATGGAACAGCAGCAACATTTTATGGCGGCGGCGGAGGCGGCTGCGGATTGAACAGAGAAGTCGATACCATATTCGGCGGCCGGGCGGGCTATCAGGGCGTAGCTTATGTGCTCGTACCTGCGGCATAAGGAGGAAATTATATGATTGGAGCAATCGTGCAGGATAATATCGTACGCAACCTGATCGTGCTGGACGAGGCACAGAAGGCCGAATTAGAGGCGGCGCTCGGGTGCGAGATCGTGGACGCGCGGCCCTATGGCCTGATCGCGGGCGACCTGCGCACGGCGGCGGGCTGGACGCGCAACGCGGGCGGCGAACAGATGGTGCTTGCGCTGCAGGAGCAGGAGGCCTATGACAGCTATACGATGGCCGCACAGCGCGCCGCGGAAGCCGAGGCAGCGCTGGAGACGGCGGACGAGGCGGCAACTGCTGAGGCCCTGGCCATCCTGACCGGGGAGGTGAGCGCATGACCGAGGCGCAGAGGGCGAAATTCATCGAGATTCGGCGGCTGCTGGACGAGCTGGCCGGGGGCATACAGCCCGCGGACGAGGCGGCCTTCAATGCGGCGGCGAAGACGATCAACGACCACCTGGCGGCCTTCCGCGTGTGGCGGGCGGACGCGGACTACAAGCGCGGCGCGCTGACGGTCGACCCGGACACCGGCTCCGCCTACTGGGCGATGCACGACAACGGGAAGACCAGCGGCCAGGTGCATAAGCCGGGCGAGTCGCCCACGATCTGGGCGCGCTGCCACGGCACGTCGCCCGAGACCGCCTGGCCGTTCGTGGCCGAGAGCTACAACACGTACATGAACGGCCATTACTGCACCGAGGGCGGCAGGGTCTACCGGTGCCTGCAGGACAACATCGTGTATGCGCCGAGCGTGCTGCCCGGCGCGTGGGAGGAGGTGACCGAATGACCTGGGAACTGGCGGCGGCTCTCCTGTCGGTGGCCGGCTGCGTGTGCGCCATACTTTTCGGCGCGCGAAACAGCCGCCGCGCCGACGACAAGCAGCTGCGCGACGACACGCTGAGCCTTGCCCGCATTGAAGGCAAGCTGGACAGCGCGAACCGCGGCATCGAGGACATGCGCGTCGAGGTGCGCACGCATGGGAATCAGATCGCGGAGCTGGGCACGCGCATCACGCGCTGCGAGGAGAGCTGCAAAAGCGCGCACCACAGAATCGACACGATAGAAAGGGGAAATAACCATGAACACGAAAATTGACTGGAAGCGGAAGCTGACGAGCCGCAAGTTCTGGACGGCGATCGGCTCCTTCGTCTCGATGCTCATCATCGCGCTGGGCGGCGCTGAGCAGGTGGCCACGCAGGTGACCGCGCTCATCATGGCGGGCGCGTCCGTCATCGCCTACATCATCGGCGAGGGACTGGCCGACGCGGGCAACGCGGGGCTGCTGGACGGTGAGGAAGAATGAGGATCGTTGAATCCTACCTGACCAACAACAAGTGCTACAAGGCCGGGCGAACCATCCGGGTGCGCGGCCTGATGCTGCACAGCGTCGGGTGCAATCAGCCCAGCGCACAGGTCTTCGCGCGCGGGTGGAACGACCCCAACATGACGCGCCTGATCTGCTGCCATGCCATGATCGACGGCAACACCGGCGACGTCTGGCAGTTCCTGCCCTGGAACCACCGCGGCTGGCACGGCGCGAGCGGCAAGGCGGGCAGCTGCAACAACACGCACATCGGCGTGGAAATGTGTGAGCCCGCCTGCATCAAATACGTGGGCGGGTCGCGCTTCACCTTTGCCGAGGCCGACCGCGCTCAGGCGGTGGCCGTGGCGCGGCGCACCTGGGGCAGCGCGGTGCAGCTTTTTGCCATGCTGTGCAGGCAGTACGGCCTCGACCCGCTTCAGGACGGCGTGATCATCAGCCACAAGGAGGGCTATGCGCGCGGGATCGCCTCGAACCACGGCGACCCGGAGCACCTGTGGCGGCAGCTGGGCATGGGTCTGACGATGGACGATTTCCGGCAGGCCGTCAAGGCGGCCATGGGCGGGGCAACTGAGCCTGAACCGGAAGCGCCTGCCGGGGACGCGCCGCCGTACAGGGTGCGCGTGACGAGCGACCGCCTGAACATCCGCACCGGCCCTGGCACGGACTACGCGAAGACCGGCCGATACACCGGCAAAGGCGTGTTCACGATCGTCGAGGTCAAGACGGGTCAGAGCAGCAAGGCCGGATGGGGCAGGCTCAAATCCGGCGCGGGCTGGATTTCGCTGGACTACGCGGCGCGGGTTTGAACACCGGGCGGCGTTGAGCCTGTCAGGAGAAAGTCGGCAGCGCCGACCTGAGTTTTCCGGGAAACCCCGGAAAATCGAAGAACCCAGCCGCTCTGATTTATGGCGGCTGGGTTCGTGCCAGAATCCGCGGTAGCAGGTGGAACCGGGCACTGCCTGGCGGGAGGGGCTTCGGCCTCTCCCGCTTTTTTTTCGTTTCAGGCATATTTTACTGCGCAAGGACCTGGGGCAGCGGGCGCTGGTCGAGGCGGTGAGGGGATGATTTCACAAATCGTTTTCTTTACGACAGGGGGCTTTCCGTGGTATAATTGTATTACCCGATGGGTAACGGATTTATGGAGGCTCGAATGAAGATCACCTACAAAAGCGACGATGCCAGAAGAGAATTTGACCCGAAATTCAGCGGCAAGTGGGAATACCCGCCGCAGGTCAAAAAGAAGTTGCTGGCCATGGAGAGCTTTCTTCGGCAGTCCCTCTCGCTGCAGGACGTCGTTCTCTTCACACCCTATCGTTTCCACCTCTTGAAGGCGGATCTGAAGGGCGTGTGGTCGCTGCGTGTAGGTAATACCGGGTACAGGGTTCTGGTCATTCCCTGCAAGGATGACGGTTCCGAGATGATCGGAGGGGATATTATTGCCCAGTGTAAGCAGATCAGGGTGATTGAAGTAACGGGGGTGACGAATCATTATGAGTAACACAGTCCAGTATAGGAATCTGTACGCCTTCCACCCCGGCTATTATATCGGGGAGCTGATTGCAGAGATGGGTGTCTCTCCGGCGGAGTTTGCGCGGAGGATGGGCACATCACGGAAGACTGTGAGCGAACTGCTCGCGGGGAAATGCGGCCTGTCGCGCGAGTCGGCGGAGAAGCTCTCCGCCCTGACCGGCATGAGCATTGAGTGCTGGCTCAACATCCAGAAGGAGTACGACGTAAAGCTCGCGGAGATTGAACGCGCTCAGGCGCTGGATAAGCAGCTCGATATTTTGAAGGACATCGACTACTCCTTCTTTGTGAAGGCTGTGGGGCTTCCGCGCCCGCGTGACCTGAAAACCCGGGTGGCCAACCTGTGTAAATACCTGGGAATCGCGAATCTGCAGCGGCTGAAGCAGGAGGACCTCCTCGTGAACTACCGCGCGGGCGTTGCGTCCATGGAGGAAAAGAACCGGGTAAACGCCAGCGCCTGGATGCTGACCGCGCTGAATCAAGCGCGCGCCATGGAGGTTTCCCCCTTCAGCGCAGAGCAGCTCGAACGGAGCTTGCCCGAGGTCCGGTCGATGACAGTGCAGCCGCCTGAGGTGTTTATCCCCAAGCTGCGCGGGGTGTTCTCCGACTGCGGAGTGGCCTTCGTGCTGCTTCCTACGCTGAAGAATTCGGGGATAAACGGCGCGGTGAAGTGGTATGGCGCGGGCCGGGTTATGCTGGCGCTCAACGATCGAAGGCGTTATGCAGATACCTTCTGGTTTGCGCTGTTCCACGAAATTAAGCACGTCCTGCAGCAGAAGATTCGCACGGTGTTTCTGAGCGGCAGGGATCTTCCCGACAACCAACAGCTGGAGGCTGAGGCCGACAGGTTTTCGGCGGATTATCTGATCCCGCCGGAGGCATACGACAGTTTTTTGCGTGGGACGTATACCACGGAGGGTGCGATTAGAGATTTTGCCCTCTCCATAAACATCCATCCGGGTATCGTCGTCGGACGACTGCAGAACGACGGCAAGATCCCGCACACCCATTTCAACCATCTGCGGGAGCAGTACCAGATTACTCAGGAATAGCACCAACGCCCCCTGCATGACGCAGGGGGCGCTTAAATAAAACAGGAGAGACCGATCAAGTCTCTCCTGCTTTTTTCGTATCATCCCTGCGGAAGATACATCCGAGCACGCCGTCCACAAAGACGTAAAGCGGTTCGGATTTTGTGGTGAATGGTGGAGCATAAGGGAGTCGAACCCTTGGCCTCCACAATGCCATTGTGGCGCGCTACCAACTGCGCTAATGCCCCATGTCCTGACGACGAAAATTATTATAGCACAGCCTGCGGCGCTTGTAAAGGGGGTATACTGTTAAGAAATGGAGAAACCGTAGATAGACATGCCTCGGCGCGCGTCCCGCCGAAGGGGGCCGGGGTAAGACTTCTCAGTCAGAAGCGCGCCCCTGGCGCTGCGCTGTACTGCGCAATGCAGCCCCGCCGCGGCCGCCAAAGGGGCCAGGGGAGCTTGCGATGCCTGCCGATATACCTGCGTTGCGCGGCCTCGGCGGCAGCAAGTGGAACCGGGCATTGCCCGGTGGCGGCCAATGGTCGTCGCCAGAACCGGCGGCAGCGGGTGGCTGTCGGCCCTGCCGACCGGCAGCAGTTGGAACCGGGCATTGCCCGGCAGTCAAACTTCGGTGGGGTCTGGGGGAGCGCGAAGCGGAGCGGAGCCTCCCCCAGCGGAGGCGAGTCGGCAATGCCGACCAACAATCCGCAAAAAATTTTGCGGATTCGTAGACCTTGGCCGCTCCAATTTATGGCGGCCAATGGTCGTCGATAGGATGCGCGGCAGCGGGTGGCTGTCGGCCCTGCCGACCGCTAGCAGTTGGAACCGGGCACTGCCCGGCAGATGAGGACGGTCATGTCGTCGAGGGCCTTGCCGCCGTCACGGGCACGGGCCTGACTGAGCAGGTGCTCGGCCGCCGCCTGAGGGGCGAGGGCGCGCAGAGCGGGAAGCTGGGCCTGAAGCCAGGCGCGCTGGCCCTCCTTCAGGTCATCGGCCACGCCGTCGGAGAACAGCACGACCGTCTCGCCCTCGCGCAGCACGCGCCGCTGCCTGGCCGGAGCCGCCTCCTCGACGACGCCCATCGGCAGCCGTCCGCCCGGAATCCACTCGATCGCGTCCACGCGCAGTATCGCCGAGGCCGCCGCGCCCAGCTTGCAGAAGTCCGCCGTGCCGCGCGCCGGGTCGAGCACGCACAGGTCGAGCGTGGTGAAACAGTCCTCCCCGCGGGCGAGCAGCGCGCCGTTCACGCAGGCGAGAGTCGCGTCCAGCGCCACGCCGGCCATGAGCATCCGCCCGACCAGCTCCAGCGCGCGCTTGCTCTGGGCGCGAGCCGCCTCGCCGTTGCCCATGCCGTCGCACAGGGCGAGCAGCGTGCGTCCGTCGGGCAGCTGACTAACCCGGCAGCAGTCCCCGCAGGCGCTTTCGCCTTCGGCAGTCGCCTGAGCGCAGGCGCAGACCGGCTGAAGACCGGGCGACTCGATAAGCCGCAGGCAAGAGGCGTCCTCCGGGCAGGGCGCGCCCTTCAGGCGAATTCCCAGCTCCTGGGAGAGCAGCTCCGCGGCCTGATCTGCCTGAGCCTGGGTGACGGTACCCTCGATCGCAATCAGCAGCTCCAGGCGTTCGTCGTGCAGCGCCAGCACCTCGCCCGCGCGCAGGGAGCACTTTTCAAGCGCCGCCTGGGCCAGCCGGGCGCAGTCCTCGTCCACGCAGACCGGGCGGCTCAGCTGCGCGCTCAGCCGGGCGAGTATGCCCGCGGCCTGTCCGGTCTGGCGGCACAGCAGCGTCCGCATGCCGCTCGTGCGCAGCTGCTCGGCGCGCTCCTCCACGAACTGGGCCAGCACCGGCTGCACGCGGCGGTCGATCTGGGTTGAGCGGCGGCAGTGGCGCGTCTGATCGGGCGGAAGCTGCGCGGCGGTGGTCAGCGGCCGACCCGCGACCGCCTCGCTCATCATGCGGCACAGCAGCCTGCCCGCCTGCGACCGCTCGCCCTGCCAGCATTTCGCGTAGTCCTCGCAGCCCGCGCACAGCGCCTCTCGCAGCCGCCGAATCAGCGCGACCTCGTTGGGCAGCGGCGGCTGCGCGGCGGCATAGGCCTCCGTCAGGCCATCCAGCGCCCTCGCCAGGCGGCCTGTCTGCTGCGCCGCCTCCCTGCGAAGGCGAACCGACAGCGCCTGCGCGTCCAGGCAGACGGGCTGCGGACGGAAGGCCTCGCGCACCCGGGCAATCCACCCCTTCGGCAGGCACAGATACCCCAGGCATCCGCAGGCTGTTCCCGCCAGCGCGCCTGTTTCCATTCCACCGAGGGACGCGCCCAGCAGGCTTCCCGCCAGCATCGCCGCGCTCATCGCCGGGCGGCCCATGCCTCGAACCGCGCCCGCCAGCGCCCCACACAGGCCAAACGCCGCCGCGCCGCTCAGGCTGCCCTCGTCCGCCATGAGCGCCAGCCCCGCGCAGATCCCGGCCAGCGCGCCGTTCGCCGTCCCGCAGGACGCGCCCAGCAGCCCAAAGAGCGCCGCTGCCCCATAGCCCAGCCACTCCCCAGCTTCAGGAATCACCCGCAGGCCGCTCGCCGCCAGCGCGCCCAGCAGCACAACAGACAGCTGTTCGTCCGGCAGAAGGCACCTGCGCCGCCCCTGCAGGCTCAGCGCCCCCAGCAGGCAGGGAGCCAGCATTGCCGCCGCCAGCGCCCCGGCCAGGCAGGCGATCAACCCATAGGTCGTCCCGTCCTGGCGCAGGGTCAGCAGCTGCGCGCTCCCGCCCAGCATCGCCGCCAGGCAGGTCAGACCCTCGCGCTGCCCCTCCTTTTGCAGCCGTCTGCGCGCCCAGGGCAGGCTCAGCAGTCCCGCCGTCAACAGGTCGCCCAGCAGCGCGTACAGGGCGTCCGCCGTCCACCCGCCCGCCAGGCAGCCGCACGCCGCCCCCGCCAGCGCCAGCCATACCGGCCATCCGCTGCCCAGCGCCGCGGCCGTCAGCGCGGGCGAAACCGGCCGAATCCCCGCGTACAGCGCCGGATTGCCGCACGCCGCCATCGCCATCAGCCGCAGGGGAATCAGCCAGTTGATCCGCACCCGCGCGCGCCGTCCCGCCATGCTCCGAATCATGCTCCATTCCTCCTCGATACACCGCTTGTCCCGCCAGTATACCACGCGCCGCCGTGTCGAAAAGGTCGCTCCATGTCGACCGGGTCGGCAGGGCCGACTGCCGGTTGCTGCCGCGCATCCTGTCAACGACTGTCGGCCGCCATAAATTGGAGCGGCCGAAGTCTGCGAATCCGCGGAATTCTCCGCAGATTGATGGTCGGCGTTGCCGACTACGCTGCCGCCGCCGGACAGCACACGACCCCAGCCACCATAAATTGGAGCGGCTGGGGTCTTCGGTCGGCAGGGCCGACGGCCACTGGCTGCCACCGGTTTTATCGACGAATTCGGGAAACATAAATTGGACTTCCCGAATTCTGCGCGGCTGAGAACCCCACCGCCCACTTCGCGGGCACCTCCCTTTTCAGGGGAGGCAGGGTGGGCGCAGTCAGGCTCTCCTGAAAGGGAAGCTGCTGCCGAGGGTGGCTGAAGGGCTGGCGCATAGAAAAACCCCGGATGGATGTACCATCCGGGGTGGGGCCGGGAAGCCTGAGCCTCGCGGCTTCAGCTCACTTGTCAGTCGTCCAGGATCTCCAGGGTGACGGACTTGGTGACCATCTCGTAGCCGCCGGAGACATAGATGCTGTAGCGGTTGGAGCTGCTGCTGTTGTTGTTGCCGTAGAAGCCGTAGAAGTTGTTCATCATGTTGTTGTCGGCGACGTTGACCTGCGCGTAGCGGCAGACCTGGATTTCGACGGTGTCGCCCGCCTCATGCTTGTCCAGCTCGGTGGTCAGCTCGGCAAAGCTGGTCACGCGCACGCCGTCCACGGAGTAGATGAAGTCGTACTGCTTCAGGCCGGCGCGCTCGGCGGGGCCGCCCTCGACGACCGAGTAGATCATCGCGCCGATGGGGGCATAGGCCTTCATAGGCTCGTCGGGGCCTTCGGTATTCTCCAGCACGGTCACGCCCAGCTGAGGACGAATGACCTTGCCGTGCTCGATCAGGTCAGAGGTAATGTCCTGCACGGTCTCCACGGGAATGGCGAAGGCCAGACCCTCGGTGGACAGCTCCGTGTTGCCGCTGTTGCCCATGCGCAGGGTATTGATGCCGATCAGCTGACCCTTGTAGTTGAACAGGCCGCCGCCGGAGTTGCCGCTGTTGATGGCCGCGTCATGCTGGATATAGTTGATTCTGCGGGTGGTGTTGCTGGCGTTCACGTCGCGATCCAGCGCGGACACGATGCCGGCGGTCACGGTGTTGGCCAGCTTGTCGCCCTTGGGGTTGCCGATGGCGATCGCGGTGGAGCCGACCAGCAGGTCGGAAGTGGAGCCGAACTCGACGGGCACCAGCTTGCTGGCGGCGTCCGCATCGGTGACCTTCACCACGGCCAGGTCGGTCGAGCTGTCGGTGCCGACCAGCTCAGCGTCCACGTACTCACCGCTGGGCATCAGCACCTGATAACTGGAGCCGTCCGCGACGACGTGGTTGTTGGTGGCGATATAGCCGCCCTCGGCGATGCACACGCCCGAGCCGTAGGCCACGGGGGTCGTCGTGCGGCCGCTCGCGTTATCCCAGGTCTCTTCGCTGACCTGGATGCCGACCACCGAATTGGCGGTCTTCTGCGTGACGTAAATGGCGGGGCTGTTATCGGCGGTGGGGACGCTCGCCGTGCCTTCCGCCAGACTCATATTCGCGACGCCCACTGCCAGGCACAGAGCCAGCACCAGGGCCAACAGGGTTCTCAATCCGAATCTCTTTTTCATATCAAACACCTCCTTGTGTTTATGGCTAAAGTATACCGCAGGGTTTTTGACATTGTATGAACGAAGAATGAACAGCTCAGGGATTAATTTTGTCATCTTTGCTAAGTCCATTTGCCGCACGAAATCGTGCCTGTCCGATGTGGTTTCAGGCATTGAAGGCAGTGCCCGGCCAACCCCTCAGCCGCCCTCGGCGGCAGCTCCCCTTTCAGGAGAGCCTGTACGACGCGCCCCTGCCTCCCCTGAAAGGGGAGGTGCCTGTGAAACAGGCGGCGGGGCGCTCAGCCGCGCAGAATTCGGGAAGTCCAATCTATGCTTCCCGGATTCGTCGATAGAACCGGCGGCAGCGTAGTCGGCAACGCCGACCAGGAGTTTTCCGGGAATCCCGGAAAACCGGAGAATTCGGGAACTCAAATTTATGGTTCCCGAATTCGTGTTAGAACCGGCGGCAGCAGGTGGCTGTCGGCTCTGCCGACCGGCGGCAGCAGGTGGCTGTCGGCCCTGCCGACCGGCGGCAGCAACCGGCTCCGGGCACTGCCCGGCAGGCTCAGCCTGCCTACCGACCGGCGAGGCGATGGAAGGAGACCTTCAGGGCGGGGTAGAGGTCGCAGTAGAGCCGGTAGAAGGGCTCGTAGGCGGCGTGGTGACCGGAATCGGGCAGCACGGTCGCGTCCTCGCGGATGAGCGCGGCGCAGGCGGAAGGCACATCTCTGTACATTCCGCAGGCCACGCCGGCCAGTATTGCCGCACCCAGCGCCGGACTCTCGGCGTTCTGCAGCGTGGAGATCGGCAGGTTCAGCACGTCCGCGAGCATCTGCCGCCACAGCGAACTGCGCGCGCCGCCGCCGCACAGGCGAACCTTCGCGGGGGTCACGCCCAGACTGCGCAACAGATCCATATTCTGCCGGAGCGAGTACACCACGCCCTCCAGCACCGCGCGGATCAGGTCGCGCCGCTCGTGCATGGCGGACAGGCCGATGAACGCGCCGCGCGCGTCGGTGTCCAGTATCGGGCTGCGCTCGCCCATCAGGTAGGGCAGGAAGATCAGCCGGTTCGCGCCGATCGGGGACTGGGCCGCCTGCTCGTCCATGAGCGCGTAGCAGTCCGCGCCCCGCTTTTCGGCCTCGCGAGCCTCCTCAGTGCAGACCTGGTCGCGCAGCCAGCGCAGCGACAGGCCGGACGACAGCGCGCAGCTGGTCAGCGCCCAGGCGTTCGGCACGGCGGCGCAGTAGGTCTGCAGCCGTCCGGGCGGGTCGACCTCGACCTGACTGGTCTGGGCGAAGATCACGCTCGAGGTGCCGATCGTGATGAAGGCGCTGCCCTCGGCGACCACCCCGGTGCCCACGGCGGCGGCACAGTTGTCCGCGGCCCCGGCGGCGACCGGCGTGCCTGCCTGAAGCCCGGTCAGCGCGGCGGCCTCGGGCGTGATTCGGCCGGCCATGTCCGCGCTCTCCACGATCGGCGGGAAGAGCGCCGGGTCGAGCGAAAGCGCCTCAAGCACCTCGCGCGACCAGCAGCGACGCGGCACGTCCATCAGGTTGGTGCCCGACGCGTCGCTCATCTCGCAGGCGAACTCGCCGGTCAGGCGGAAGCGCACGTAGTCCTTGGCCAGCATCGCGTGACGCGCCCTGGCGAACACCTCCGGCTCGTGCCTGCGCACCCACAGCAGCTTTCCGGCCGTGAAGCTGACCAGCGCCGGGTTGGCCGTGATCTCCACCATGCGCTCTTTGCCCACCCGGGCGGTGATTTCCTCGCACTCCGCGCCCGTGCGGCCGTCGCACCACAATATCGCCGGGCGCAGCACCTTGTTGTCCTCATCCAGCAGCACCAGGCTGAGCATCTGCCCGCTCAGGCCCAGGCCCTTCACGTCGGCCGGGTTCACGCCGCTGTCCGCAAGCACCTGGGAAATGGTGTCCCGCGCGGCCGCCCACCAGTCGTCGGGCTCCTGCTCGGCCCAGCCGTTCTGCTTCTGTATCAGCGGATAATCCCGCGTGGCGCTGGCGATTTCGCGCCCCTCGCGGTCAAAGAGCACCGTCTTCGTGCCCGACGTGCCCAGGTCAATCCCCATCAGGTATTCCATGCTGTTCTCCTTTTCTGTATTCATGCTTCGCAATTACTATACTGAAACGAATGGGCTATTGTACGCGCACGGCGTCATGTCCGGTCAGGGAAGCGGTCAGCGAGTCGCTCTGGCCCGTGCCCGCCCACAGTGCGATCTCGCCGTCCTCGACGCGCTCGCCCCGGTCATTGACCACGAGCAGCTGCCGCCTGTCGATGGAGACGCGGGCGGTGACGCAGGCGCCCGCCGGGCAGAACACCCGCGCGCAGCCGCACAGCCGGGGATGGTCGGGCGCGAAGGCACTGCCCTCGTTCTGGCAGTACACCTCGAGCACCTCCCAGGTATCGCGCGCGCCGTCGCTGCGAAGATGCGCCTCGACCGTCACCTGTGCATTGCCCCAGTCCGCCCGCGCGTCCTGCACGGACACGTCGCCGTAGGTTAGGCCGAAGCCGAAGGGGTAGAGCGGCGCCTCCTTCAGGTAGCGATAGGTGCGCCCCTTCATCGAGTAGTCGGTGAAGTCGGGCAGGGTGCGCAGCTGCTCGTTGCGGTAAAAGGTCACGGGCAGCTTGCCGGAGGGGGAGTGCCTGCCGAACAGCAGCTCGGCCACCGCCCGGCCGCCGCGCGCGCCCGGGTACCAGGTCAGCAGCACCGCGTTCGCCTGATTGCCCTCCTGAAGGTCAATCGCGCTGCCAGCCATCAGGCAGATCGCCGTCGGCTTGCCCACCTCGAGCACCGCGCGCAGCAGCAGGCGCTGGCTTTCGGGCAGCAGCAGGTTCCACTTGTCGCCCGAGGCGCTGGCGTTGGACGCGTCGCCCGCCTCGCCCTCGAGGGTCTCGTCCAGGCCCAGCACCAGTATCACCGCGTCGGCGTGTTTTGCCGCCTGCACGGCCTCGGACAGCCGGTCGTTTTCCCCGGCGCAGGACTCCACGCGATCCCTCGCCAGCGCGCAGCCCTCGGCGTAGTACACCCGCGCCCGGCCGACCAGCTCGTCCTGTATGCCCTCGAGCACGGTCACGTACCTGGACGACGTGCCGTGATAGTTGCCCACCAGCGCGGCGCGGCTGTTGGCGTTGGGGCCGATGACGGCGACCGCCTTCAGCGCGTCCGGGTCGAGCGGCAGCATGCCGTCGTTTTTGAGCAGCACGCAGCTCTCAAGCGCCGCCTGATGCGCCCTTTGAAGGTGCTCAGGCGCCTCGAGCGCCTCGTAGCCGATCCGGTCGAACTCGCTTCCGCCCAGTATGCCCAGCAGGAATCGGGTGGTGAACAGGCGCACGGCCGCGCGGCGAATCGCCTCCTCCGATACCTTGCCCTGCTCGTAGGCCTTCATCAGGAAAGCGTAGGTCAGTCCGCAGTTGAGGTCGCAGCCGCTCTCGATGGCCAGCGCCGCCGAGTCCTCGGGCGTGTCGGTGATCTGATGGAAGCGGTGAAAGTCCTGTATCGCGCCGCAGTCGGACACGACGTGCCCCTCGAAGCCCCACTCGCCCCGCAGGATGTCGCCCAGCAGGCGGGGGCTTCCGCAGCAGGGCTGGTCGTTGACCCGGTTGTACGCGCCCATGACCGCCTCGACCTTCGCCTCGCGCACCAGCTTCTCGAACGCGGGCAGGTAGGTCTCGCGCAGATCCTTTTCGGAGACCTTCGCGTTGAACTGATGCCGGAGCGCCTCCGGGCCGGAGTGCACGGCGAAGTGCTTGGCGCAGGCGGCGGCCTTCATGTGCTCGCCTTCGCCCTGCAGGCCGCGCACGTATGCCGCGCCCATCTCGCCGGTCAGGAACGGGTCTTCGCCGTAGGTCTCGTGCCCCCGCCCCCAGCGCGGGTCGCGGAAGATGTTGATGTTGGGCGACCAGTAGGTCAGCCCCTTGTAGATGCTCCGGTCGCCCTCGGCGACAGAGGAATTGTACTTCGCACGGCCCTCGGTCGAGGCCACGTCGCCCAGCGCCTGCATGAGCGCCGGATCAAAGGTCGCGGCCAGGCCGATCGCCTGCGGAAAGCTGGTCGCCACGCCCGCGCGCGCTACGCCGTGCAGCGCCTCGTTCCACCAGTTATACGCCGGCACGTTCAGCCGCTCGATCGCGGGTGCGTCGTAGCGCAGCTGGCTCGCCGCCTCCGCCACCGTCATCTGCGCGACCAGGCGCTCGGCCCGCGCCCTTGCCAGTTCACGATTCATATGCTTCCCTCCGGTGAATAAATAGGGTACCTCCCGGTTCTCCGCACCCTGTCTTTACATTTATCGTACGATGTTTTTTACACGCTGTCAAGTCCCTTTCGCGCGCCGCGGCCGCAGAGAATGCGCTTGACAGCGGTAAAAAGGCAGGGTACAATGTAACAAAGCGATAAAACTGCGGTTTCAGCTTGTCAAAAAAGTTTTGACAAGCTGGTGGACGGGGAAGCAAGCTCCCCGGCCAGGTGCCGCGCCTCAAATCT
>CAKUFI010000025.1 GCA_934647305.1 uncultured Clostridia bacterium | reverse complement strand
CAATCTTATGGAGAGGCGGCAGCAAGTGGAACCGGGCACTGCCCGGTCGAAAGGGCTGCGGCCCTCTCGAGCTCTCCCGAGTTTTTTGACAGTCTGCGACCTCCGAAGCGCATTGCTTCGGAGGTCTTTTTTGCGCTCTGCGGTCTAAAAGCCTCCCGCGCAGGGCACACTTTCTTTATCCACATCTCAGAAAGGAAGCGTTGTCATGACTCGAAGGTTCAATCCGCAGGCGCTGGGGCTGGCGCTCGTGCCGGTCCTGGCGGCGGCGCTTATCGGCAGTCTGTTCAGTTATCTCGGCTTGGACGCGTATCGCGCGCTCCATCAGCCCGCCTTCGCCCCGCCCGAGTGGGTGTTTCCGGCCGCATGGAGCGCGCTGTACCTGCTTTTGATCGTGTCCGGGTATCAGGTGGCCGCGCGCGAGGACAATCCCGGTCTGTGCAGCGGCGCGATGTTCCTGTTCGCCATGCAGCTGTTCGTGAACGCGCTGTGGCCGTTGTTTTTCTTCGCGCTGGGCTGGCGATACATGGCGTTTGTCTGGCTGCTGCTGCTCATCGCGTTGGCCGCGTTCATGACGCTGATGTTCGGGCGCGTCCGAAAAAGCGCCGCCTGGCTCCAGCTCCCCTACCTCGCCTGGTTGGTCTTCGCCGCGGCGCTGAACCTGGCCGTCGCGCTGCTGAACTGAGCGAACAATTTCTCATTCCGGGCCGAACATACGCCTTTCGTCTCTTGATCGGAGGTCTGCGTCACAAAGCGGTTTAGAAGCGCATCATTTGCCTCGGTAAGCAACGCCGCCTTTTCCGCGAAGCTGCTCGTCCCGGCTAAACCGGACGTAAAAACGCCCTGTGCCGTCTATATGAAAAGACCGGGGACTTCACGCGAAGCCCCCGGTTGTTTGTTCTTCCTCAGTCGGCCAGCTGTGCCTGCAGCACCGGCTCGTCGCCGTCCGCACACAGCAGCTCGACCGTGTCGCCCGCCTGAATCAGTATCGCCCGCTCGTCGTCGGACAGCCTGAGCCGGTAGGCCACGCCGTCCGCGATCAGGTAGACATAGCTCTCGCCGTCCATCACCGCGTCGCGCACAGCCTGCACGGTGACGCTTTTCGCCTGGGTCAGGTTCAGCTGTCCCTCGGCGCTGAGCATGCTGCGGTAGTTCTTGAGCGCCTCCTCCTGGGTCACGCCGGTGGCGACCAGCGAATAGTCCTGCACGTTGACCAGCGCGTACATCTTGGTCAGGCCGCCCGAATCCTTGAGCACCATCAGGTAGACCGGCTCGCCGCCCACGTTGATCACCGACGGGAACGCGGCCGTGTAGCGCAGGTTCTGCACCTGACCCTCGGCGGCGCTCATGGCGGAGTACTCCTCCGCGCCGCTGATGTCGTAGTAGCGAATCGCACCGGTGCGGCTGTTCATGAGCACAAAGCCGATGTTGGACTCGTCGGACGCGACGCTGGTTACGCCGGTGAACACCCACAGGTCGTCCTCGAGCGCCTTGTAGCCGTAGTCGGCCGTGGTCACGACGCAGCCCACCTTGGCGAACAGCGAATTCCACAAGCCGTTTTTGAGCTTGCCGTAGTCGTCGTACTGCTGGCAGAGCAGGTCGCCGTCGTACACGCGATCCACCCACTGCGGCACGTCCTCGAGCGCGTACTTCTCCATCTCGCCCGTCACCGGGTCGACCAGGATCACGCCGCCCACGTCCTTGGCGCCGAACAGTCCGGCGCGGTAGACCACATACGGGCACACGTAATAGGGCTTTTTGTCCTCGTCCAGCTCGAAATAGAAGTCGCCGATGATTGCGCCGGGGTACTTCGAGTGGATGTGGCGCTTCAGGTCGTGGCCGAAGCTGGCGCTGGGCACGTACTTCATGCCCTCGTCGAGCTTCACGTACTCGGCCTTCTGCGTGACGGGGTTGACCTGAATGTAGCCGGGCACGCCCGCCCTGCGGTTGCGCAGGTAGCGAAAAAAGCTGACGTAGCGCAGCGCAGAGACCTTCATCGGCCTGCCGTTCAGGGTGATGGTCGAGTAGTCCGAGGTCTCGAACTGGCTGACCAGGTCGCTCAGCGAGCCCATCTGCCGGTTGCCGATGATTTGCGCGCTGTCGGTGTCCATCAGCGCGATGTTCGAGATGCTCTTTTCCTCGGGAATGTCGGTCAGAAAGTCGCGGTACTCGATGCGTTTTTCGGCCAGGGAGGCGTACCTGCCCGCCTGAAACAGCCTCGTCCCCACCAGCGCGCCCAGCAGAAACACCGCCAGGCTGATGAGAATCAGCAGGCTGCTCAGCTGCAGCGGAAGACTGGTCTTGCGGCGCTGAATGCTCACGCCCATGGCCTCGAGCAGTGTAAACACCGCCAGCGTGCTGATGAGCAGCGCCCAGAACCCGCCCGCGTGAATGCTCAGCGCCGGCGAGGCCACATAGTAGACGACCGCCGCGTAGACCGCCGTCACGAGCAGCGAAATGCCCGTCTTTTTCATATTGATTGCCTCTTTTCTATCCCCCGACCGTCACTGCGCGATCTGGCAGACCAGGTCGCGAATCGTGGGGTGCACCACCTCGAAGGCGTGATTGCAGGAGAGCACGTGCTGCACATAGAACATGGACAGCCGCCTTTCCGGGATGGCCATCAGGAACGCGCCCGCCGCGCCGTCCCAGCCGAATTCGCCCGCGGGGCTCCTGGAATACTGCGGCTCGACCATCACCCGCACGCCCAGGCCGTAGGTATAGCCCGGCCTGCCGGGGAGGTTGAAGGCCTTTTTGCCCGCCTCGCACAGCTGCGGCGTGCGCATCCGGTCGATGGACTCCTGTCCGAGGATGCGCTCGCCCGACTTGCCCACGCCGCCGCAGGAGAGCGCGTCGGCCAGCAGCGCGTAGTCGCTTGCGCAGCTGATGACGCCAGCCCCGCCCGAGTCGTAGTTTTCGGTCAGGCGATAGGCGTTCGTGCGGTTTTCGATGGCGCGCGTGGCCTGATTCTCCACGCGATAGCGCGCGGCCAGGCGGTCGAGCGTCTCGCGGGTGGGTATCATCGTCGTATCGTGCATGCCAAGCGGCTCGTAGAGGTTGGTCTTCAGGTACTCGCCCAGGCGCATGCCGCTGGCCACCTCGATCACCGCGCCCAGCACGTCGTGACTGAGGCTGTACTGGTAATTCGTGCCCGGCTCAAAGTCGAGCGGTTCCTGCGCGATGGCGCAGACCAGCTGACGGGTCGTGCCCTCGCGGCCGTAGAATTCCTTCGCCTTCTGCAGACTGGCGCTGTTCAGGTTATAGTTCAGGCCGCTCTGCATGCTCATCAGGTGCCTGATCGTCATCGCGCGCTTGGCCGGACGCAGCACGTCGCCCTCGCGCACCATCATCGAGCCGAACGCCGGCAGGTACTGGCTCACCGGGTCGTCCAGCCCCACGCGCCCCTTTTCGACCAGCTGCATCATGGCCGTGCAGGTGGACACCTTGCTGGCCGAATACAGCCAGTACAGCTCGCTGCCGTTGGTGGGCACGCGCTTTTCCTCGTCCGAGTAGCCCGCGCAGTGGTGGTAAATCCGCTCGTGATCCTGATAAACGACCAGCTCGCACCCCGGAATGCCCTCGTTTTCCTGCATATTCAGGTATTTTGTCAATTCAGTCCAATCCATACTGCACCATCTTTTCCCAACCGTACGGCTGTGTTCTGGAATGTGTTTCAGGGAAGCTCGACGTTCGGAAAGTACTCCCTGACAAAGGGCGCCTCGCACACCGAAAAGCTCTTCCCGGCCAGGTAGCCGAGCACGCCCGCGTCGCTCGTGAAGTCGAACGAAAGGCGGTAGGCGTACAGCGCCTGATACTCGCGGTCAAAGCGCGCGTTGTCGCGAAAGTCTCCGTATTGATTGTCGCCCAGCAGCGGCCACCCGGCGTGGGCGAACTGCGCGCGGATCTGATGCGTACGCCCGGTGAGCAGCTTGCACTCGACCAGCGTCAGTCCCCTGCCGTGTGCCAGTACGCGATAGGCGGTCTGTGCCCGCTGCGCGCCCGGGGCCGGCCTGTCCAGTATCCGAACCTTTCTGGAACCCTCAGGCTTGAGGAGGTAATTGTCCATCAGTCCCTCGTCCGGACGGACATTCCCCCGCGCGATGGCCAGGTAATACTTGCCGATCTCGCGGTCGCGGATTTTCTGGTTCATCGCGTGCATGGCCGCCTCGGTCTTGGCCGCGATGACGATGCCGCCGGTGAAGCGGTCGATGCGGTTACACAATACCGGCGCAAACTGGCCGGGATCCTTGCTGTCCCACTGCCCGCTCTGGTAAAGATAGGCGCGCACGTGGTTGAGCAGCGTGTTGATCTTCTCGTCCGCGTCCGGATGCACGATCATGCCGGCCGGTTTTTCGACCAGCAGGATGTGCTCGTCTTCGTACAGGCGGTTGAGCCGCCAGGCAAAGTTTGCCAGGAACCGGTCGACCTCGCGCGGCTTTTCAAAGAATTCGTCGCCGATATAGAGCGACACCACGTCGCCCGCGTGCAGCGCCGTGTCCTTGTGCGCCGGCTTGCCGTTGACCTTAAACCGCTTCAGGCGCAGGTATTTCTGCCCGAGGCTCATGGGAAGCGCGGGCAGCTCCTTATAAAGCCACCGGTCGAAGCGTTTCCCCTCCTCGCGCTGCGTCAGCGTGATTTCCCGCATGTGCGTTCCCCGTTTCAGATTATACTCAACTTAATTATAACACATTCCGCTATGCGCGTCAATGAATAATTACTCCTTCAATCCGTAGAATCAGATGAGAAAATCCGCCCCGGAATGCTCCGGAGCGGATGATTTCTGTTTTTCGTCAGGATTAGTTGCCCATATCCTGAACGAAGATCTCGCGAACCTTGTTGTCGTCCTCGGCCTTGCCGTCGCGGGCCTTGAAGAACTTCTCGGCAACCTGCGGGAAGAGCGCGTAGCTGAGCACGTCCTCTTCGGACTTGGCCATGCCCTTGCATTCCTTCCTGAACTCGGCCAGCTTCTTTACGCCGTATTCCGGATCGTCGACCGGGCGGCAGGTGATCGGCTTGCGGTCGCCGATGACCTTCTTGCGCACCTCTTCGTTGACCGGGGCGGGCAGACGGCCGTAGTCGCCGTGCATCAGGCCCTGGGACTCCTTCGGGCACATCTTGTAGCGCTCGCCGCACAGCACGTTCATGACGGCCTGCGTGCCAACGATCTGGCTGGTCGGGGTGACCAGCGGCGGATAGCCGAAGTCCTTGCGGACGCGCGGCACCTCGGCCAGCACGTCGTAAAGACGGTCGGAGGCGTTGGCCTGCTTGAGCTGGTTGATCAGGTTGGACAGCATGCCGCCGGGGACCTGATACTTCAGCGTGTTGATGTCGACGGACAGCACCTTGGGATCGAGGAAGCCCTCTTCCTTGAGCTTGTTGGCCACGCCGCGGAAGTGCTGCGTCGCCTGGCTGAGCAGGTCGAGGTCGATGCCGGTGTCATACTCGGTGCCCTTGAGGGTGGCGACCAGCGGCTCGGTGGCCGGGTTGGAGGTGCCGTTGCCCAGGGGCGAGAGCGCGCAGTCCACGATGTCCACGCCGGCCTCAATGGCCTTGAGCGTGGTCATATTGCCCACGCCGGCGGTGTTGTGGGTGTGCAGGTGTACCTTGGTGGTGGGCTTGAGGCCCGCCTTGAGCTTCTTGACCAGGGAATACGCGTCGTAGGGCAGTAGCAGGTTGGCCATGTCCTTGATGCAGATATTGTCCGCGCCCATCTTCTCCAGCTGCTTGGCCAGATCGACGAAGTACTCCTCGGTGTGCACCGGGCTCAGGGTGTAGGACAGCGCGACTTCGCAGATGCCGCCGTACTTCTTGGTGGCCTTGATGGCCGGCTCCAGGTTGCGGGGGTCGTTCAGCGCGTCGAAGATGCGGATGATGTCAATGCCGTTCTTGATCGACAGGCGGACGAACTCGTCCACGACGTCGTCGGCATAGTGGCGGTAGCCCAGGATGTTCTGGCCGCGGAACAGCATCTGCAGCTTGGTGTTGGGCAGGGCCTTGCGCAGGGCGCGCAGGCGCTCCCAGGGATCCTCATTCAGGAAGCGCAGGCAGGCGTCGAAGGTCGCGCCGCCCCAGCACTCCAGAGAGTAGTAGCCGACCTTGTCCAGGATCGGGCAGGCGGGCAGCATGTCCTCCAGGCGCATACGGGTCGCAGCCTGCGACTGGTGCGCGTCGCGCAGGATCGTATCGGTAATCAGTACCTTTGCCATTTTGAATTATCCTCCTTACGCTCCGAACAGGGCCATCAGCACGCCGGCCGCGATTGCGGAACCGATGACGCCAGCCACGTTCGGGCCCATGGCATGCATGAGCAGGAAGTTGCCGGGATCAGCCTTCTGACCTTCAACCTGAGAAACACGGGCCGCCATGGGAACTGCGGACACGCCGGCAGAACCGATCAGCGGGTTGATCTTCTGCTTCAGGAACAGGTTCATGAACTTGGCCAGCAGCACGCCGCCGGAGGTGCCCATGCCGAAAGCGAAGACGCCCATCAGGATGATGATCAGGGTCTTGGTGGTCAGGAAGGTGGCCGCGGTCGCGGTCGCGCCGACGGACACGCCCAGCATGATGGTGACGATGTTCATCAGCTCATTCTGCGCGGTCTTGCTCAGGCGCTCGGCCACGCCGGTTTCGGTGAGCAGGTTGCCCAGCATCAGGCAGCCGACCAGCGCGGCGGCCGAGGGAACCAGCATCGCCACGAAGATGGTGACAACGATCGGGAAGACGATCTTCTCAGTCCTGGAAACCTGGCGCAGGGCGGTCATGCGGATGCAGCGCTCCTGCTTGGTGGTCAGCGCGCGCATGATCGGGGGCTGAATAACCGGAACCAGAGCCATGTAGGAGTACGCGGCCACGGCGATGGGCCCCAGCAGGTGGGGAGCCAGACGGGTGGTGACGAAGATGGCCGTGGGGCCGTCCGCGCCGCCGATGATGCCGGTGGAAGCCGCTTCCTGGGGCGTGAAGCCGAACAGGCGGGACAGGATGAACACGATGAAGATGCCCAGCTGCGCGGCGGCGCCCAGCAGCAGGCTCTTGGGGTTGGCGATCAGGGGACCGAAGTCGGTCATCGCACCCACGCCCAGGAAGATCAGGCAGGGATAGATGCCCAGCTTGACGCCCAGGTACAGGTAGTCGATGAGGCCGGGGGTGATGCTCTTGCCCAGGAAGGACTCAAGCTGCGCGATGACGCCCGCGTTGGCGCCGCCGGCGGCGATTTCGTCGATGATCTCCTGAGTGACGGTCGCGCCGCCGATCAGGTTCCAGTGCGCGTGGCCGTTGGCGAACAGGCACTCGTGGTACATCTCCGCGCCGGGCAGGTTGGTCAGCAGCATGCCGAAGGCGATGGGCAGCAGCAGCAGGGGCTCGAACTTCTTGACGATGGCCAGGTAGAACAGCACGCAGGAGATGAGAATCATCACCAGCGCCTGCCAGTTGCCCGCGAGCAGCTGCACAAAGCCCGTCTGATTCAGAAAATTGATAATCGTTTCCATACGCTATCCTCCGCAGCCGCTTACTTCAGCGTGCACAGAACGGCGCCGGAGGTGACGGAAGCACCCTTGGTCACGGTCACGGAGGTCACGGTGCCGTCGGCGGGCGCCATGATCTCGTTCTCCATCTTCATGGCCTCGAGAACCAGCAGAACCTGGCCCTTCTTGACGGCCTGGCCGTTCTGAACGTTGACCTTGAGGATGGTGCCGGGCATGGGAGCGGTGATCTTCTGGCCTTCGCCGGTGGCCACGGGCGCGGCGGGGGCAGCGGCGGGAGCGGCAGCCTTGGGGGCGGTCTTCACTTCGGCGGCGTCGACGACTTCCAGGGTGATCTCATACAGGTTACCATTGACGTTGACCTTGTACATCTTCATA
Source organism: uncultured Clostridia bacterium (assembly GCA_934647305.1). Taxonomy (GTDB): domain Bacteria; phylum Bacillota; class Clostridia; order Christensenellales; family Aristaeellaceae; genus CAKUFI01. The sequence goes on along the minus strand of CAKUFI010000025.1, from coordinate 25,810 downwards.
GCGAATTACCTCACAGTCTCTTAATAGAAAGAATTCTGATACCGGATACGTCCTTGCCCAGTTCCTCCGCAACCGCGGCGGAAATCGCAGCCACCAGTTCTCCGCGGTTTTCAATAGCCTGCGGGGCGGCGGCAACGGGCTCGTCTTCCGCAGCCGGAGCCGCGGGCTTCTTCTTGTCGATCTGGCGCACCACATAGCTCATCAGGTAGCAGAGCAAAATGATGCAGATCAGGCCGACGAAGACGGTCACCAGGCCCATCACCACGACGAAGAGATTCGAAATCTCAGGAGTCGCCGCAACGGCGGTCGTCAGTTCCTCACCCATCCTATCCATCCTCCTTCTTGTATAAAGTCCGGCGCATTGATGGCCCCGAGGGGCCGTGAAACGCACCTGCATGATCGGCATTATTGTAACACATTTTCCTCACAATGTATTGTTAATTCGCGCCGCCGCAGGATAATTTTCCATTAACTCCCCTTAGCACGTCTTAGTAACAGACCGGGGTCTGTTTTGTTTCCCGAAGACCGACTAAGTCTTGGAAACCGTGCAGTAGGCGCGCCACTTCTCGCTCTTCCAGCGCCAGATGAAGGCCGAGGAGCGGAAGATCCAGTCGATCACCATGCCGATCCACACGCCGATCGCGCCCATGCCCATCCGCGCGCCCAGGACGTAGCTCGTCAGGATGCGGAAGACCGCCATCGAGCCGATGGCCACGTACATCGTAAAGCTCACGTCGTTGGTCGCGCGCAGGCTGTTGGGCAGTGTGAACGCCGCCGGCCACAGGAGAATCGCGCAGCCCGCATGGATAATCACCAGGATTCTCCCCAGGTCAAAGGCCGCCTGGGACAGGTTGAACAGGTGCAGCAGCGGATTTAAAAGCGCCAGCACCAGGCCGTTCATCACCGCGTTGGCCGCGTAGGCGATCAGCAGGAGCTTTCTGGCGTAATACTTCACCTGGTCAAAGTCCTGCGCGCCCACGCACTGCCCCACCACCGTGATCACGGCCAGGTTGATCGCGCCAGCCAGCAGCACGCCCATGCTGTCGAGCGTGTTGGCCACGGCGTTGGCGGCGATCTGCGCGGTGCCGAAGGTGGAGATGATGCTCACCACCAGCACGCGGCCCAGCTGGAACAGGCTGTTCTCCACGCCGCTGGGCACGGCGATCTTGAGGATGCGGCGAATCATCGGGAAGTCGGGCCGGTAGCCGCCGCGGATCAGGTGAATCTCGTGCTTCTGGTTCAGCAGCATCACGTACATGACCACCGCCGCCACCGCGCGGGAGACCAGAGTCGGTATGGCGACGCCGGCCACGCCCAGCTTAAACACATAGACCAGCAGCGCGTTGCCCGCCACGTTGATCGCGTTCATCAGCATAGAGACATACATCGTGCTGCGGGACTTGCCCATCGAGCGGTACAGCGCCGCCGCGCCGTTATAGACCGCCAGGAAGGGAAAGGACAGCGCGGTGATCCACAGGTAGGTGACAGCCGCGTCCATGACGTCTGCCTCGATCGAGCCGTATACCATGGAAAGGAGCGGCCTGCAGAAGGCCACGGAAAGCGCCATGATGCCCAGCGAAACCGCCAGCACCACCAGCATCAGCTGATTGGCCGACTCGCAGGCCTTTTTCTGATCCTTCGCGCCCAGCAGCTGCGAGGAGACCACCGCGCCGCCGGTTGCAAGCGCCGCCAGCAGGCAGATAATCACGTTGTTGATCTGGTCCACCAGCGACACGCCCGACATGGCCGCCTCGCTGACCGAGGCCACCATCATCGTGTCCATCATGCCCACCAGCACCGCCAGCGCCTGCTCAATCACCAGGGGCACGATCAGCTGCCTGAGCGCCTTGTTCGAGAACATCCGCTGCATTTTCATCCACTCCTCCGTATGAAACGAAATTCAGACTTCGGTCTGTTTTTTCATCATTTCCAGCGCGCAGTCGATAAAGTCCTGCACATTCTGATCGGGCGCTGCCCCCTGCCGCGTGGCCATACCCAGCTTGCGCGAGCACGCGGGCGACAGGCGAACCGCCTTGACCTCGTTCTGTTTGCCCTCGAGAATCAACTCGGACAGCATGCTGATGCCGAAGCCGTGCTCCACCAGCGCGACGATCGCCTCGTCGTTGATCGAGGTAGACATGATGTTGGGCTTCACCCGGTGCTGGGCGAAAATACGGTTGATGTCATTATAAAAACCGAAGTACGGCATCAGGAACTGCTGCCCGTTGAAGCGCGAAATCGGGAAGGCCTCGCCCGGCGCGATCGGATAATCCCTGGGCAATATGGCCAGCAGCGGGTCGTTTTTCAGCGGAATCCAGTGAATACGCATGTTGGGCTGCTTGCTGGCGAAGATCAGATCGACGCTCTGCTCCTCGATGAGCCATCGGTAAACCTCTTCCACGCTGCCGTCACGGATCTCGACGTTGACTGTCGGATGGGTGCGCTTAAATGCCTGTAGTATGGAAGGAATCCAGTGCATGATGATGCTGGAGTAGCTTCCGATGCGCAGCGTGATCTCCTCATGGGCGTGAATCTTCGAGATTTCCGCGTCGAACTGGTCATAGGCGGTCAGCAGTGCGCGCACATAGGGCATCAGCTGCTCGCCGCCCCGGGTGAGCCGTGCCCCGCCGTGCCCGCGCACCAGCAGCGCAAAGCCCAGCTCCTCCTCCATGCCCTTGACCATGTGGGACAGCGCCGACTGGGTACACTCCAGACCCTCCGCAGCGCGGGAAAAGCTGCCCGCGTCCACGATGCTGACCAGCGCCAGTAATTTTCGTTTATCCATGCCGCCTCCTGCAGACTTCGGTCTGTTCTATGTAGACTTTAGTCTGCTTTTTACATTTTTCCCCGCGTGCGCAGCCACTCGCACGACCGACGAAGGCCTTCGATCGTCTTGACCTCGACCACTACTGTGCTGCCCGTACGCTCCGCCCGGCGAAGGCAATCCTCGATGTCGATGCGTCCCTCGCCCAGCGGCATGTGCGGGCCGGCCGCGGCGTTGTGCAGGTGCATGTGCCGCAGGCGATCCTCGTGCGCGTCATAGAACGGGATGTCCTTGTCGCCCGTCATGCAGGCGTGGCCCACGTCCAGCGTCAATCCGAAATGCGGGTACTCGAAAAGGCACTGCGCCGCCGCCCTGTGGAAGTCGTCCAGGCCCTCGTCCACGTTCTCCATGCAGATCAGCGTATCGCTCCCCGCAAGCGCCTTTTCGCACCGTTCTGCGAACGCGCGCACGTTTTTCAGGTATTCGTCTCGATACACGTCATACAGGTAAATCCGCTTTCCGGGCAGCGTGACGTACACGCCGCGCATCAGGTGCAGGTTCAGGCGCGGTATCCCCGTCTCGCGCGCTAATGCGATCACGTCCAGCATTTCCGCAGTGTACGCCTCGGCAATGCGCCGGTTAAAGTCGAACGGGTTCATCTGCTCGTCCATGTGCACGGTAAAGTAGAGCCCGTACTTCTCCCGCAGCCGCCGAAGCGCCCCGGCAGTCACGCGTTCCAGCTGATACTGTGGAAAGCTCATGTTGAACTCCACAAACTGAAGCCCCAGCTCCCGCCCCAGCGCGCAGCACGCCTCGAGATTCGGGCACTCCACCAGCGTCGGCATTCCGAAGTCCATCGTCTTTTCTCCTTTACGTGCATTGGCTTCATTGTAGCACGTCTTGCGCTTCCGAAAAACCTCATCCGGGTAAAAAGATCAATATACAGAAACAGACCTCGGTCTACTCACGTATTCAAGAATAGACTTTGGTCTGTTTATCGCATAGTAGGCTTTTTTCGCCTTCTCAGAACAGGCTCAGCTGCTCGACGGGCGGGCAGGCCCACTGCTCAGCCAGCTGCTTAAGCGGCAGGTGCTCGGGGTCGCGGAAGGACATCGCGCCCTTGGCGATCAGCTCCATGTTGCCGGGCAGGTCGGGATTCTCCCAGACGTAGACGCGCTCGGTAAAGCGATTGCGCAGGGCCGAGCAAGCCCCCTCCCACGCCCCGCCGCGTCCCTTTTCGCAGGAAAGCACGATGGCGGCGTTGGCCAGGCCATAGATGCACTTGTTGCGCTCGAGCGCGTGGGCCAATGTGTACTTCGCGTCCGGATGGAACGAGGAATACAGCAGCGCGCGCCCGGAGGCGATCATCTCGCTCACGCCCGGCTTGAGGCTCTTTTCTGAGAGCGACTCGGCCAGCGCGCAGATGTATTTGCCCCCCTGCGCGGCGGTTTCCTCCTCGGCGAGCTGGTCAAAGCCCGCTTTGCCGCCGGTCACGATGGTCAGTCCGGCCGAGACGGCGTTGGTGACTACCGCGTGCACCGCCTCGGCCACGCCGGTGCGCATGCCCGACGAGCCGATCATGGCCACGCTCAGTCCGCGCGCGATCTCGCGATTTCCGCAGTAGTGAAGCAGCGGCGGCGCCTTCTCCCCCAGCCGCTCGGAAAGCCTGTGCGGATAGGCCTCCTCGTCGAGCGTGGCGATTTCGATGCCCTTCTCGGCGAAGCGCTCGATCGAGTAGGACAGCTGCATGATCCGGCCCAGCAGCACGCAGATGCGGTAGGCTTCCTCCTCCTCGATGGACAGGGCATGGCAGGCCGCGCTGATGTCCATGCCGATCAGGTTGCCGACATGGCCCAGGCTGGTCTGCGTGACCAGGTTTCGCAGGCGGTAGTACTCGGCCGTGGTCAGCGGACGCACCAGCTCGTCCTTTTCCGCGGAAATCTGGCTCATCAAGAGCATGGTTGCGAAGGCGTCGTCATTATGCATTTGTATCATTCTCCTGACTGGTCGTAAGCTGCGCTTCCAGCAGCTCAAGGATTCGGTCGCGGCCGGTTCCATCCACGGCGGAGAAGGGAATGATCTGCCAGGGCTGCACCTCCAGCGCGCGGCAGATGGGCGGCAGGCAGCGGGCGCGCTCGGCGCGGGACAGCTTGTCGCACTTGGTGGCGATCACCATGAAGGGGATTTCGTAGTGGCGCAGGTAGCCGACCATGGCCGCGTCGTCGCGGCTCGGCTCGTGGCGCATGTCCACCAGCTGAAGCGCCAGCCTGAGATTGCGGCTTCCGGCCAGGTATCCCTCGATCATCGAGGCCCAGCGCCCCTTTTCGTCGCGCGAGACCTTCGCGAAGCCGTAGCCCGGCAGGTCGGTCAGCAGCAGCTCGTGGTTGATGTCGTAGAGGTTGATCAGGCGGGTCTTGCCCGGCTCGGATGAGGTGCGCGCCAGCTTGCCGTTACCGGTCAGCCGGTTGATCAGCGAGGACTTGCCCACGTTGGACTTGCCCACCATCGCCACCTCGGGCAGACCCTGGCCGGGGAATTCGTCGAACCTCGCCAGGGAGGTGACAAAGGACGCGCTCCGGATAATCATGCGCCTTCCTCCTTTGCAAGTACGATTTCGAGCGCCTGCGAGACGTTCCCGATCAGGCGGATATCCATCTTTTCGCGCACGTTTTCAGGCAGGTCGGCCAGGTCCTTTTCGTTCCCGGCGGGCAGCAGCACGGTCTCCACGCCCAGCCGGTGCGCGGCGAGCAGCTTTTCCTTGACCCCGCCGATGGGCAGCACGCGCCCCAGCAGCGTCACCTCGCCGGTCATGGCCACGTCCTGCCTCGCCGGCCGCCCGCTCAGGCAGGAGACCATCGCGCAGGTGAGCGCCACGCCGGCCGACGGGCCGTCCTTGGGCACCGCGCCCTCGGGCACGTGTACGTGCAGATCGCGTTCCTTGTAGAAGTCGGCCGGTACGCCCAGGCTGTCCGCATGCGCGCGGATGTAGCTCAGCGCGGTGCGCGCCGACTCCTGCATCACCTCGCCCAGCCGGCCGGTCAGATCCACCTTGCCCGCGCCGGGCATGGACAGCACCTCGATGGGCATCACCGTGCCGCCTGCCTGCGTCCAGGCCAGGCCGTTGACCACGCCCACCTCGGGCGCCTTGAGCACGTCCTCGCGGGCGAATTTGGGCACGCCCAGCAGGGGCGTCAGGCCGTCCTCCTTCACGGAAAGGCTCTTCGCCTCCTCGCCCTCCTCCAGCCGGCGCACGACCGCCTTGCGGCAGATCGCCCCCAGCTCGCGCTCCAGCTCGCGCACGCCCGCCTCGCGGGTATACTGCTCGATCACCTGGGCAATCGCGCCGTCGGTGATGTGCAGCTGGCTCTTCTTCAGGCCGTGCTCCTTGAGCTGCCTGGGCCACAGGTGACGGCGCGCGATCTGCACCTTCTCCTCGAGGGTGTAGCTGGGCACCTCGATGATCTCCATGCGGTCGTAGAGCGGCTGCGGGATGTCCTCCGCCGAGTTGGCGGTGGTGATGAAGAGCACCTGGCTCAGATCCAGCGGCACGTCCAGGAAATGGTCGGTGAAGGTGGAATTCTGCGCCGGGTCGAGCACCTCCAGCATGGCCGAGGCCGGGTCGCCCCGGAAATCGCTGGCCATCTTGTCGATCTCGTCGAACAGGAACACCGGGTTCATCACGCCGCACTGGCGGATGGAGGTGACCACGCGTCCAGGCTGCGCGCCGATGTAGGTGCGCCTGTGTCCGCGCAGTTCGGCCTCGTCGTGCACGCCGCCCAGCGCCACGCGGATGAACTTGCGTTTCAGCGCGTGCGCCACCGACTGCGCGATCGAGGTCTTGCCCACGCCGGGCGGGCCCACCAGGCACAGGATCGGCGCGTGCATCTCGGTCGAGGCCATGCGCACCGCCAGGAACTCCACGATGCGCTCCTTGACCTTTTCAAGGCCGTAATGCTCGCTCTCCAGCACCTTGCGCGCGGCGGGCAGGGTGACGTTCGCCTTCGTGCACTTGCCCCAGGGCATCTCGGCGAGCCACTCGACGTAGTTCTGCGAGACGGTCGCCTCGGGCGTGCCCTGCTGCATGCGGGAGAGGCGGTTCAGCTCGCGCTCGGCCTTCTCCTTCGCCTCCTTATTCATCGCGGGCTTGGACGCGATCAGCTTGCGCAGGCGCTCGATTTCGCTCTCCGCACCGTCGCCCAGCTCCTCGTGAATCACACCCAGCTGCTCGCGCAGGTAGTACTCCCGCTGCTGCTGGGACATGCGCTCACGCACCGTCTGATCGATCGAGCGCTCCATCTCGGCCAGCTCGATCTCGCGCTGCAGGAACTTGACCAGCAGCTTCAGGCGCATCAGCAGGTCGCGCGCCTCGAGCACCTGCTCCTTGTCAGCCACCTGGCGCAGTCCGTTTGCCGCGGCGAGGTCGGCCAACACCCGGCTGTCGCTCTCGCCCTCGATGATCTGCAGCTGCTCCCCCGAGGCGCGGCCGCGCGCGCGGCACAGCTCGGCGAACAGCGACTTGACCCGCTGGGCGTAGGCCGCAATCTGGTCGGCGTCCTCGGCTGCGGGTTTGGGCGACGGCATGGGCAGGAACTCGGCGTACTCGCAGCCGTGCATCTCCGTCAGGCCCACCAGCAGCACGCGTTCCTCGCCCTCGCACACCAGGCGCACCGTTTCCTCTTCCTCGCCCGGCACGATATGGCGCACGCGCACCGTGCAGCCCACGGTGTACATCTGGTCGATCGTGGGCTCCTCCAGGCCGATGTTGCGCTGCGTGACCATCACCAGGCGCTGATCGAGCATCATGGCGCGCTGCAGCGCGGAGAGCGACCGTTCGCGCCCGATGTCGATATACATCGTCGTGTGCGGAAACACCACCAGTCCCCGCACGGCGATAAACGGCATGCGGCGCGGCGTATCCTTTTCTTCCTCTATACCTGCCTGCTTCAGGCTTTCCTTTATCTCATCAAGGAGCTTTTCCAAGGTCTAATCCTCCTGTGTAACATATAAACGATCTCTATTATACCTGTCTCTCGGTAAAAAATCAAGCGCAGAGGCATGGGCTTTTCTGGGATCGCGAAAAAGGCGCGCCTTCTCCCCTTTTCAGGCGAAAAAGCGCGCCGCGGCATACATCAGTGTTCACTCGTCGGCCATGGGCACGGAACGCACCGGATTGTACTCCACGTTCCAGTAGCACTCGTCGGCCATGTCGCTCATTTCCTGCACCGTGCTCCAACTCAGCGCCGCGTAGCCGGTAAAGGTCGCCTGATCCGGGCTGATGAGCACGAACGTCTCCATGCGGTCGCTGTCCGGCTCACTCACCGGCAGAGCCAGGTACCACAGATCATCCATGTAGAAGGCCACGGCGGTCGCCTGCAGCGTGGGCTCCTCGTCGAAGTACGGCGCGTACTTGTCCGACACGATCTGCCGGAAGCCGTCCTCGGAATAGGTCGAGTCGTTCGGATCGAACGTAAAGCCGATCCGCGCGATCGCGCCGTCCACGTCGCCCGAGGCCATCTTCAGGAGCGCCTCCCGCCCCACGTCATAAAAGCTGTCGTCCGGCTGCGCGGCCAGGGCGCTCCCGCCAAAAAGAAGCAGCGCCGCCAGCAGCAGGCAGAGCACCGGACGAATTCGACGCGCACACATGATAAAGCCCCCAATTCTCGTTTTCTTACGTTCCTGAGACGAAGGTGTGCGGAAAAAAGTTGCATCTTTTCTGAAGATAACGCAGGCTTTCTTGAAATTGTCCGGCAAGTGGGCTATAATGAGCATGTATTGATGGGTTTAGGAGGCGGGACATGGCGTACGTGGTATCCCTGAAGCAGTTCGACGGGCCGCTCGACCTGCTGCTGACGCTGATTTCCCGCGCGAAAATCGACATCTGTGACATCTTCGTCTCGGAGATCACCGAGCAGTACCTGGAGCAGATGCAGGGCGTAGACGAGCTGGACATGGACTCGGCGAGCGAGTTTCTGCAGATGGCCGCCACGCTGCTGGAGATCAAGTCGCGCGCGCTGCTGCCCACCCCGCCCAGGGAGCCTGAAGAAGGCGAGGAAACGCCCGAACAGGCGCTGATCCGCCAGCTGACCGAGTACAGGGCCTACAAGGAGCTCAGTCACGACCTTCAGGCGCTCGAGGAGGCGGCCAAGCGCATGCTCAGCAAGCTGCCTGAGGAATATCCCCTGCCCCCGCCCGAGTTCGAACTGACCGGATTGTCGATGGAGGGGCTGTCCAGGGCGCTCATGCGCATCCTTTCCCGCCTGGAAAGGGATGAGCAGCCGGCCGAGCCGCGGCGCATCCGGCGGGACAGCTACACCGTGCAGTCCTGCATGCAGCACATCGCTCAACGGCTTCGCCAGGCGAACGGCACGGCGCTTCCCTTCGAGGATCTGCTCGAGGAGGATCCCTGCCGCGCCGAGGTGGTCACGCTGTTCATGGCGATGCTTGAAATGCTGAAGCTGAACCGGCTGGCCGTGCGCCAGGACAAGAACTTCGGCGAAATCCTTCTCCTGCCCGTTCGCAGGCAGGAATACGCGAGGTGAGAGGCATGTTTTCCGGCTTTACCGACGAGACCTTCCAGTTTTTCGCGGCTATCCGCTTCAATAATAACGTTTCGTTCTTCCACGCAAACCACGACTGGTATGAACGCGCGGTGCGCGAGCCGCTGAAGGACCTGGCCGCCGAGCTGGGCGAAACCGTGCTTTCCATCGGCGAAAACCTAGAAACCCGCCCGGAAAAGGTGGTCAGCCGCATCAACCGCGACATCCGCTTTTCGAAGGACAAGTCGCCCTACCGCGACCACATGTGGCTGTCCTTCCGCCGTCCCGGCACCCCGCAGGGCAGCGAGCTGTGCATCTATGTGGCCGTAGACGTAAACGGCTGCGAGGTGGGGTTCGGCATACACGACCAGGTGCGCCCGCTGATGAACGCCATTCGCCGCGAAATCTGCGTCAACCCCGAGGGCTTCGAGGCAGACGCGCAGGCCGCGTTTTCCGCGCTGACGCTGGGCGGCGAGGCCTACCGGCGCATGAAGGTTCCCGAGAACTTGCCGCCGCTGTGCGCGCAGTTTTACCCGCTCAAGGGCTTCTGGATGTTTAAAGGCTTTACCGATCCGGAGCTTCTGCGCTCTCCCCGCCTGGCCGAGGAAATCAGGCAGACCCTGCGCGTTCACATCGCGCCGCTGTTCCGGCACATCGCATCCCTGCCTCCCGAACCAGCCGGGTCGGCGGGGCCGACTGCCACCTGCTAGCGCCGGCCACACGAATCCTTCGGCCATAAATTAAAGCCTCAGGATTCTTCGCGGTTCAAAGACTCATGGCAGGTGTCCCACAAGGGTACGGATGGAGTTTTCCCGCTACTAACCATGGTCAAAAAGACTCATGGCAGATGCCTCACAAGGGCACGAAAGAAGTTTCCCGCCGCTTTCCGCGGCAAAAAACAGATGGTGAGCGCCCTGTAGGAGCCTTGAAGGGTTCCGGCGCACAAATCACAAGTTTTTCATACGCCGCCTGATATGCGGCAGACGCTTACCGGGAGTGCTTGAGCAGAGCCGAGAAGGCCATGCGCCCCAGCCGCTTCTCAAGTGCGCTCCCCTCCCTACGACCCTCAAGAGGTGATTGATTTCGCATGAAGATGACCGAGTGGCTCAGGCTCAAGAGCGGGCCCGACATTCGCGGCGACGCGATGGAGCACGACGGCAAGTCCCCGACGCTGACTGAAAACGTTGCCCGGTGCATCGGCTATGCCTTTGCACTGTGGCTGGCCGAAAGAACGCATACCACGACCGACCGGCTGGTGATCTCGGTGGGCCGGGATTCCCGCCTGAGCGGCGAGAAGCTGGCCGCCGCCTTCATCAAGGGCCTGACCGCCGCCGACTGCGACGTGCTGGACTGTGGCCTGTGCACCACGCCCGCCATGGCGCTGACCACGATCGAGCCGGAAACCAGCTGCGACGGCGCGGTGATGACCACGGCCGGACGGCTTCCCTGGTACAAAAACGGCTTCAAGCTCATGACCCGCGAGGGCGGCCTGAACGAGGACGAAATGACCGAGATTCTGACGCGCGCCGCGCAGGTTTCCCTGCCCCAGCGCCTGGTCAGTCCGATTTCCTTCCTGGACACGTATCAGGCGCGCCTCAGGCGCATGGTGCACGACCGGCTGGAGGACGAGGCCAAGATGCCGCTGCTGGGCCTGCACGTCGTGGTGGACGCGGGCAACGGCTCGGGCGGCTTCTACGCGGGCTTCCTTGAGACGCTGGGCGCGGAGGTCACGGGCAGTCAGTTCCTGGAGCCCAACGGCATCTTCCCCAACCACCTGCCCGACCCGCAGAATCAGGCGGCGGTGGAGTCGCTTTCCCGCGCGGTGGTCGAAAACACCGCCGATCTGGGCGTGCTGCTGGACGCGGACTGCGACCAGGTCGTCATCGTGGATGAAACCGGCCGCGCCATCGACCGCAACCGCCTGATCGCGCTGATTTCGGCCATACTGCTCGAGGAATCTCCGGGCGCGACCATCGCCACCGACTCGGTCACCTCCAGCGGCCTGACCCGTTTCATCACCGAGTGGGGCGGCGTGCACTACCGTTACAAGCGCGGGCATCAGCAGCTCATCGAGGAGGCCGTGCGCCTCAACGACGAGGGCATCGATTGTCCCCTGGCCATTGAGACCAGCGGCCACGCGGCCTTCCGGGAGAACTACTTCCTGGACGACGGCGTGTACCTGGTCACGCGGCTTCTGTGCGAGGCCATGGACAGGAAGCGCGAGGGGCTGACGCTGGCCAGCCTGATCGACGAGCTGGCCGAGCCGAAGGAGCGCGTCGAGCTGCGCCTCTCTCTGACCGGCGAGGAGCCCAAGGCGGCCAGTCAGGCCGTCATCGAGACCGTGCTTTCCCGCACGCTGGAGGATCCCGCCTGGCGGCTCAACACCGACAACCGCGAGGGCGTGCGCATCACCTTCGACCTGGACGGCGAGGTGGGCAGCGCGTGGCTGCAGATCCGCAAGTCGCTGCACGATCCGGTGCTGGTGCTCAACGCAGAAAGCGACGCGGAGGGCGGCGTGAAGTGGATTCTGCAGAGTCTCTACGACCTCATCCGGGGCGCGGAGAACCTCGACCTCGGGCCGCTCAAGAAGGAGCTCGGGCTTCAATAAGGAAACAGGAGCCCGCCCCGCAAGTCCCCGGGCCTGATGCTGTTCTGGCCGCCAAACAGGCCGAAGCGACGGCCCACCGACCCATCCGGCCGGAAAATAACCCCTGGGCGAGCGGACGCGATTGTGCGCCCCTCCGCCGCAAATAAGAAAGGAAGAAATGTATCTATGACGCCTGATCAGCTGACGATTGACGCGATTCGAGTACTGTCCGCGGAGGCAATTGAAAAGGCCAAGTCCGGCCACCCCGGCCTTCCCCTGGGCGCGGCCGACGCAGCCTACGCGCTGTGGTTCACCTGCATGCGGCACAACCCGGAAAACCCCGGCTGGCTCAACCGCGACCGCTTCGTGCTCTCCTGCGGACATGGCAGCATGCTGCTTTACAGCCTGCTGCACATCACCGGCTACGGCCTGACCATGGAGGACATCAAGCAGTTCCGCCAGCTGGGCTCCCTGACCCCCGGCCACCCCGAGTATCAGCACACCCCCGGCGTGGAAACCTCGACCGGCCCGCTGGGTCAGGGCCTGGCCAACGCGGTGGGCATGGCGATGGCCGAGGCGCGCCTGGCCGCGAAGTTTAACCGCGAGGGCTTCCCGGTAATCGACCACCGCACCTACGCGATGGTGGGCGACGGCTGCCTGATGGAGGGCATTTCTCACGAGGCCTGCTCGATGGCCGGCTCGCTGGGCCTTTCCAAGCTGGTCGTGCTGTACGACGACAACGAGATCACCATCGAGGGCAGCACCGACATCACCTTCCGCGAGGACGTGCCCGCCCGCTTCCGCGCCTATGGCTGGAACGTGATCGATGTGACCGAGGGCAACGACTGGCGTCAGGTCGCCTCGGCGCTCGAGGCCGCGAAGCGCAGCGACCGCCCCACGCTGATCGACTGCCACACCACCATCGGCTTCGCCTCCCCCAAGGCGGGCAAGGCGTCCTCCCACGGCGAGCCCCTGGGCGCGGAGAACGTGCAGGCGCTGCGCGAGAACCTGGGCTGGACGGAAGCGCCCTTCACCCTGCCCGAGGCGGTCTACGACCGCGGCCGCGAGGTGATTTCCCGCGGTCAGGCGGCCGAGGCCGAGTGGAACGCGCTGTTTGAAAGGTACTGCGCGGCCTATCCCGAGCTGGCCGAGGAGTGGAAGGTCTGGTTCAGCGAAAAGCCCGTCTACGACTTCGAGCACGACGAGGCCTTCTGGGCGCACGAGCGCAAGGCCATGGCCACCCGCGCGGCCAGCGGCGAGCTGCTTAACTACATCTGCAAAAAGCTGCCCAACCTGTTCGGCGGCAGCGCCGACCTGGGTCCCTCCAACAAGACCATCATGAAGGGCGCGGGCGACTTCTCCCGCGAGGATTATTCGGGCAGCAACCTGCACTTCGGCATCCGCGAGCACGCGATGTCCGCCATCTGCAACGGCATTTACCTGCACGGCGGCCTGCGCCCCTACGCCGCGACCTTCTTCGTCTTCAGCGACTACATGAAGAGCGGCATGCGCATGTCCGCGCTGATGGGCCTGCCCATCCCCTACATCCTGACCCACGACTCGATCGGCGTGGGCGAGGACGGCCCCACCCATCAGCCCATCGAGCAGCTGGCCGCGCTGCGCTCCATGCCCGGCATGATCACCTTCCGCCCGGCCGACTTCACCGAGAACGCCGCCGGCTGGCTGGTCGCGCTGTACGGAAGCGCGCCGGTCTCGCTGGTGCTGACCCGCCAGAGCCTGCCCGTGGTCGAGGGCACCAGCCGCGACGCGATCCGCGGCGCGTACATCCTCTCGGACAGCGAGAAGGAAACCCCCGACGTGATCCTGATGGCCTCCGGCTCCGAGGTGCCGCTCGTCGTCGAGGCGAAGCGGCTGCTGAAGGCGCAGGGCGTGGACGCCCGCGTGGTCTCCGTGCCCTCCTTTGAGCTGTTCGACGCGCAGAGCGACGAGTACAGGGAAAAGGTGCTCCCCCGCGCCGTGCGCGCCCGCGTGTCGGTCGAGGCGGCCGCCACCTTCGGCTGGCACAAGTACGTGGGGCTGGACGGAATCGCGATCGGCATCGACAGCTTTGGCGCCTCCGCCCCCGCCGCGCAGCTCTTCCCCCACTTCGGCTTGACCGCCGAGCACGTGGCCGAGCGCGCGCGCAGCCTGGTCAAGTAAGATGGCATGCGAACTGACACTGCTAGGCGCGGGCTGGCGCGAGGACGACCTCACGCTGGGCGGGGTCAAGGCCCTGAAGAGCGCCCGCGGCCTGATACTGCAAACCGAACGGCTGGGCTGCGCCGAGTGGCTCCGGCGCGAGGGAATCGCCTTTGAGACGCTCGACCCACTCTACGAGCAGGCCGAGGACTTCGACGAGTTCGTTGCCCTGGCGCTCGATTTCCTGACGGAGCGCCTGGAAGAGGCTCCTACGACCTATGTGTGCAGCGAGCTGGGCGACCGGGTCGCCTGCGCGCTGGCGGCGCGCTTCCCCGCGACGCTGATTGCGGGCGTGCAGACGGGCGGCGAGCTGACCGCGTTCGCAGGCAGCGGCCTGCGCGTGGTCGCGGCGATCGACTATGAGGACTTCACGCCGCAAGCCGATGTGCCCACGCTGGTGCGCGAGCTGGACAACCCGATGTACGCCGGCGAAATGAAGCTCCGGCTGATGAACTGCTATCCCGAGGAGCACGAAATCCTGCTCCTGCGCGCGGACGGCTCGATCGAGCGCGCCCCCCTGTGCGAGATGGATCGGCTGGGCGGCTGCGACCATCGAACCTGCGCGCTGATTCCGGCGGTAAACGACCTGACGGCGCTCGAGCGGTTCGACTTTGACTGCCTGACGCGCATCGTGCGCCGCCTGCGTGGCTTCGACGGCTGTCCGTGGGATCGCGAGCAGACCCACGAATCGCTCCGCGCCTGCCTGATCGAGGAGGCCTACGAGGCCGTCGACGCGATCAACCGGCAGGACGAGGGCGAGCTGGCGGGCGAGCTGGGCGACGTGCTGCTGCAGGTGGCCTTCCACGCGGAAATCGCCCGCGAGCACGGCGAATTCGACGCGTCCGACGTGACCACCGCCATCTGCCGCAAGATGATCCGCCGCCACCCGCACGTATTTGCCGGGGCGAAGGCGGACGATTTGCAGGCCGAGTGGGACCGCATCAAGCGCGAGGAGCGGGGAAGCCTCTCCCCCGCCGACTCCCTGCGCGAGGTGGCCCGCGCCCTGCCCGCGCTGACCCGCGCGAAAAAGGTGCTTGCGAGGGCCGCACGCGCAAACCTGTGCGGAAGCGACCCGGACGAGGCGCTTGCCTCACTGGACGACGCGCTTGCGCGCCTGAAAAAGGCGCTTGCCGCGGGCGAAGGCCTGAACGAATGCGGCGGAGAAACGCTCCTTGAGCTGGTTAATCTGCTGCGAATTGGTCAAACTGATCCTGAGATGCTTCTTTCGGAGACGACCGACCGCGCCGTCGAGCAGCTCGCTCGCAAGGCGTCCGTGCGGCCCGAATGAACATAAATACCACACTCATTTATATTTCTAGGAGGAATGATTGTCATGACGAAGGCTGAACTGGTTGCGAAGGTCGCGGAGGCGACCGGTCTGGAAAAGAAGAACGCCGAGAAGGCGGTCAGCGCCGTGTTCGATTGCATCACCGAGGCGCTCAAGAACGGCGACAAGGTGCAGATCATGGGCTTCGGCGGCTTTGAGGTCAAGGAGCGCGCCGCCCACATCGGCCGTCACCCCACCACCGGCGAGGCGATGGAGATTCCCGCCAGCAAGACCCCGTCCTTCAAGGCGGGCAAGACCCTGCGCGACAGCGTCCGCTAAGGAGCACCGCCGCCGCCGGAAAGGCCGCCTTTCTGAGAAAGGCGCCTCTCCGGACCTCTCCCGGAAAGCACTCGCTGCCGCCTGACATAACGCAATGCGGTCTGTCCGCGAATACGTATCAGGCCGCGCAGGCTGCCCGAAGGTCTTCGCGGACCTCTCCCGAAAAGCGCTCGCTGCCGCGCGGCACAGAGCAGTGCGGTTCACCGGCAAACGTGAACCGGGGCACGCGGACTGCCCGGCAAAACAAAGCCCACGAAAAACATAACCCCTGCGAGAACGGGGGCGTATTGCCTCCCCGCGCCGGTCGTGGGGAGGCTTCATCTATCTACAGGAGGATCATACCCATGAGACTGGACAAATACCTCAAGGTTTCGCGCATCATCAAGCGCCGCACCGTGGCCAACGAGGCCTGCGACGGCGGTCGCGTGACGGTCAACGGCAAGGTGGCCAAGGCCGGGCTGGAGGTCAAGGTGGGCGACGTGATCGAGATCCGCTTTGGCGACAAGACCAGCAAATACGAAGTGGTCACGCTCTCGGAGCACGTGCTCAAGGAAGACGCCGCGGGCATGTACCGCCTGGTGCCGTGAACGCCTGGGCGGTCGTGGTGGCGGCGGGGCGCGGCGTACGCTTCGGCCAGCCCTACAACAAGGTGTTTTACCCGCTATCCGGGCGCAGCATCCTGTCGCGCTCGCTGGACGCGCTGGCCGGCTCCGGCCTGTTTTCGGGCGTCGTGCTGGTACTGGGCGAGGGCGACGGCGAGGGCTATCGAGCGCTGACGGAAAGCGAGGGCGCGTGCTCGCTGGTGAAAAGGATCGTTTCAGGCGGCGCGACCCGGCAGGAGTCGGTGTACCATGGCCTACAGGCGCTGCCCGAGGAAGCGGAGCTGGTCGCGATTCACGACGCGGCGCGACCCTTCGTGACCGAGACCATACTGCGCGAAACGCTCTGCGAGGCGGAAAAGTGCGGCGCGTGCATCCCCGGCCGGGCGCTGGTGGACACCGTCAAGCGGCTGGACGCGCAGGGCTTTGCCGCCGAAACGCCGCCGCGCGAGGAGCTGTGCGCGGTGCAGACCCCGCAGTGCTTCCTGAAAAAACGCATCCTGGAGGCGCATGAAAGGGCACGCGCCGAGGGCTTTTCAGGCACCGATGACGCGACGCTGTACGAACGCTACATGGGAAAGGTGCGTGTGCTGATGCTGCCCGACTGTGAAAAAAACCTCAAGGTCACGACCCCCGCGGATGTGGCCTCTTCCCTGCCTGCCCTGAGAATCGGCACGGGCTACGACGCGCATCGACTGGTCGAGGGGCGCGCGCTCATCCTGTGTGGAGTGGAAATCCCCTATGAAAAGGGACTGCTGGGGCATTCCGACGCGGACGTGGCCGTGCACGCGCTGATGGACGCGCTGCTGGGCGCGGCGGCGCTGGGCGACATCGGCAGGCATTTTCCCGATTCCGACGAGCGCTACCGGGGTATTTCCTCGATGAAGCTGCTGGGCGAGGTCATGCACCTGCTCGCCGGGAAGGGCTTTTCGCCGGTCAACGCCGACGTGACCATCGTGGCGCAGCGGCCCCGGCTCAAGGACTATATCCCCGCCATGCGCGAAAACCTCGCCCGGGCGATGCGCCTGCCCGAGGACTGCGTAAATGTCAAGGCCACGACCACCGAGGGCATGGGCTTTGAGGGCGAGGGGCTGGGCATTTCCGCGCAGGCCGCGGCGATGATCGGGAAGGAGCTGCGCTGAGCCCGCCCGGTCGAACACACACGAAAGGATGAATCGCATGCAGAAAATCACCAGCTTTACGGTGGATCACAACTACATCGTGCCCGGCTTCTACCTCTCGCGGGTGGACGGGGACGTGACGACCTACGACCTGCGCACGCGCCGGCCCAACTGCGGCGACTACATGGATCTTTCGACCATGCACACCTGCGAGCACATGCTGGCCACCTACCTGCGAAACGGCGAGCTGAAGCAGGACATTCTGTACTTCGGCCCGATGGGCTGCCAGACCGGCTTTTACCTGCTGGTCAGGAACGCCGACCCCGAGCGCACGGTCAAGGCGCTGAAGACTGCGCTCGCCCAGGTCGTGGCGCACACGGGCGAGGTCTTCGGCAATTCGCAGGTCGAGTGCGGCAGCTTCCGCACGCTCAGCCTCAAGGCGGCGCAGGACGAATGCGCGAGCTACCTGAAGGTTCTCGAGGACTGGACGGTCGACAAGCTGGCCTACCCGAAAGGAGATACGAAATGATCGGCATTCTAGGCGCGATGAGCGTGGAAATTCAGGGCCTGATGGCCTCCCTTGAGCAGGCGAAGGAGCAGACGGTCGGCCGTATGCGCTTTGTCTCGGGCGTGCTGCACGACCGGGATGTGGTGCTCGCCGAGTGCGGCATTGGCAAGGTCAACGCCGCCGCCTGCGCGCAGGCCATGATTCAGCTGTACCACCCAAATCTGGTGCTCAACGTGGGCGTGGGCGGCAGCCTGAGCAGCGAGCTGCATTACGCCGAGGTAGCCGTCGCACGCGACCTGGTGCAGCACGACGTGGACACCACCGCGCTGGGCGACGAGTACGGCCTGGTCTCGACGGTGAACATGATCCGCTTCCCCTGTGACGAGCGGGCGGTGAACCTGATCGCCGAGTGCGTCCGGGCGGTCGGCTCCCGCGCGGTCGTGGGCACGATTGCCTCGGGCGACCAGTTCGTGGCCACCCGCGAGCGCAAGGAATTCATCGTCTCGCATTTCGGCGCGATCTGCTGCGAGATGGAGGGCGGCGCCATCGCCCAGGTCTGTTACCTGAATGGCACCCCCTGCGCCGTCATCCGCGCCATCTCCGACAACGCCGACGAGGGCGCGCACGAGGACTATCCCCAGTTCACCGCCCGCGCCGTCCGGCAGACCGAGGCGCTGATGCGCGTACTGCTCCCGAGGCTGTGAGGGAGAGAACGCTGGGGAGACGGCTTTTCTAACCGGGCAGTGCCCGGATCCACTTGCTGCCGCCGATTCAAGCGACGACCTTGAGGGCCATAAATTGAAGTCCTCAAGGTCTTCCCCTGCCAGGTTCTGCGGGCATTACCCGCTGCCACCGTCCCGTGTTTCATTCTCTCTAACCCCTCCCAGAAAGCACTATGATCCGCATCTGAAAACCGCCTAACCCCCGTCCGGACGCGCTCCGGGCGTTTTTTTATGCACTTTGCGGCGAGGGTGCGTGGAAATTGTGCCCACTGTGTAAAGAATTTCACGCCCCTCTTGCAAAATGCGCCGCGTGCGGCTATAATA
Organism: uncultured Clostridia bacterium; assembly: GCA_934647305.1. Taxonomy (GTDB): domain Bacteria; phylum Bacillota; class Clostridia; order Christensenellales; family Aristaeellaceae; genus CAKUFI01. The sequence goes on along the minus strand of CAKUFI010000025.1, from coordinate 6,844 downwards.
GTCAAAAAAGGTCAAAAAATGAAGGTGAACTGGGCGATGGCACAGCTGAGCAATGAAATAGAAAAGTTTATCAAAGACCTGATGGAGGACGACTCCCAGGTGGAATTAAAGCGCAACGAGCTCGCGCAGCATTTCGGCTGCGCCCCGTCGCAGATCAACTACGTCCTGGCGACCCGCTTCACGATCGACCACGGCTATGTGATCGAGAGCAGGCGCGGCGGCGGCGGGTACGTGCGCATCGTGCGGATGCGGCAGGAGAGCGGCAGAAACCTGCTGCAGGAGCTGCTCGCGCGCATCGGCACCTCGATCGACGAGGACACGAGCGTGGCGATCATCAGTCACCTGATGGAGTGCGGAATCGTGACCCGGCGGGAGGCGCTGCTGATGCGCTCGGCGATGTCGCCCCAGGCGCTGGCGCTGCCGGTAAGCGCGAAGGACGTGCTGCGGGCGGCGGTACTGCGCAGCCTGGTGACCCAGGCCTTCCGCAACGCGCAGGGAGGTGGACAGAGCACATGATGTGTCAGGAATGCGGCCAGCGAGAGGCCAATATCTGCTTCACGACGATCATCAACGGCGAAAAGCACGAGGAATACCTGTGTCAGGAATGCGTGGCGAAAAAGCAGCTGCTCAAGTTTGACCTGTCCCAGCTGGCCGCGCAGCTTTCCCGAAAGAAGGAGCCGGAAGCGCCCGAGGCCCCTGTCCCCCGCCTGAGCTGCCCCGCGTGCGGCATGACGTACGCGCAGTTTCTCAAGGAAGGCGCGCTGGGCTGTCCCCAGTGCTATCAGGCCTTCCGCGAGCCGCTGGAGGGCTATCTGATGAAAAAACTGAACCGCGCGCAGTACGCGGGCGACGCGCCCGAGCAGGCCGGCGAGCAGGTATCGCTGCGGATGGAGCGGGACAAACTGAAACGGAAGCTGCATCGCGCGGTCGAGGAAGAGGATTACGAGCAGGCGGCCGCCCTGCGTGACCGGATTCGCGCGTTAAACGCCCGTCTCGAGGAGGCCGAGCATGAGTGAGCTTCATCTGGCGTATCCCGAGCAGGACGTGATTCTGCGCACCGGCGCGACCCGCAGGCGCAACTACGCCGACCTGCCCTTTCCCGCCCGGATGGATGACGTGCAGGCCGACCTGCTCGAAGAACGCGCGTCTGAGGCGCTGCAGTCGTGCGGCGAGTGGTTCGAGTCCGACCGTCTCGCCTCAATGGACGAGGTGCAGAAGGGCTGCCTGGCTGAAAACGGGCTGCTGAACCGACTGGATCTGAAGGCTGGCGCGCGCTCGGTGGCCTATGTGGATCGCCTGGCGGGCGCGGCCGTGGCGGTATGCGGCCAGGAGCACCTGCTCATCCGCACGCTGCAGGAGGGTCAGAACCTTGAAAAAGCGGTTGCCGCCGGGCGTACTCTCGAGCGGCTGCTTGCGCGGCAGGGGCTGTTCGCCTTTGACCCGCAGTTCGGCTATCTGACCGGGCGCGCGGAGGACGCGGGCACCGGGCTGTGCCCCTGGGCAATACTGCACCTGCCCCTGCTGGCCGAGGAAAAGCTGTTCCCCGGCGTGGTGAAGGAGCTTGCCAACCAGGGCCTGTCGCTGGGCGCGCTCGAGGAGGGCGCGGGGCCGGTCGGCAAGCGATACGTGCTCAGCACACGCTCGGGCTTCGGCCTGGGTGAGGAAGAGCAGGTACGCATTGTGCGCGAGGCAGCGATGCAGCTGACCGGGTGCGAGCGGGAACTGCGCAAAAACGCGCTCGAACGGCAATCCCCCGCGCTGTTCGACCGGCTGTGCCGTTCCTATGCCATACTCACCAGCGCGAGGCTGATGAGCGTGCGGGAGATGACCATGCGGCTGAGCGACCTGCGCCTGGCCGTGTGCATCGGTCTGTTCGACTTTCCGCTTACCCGCATCGACCAGACCGACCGGGCGCTTCGTCCCTGCGGACTGCGTCTGCGAACCGGCGAGACGGAAATCGAGGCGCAAAACTACGCGCGTGCCCGGATTCTTCGCCACTTTGTCCTATCCAAATCTTAGTTTCAGGCCGCGCGGGCCGCAAAAAGTGCCCGCCGCCTGACGTTTCCTCAGGAGGTTATCTATGGAGTTTATTTCCCGATTCACTGAACGCGCGCAGCGGGCTCTGCTCTCGGCGCAGAAGGAAGCCGCCGCCATGCACCGCAGCGCCGTGGGCACCGAGCACCTGCTGCTGGGCGTGCTGCGCGACCCCGGCCCGGCCGGAAGCGTGTTCAAGGAGCTTTCGATCGACGAGGTGCGCCGCACCGTGCTCTCGATGGTCGGCGAGGGCGAAGAGTCGGGCGCGGTTCGCTCGATGACGTACCTGCCCCGCACGAAAAAGGTGCTCGAGCAGAGCGCCAAGGAGGCGCGTGACCTGGGCCAGAGCTACGTGGGCACCGAGCACCTGCTGCTGGCGCTGATGCGCGAGCGCGAGGGTGTGGCGGCTCAGGCGCTGCTGCGCATGGGCGTGAACCTGAACCAGGCGCGCGAGGATCTGCTCCGCGCGTGCGGCTCGGGCGCGCAGCCCGGCGGCGAGAGCGAGACCCCCACGATCGACCAGTACGCCCGCGACCTCAATCAGGCCGCGCGAAACGGCGAGCTCGATCCGGTCATCGGCCGCGCGAAGGAAATCGAACGCATCATCCAGATCCTCTCCAGGCGGCGCAAGAACAATCCGGTGCTGCTGGGCGAGGCGGGCGTGGGCAAGTCGGCCATCGCCGAGGGACTGGCGCAGCTGATCGTCACCGGCGACATTCCGGAAATCCTGCGCGGCAAACGTGTGGTACAGCTCGACCTGCCGGGCATGCTGGCCGGCGCGAAGTACCGCGGCGAGTTCGAGGAGCGCCTGAAGAACGCCCTGACCGAGGTCAAAAAGGCGGGCAACATCATCCTGTTCATCGACGAACTGCATACGCTGGTGGGCGCGGGCGCGGCCGAGGGCTCGATCGACGCGGCGAATATCCTCAAGCCCCTGCTGGCGCGCGGCGAGCTGCAGTGCATCGGCGCGACCACCCTGCGCGAATACCACAAGTTTATCGAAAAAGACCCGGCGCTCGAGCGGCGCTTCCAGCCGGTACAGGTGGGCGAGCCGACGAAGGAAGAGGCCGTCGCCATCCTGATGGGCCTGCGCGACCGCTACGAGTCGCACCATCGCGTCAAGATCACCGACCAGGCCATCGAGGCGGCCGTCAACCTGTCCGACCGATACCTGCCCGACCGCTGCCTGCCCGACAAGGCCATCGACCTGATCGACGAGGCCTCCTCACGCGTGCGCATACAGGCCTTCACCGCCCCGCCGGACATGAAGGACATCGAGGAGGAGCTGGATCGCCTGGGCAATGAGACCCAGGAGGCGGTCGATCAGGAGGACTTTGAGACCGCCGCCGCGCTGCGCGACCGCAAAAAGCAGCTTCAGGGCGAAATGGACGCGCGCCGTGCCGCCTGGGAACAGCACCGAAGCGAACAGATCGAGGAGGTCGGCGAGGAGCAGGTTGCTCAGGTGGTCTCCGCCTGGACCGGCATCCCCGTCACCCGCATGACCGAGGGCGAGGCCGAGCGGCTGATGCGCCTGGAGGAGCTGCTGCACCGCCGCGTCATCGGCCAGGACGAGGCCGTCAAGGCGGTCTCCCGCGCCATCCGACGCGCGCGCGCCGGGCTCAAGGATCCCAAGCGCCCCATCGGCTCGTTCATCTTCCTGGGCCCGACCGGCGTGGGCAAGACCGAGCTGTGCAAGGCGCTGGGCGAGGCGCTCTTCGGCGATGAAAACAGCCTGATTCGCATCGACATGTCCGAGTACATGGAAAAGCACGCCGTGTCGCGCATGATCGGCTCGCCGCCCGGCTATGTGGGCTATGAAGAGGGCGGCCAGCTGACCGAAAAGGTGCGCCGCAAGCCCTATTCGGTGATCCTGCTCGACGAGGTGGAAAAGGCGCATCCGGACGTGTTCAACGTGCTGCTGCAGATCCTCGAGGATGGCCGGCTCACCGACGGTCAGGGCCGTGTGGTGGACTTCAAGAACACCGTGCTGGTCATGACCAGCAACGCCGGTGCGCACAAGCTCAAAAAGCAGCGCACCATGGGCTTCGGCTCCTCGGCCTGTCAGGACGAAAAGACCTACGAGGCCATGAAGGAAAACATCATGGACGAGGTCAAGGAAACCTTCCGGCCCGAATTTCTCAACCGCGTGGACGAAATCATCGTCTTCCACCCGCTCGAGCAGGAGCACATCCGCCAGATCGCCGCGCTGATGCTTCGGCAGCTGGGCGACCGACTGGCCGAGCGCGGCATGAAGCTCGAGTTCGACGACTCCGCCGTCAACCTGCTCGCCGAGGCCGGATACGACCTGCAATACGGCGCACGGCCTCTGCGCCGGGCCATACAGCGCAAGGTCGAGGACGCGCTCAGCGAGGAAATCCTCTCCGGCCGCATCCGCATGGGCCAGCCGGTGTTCATCTCCGCAAAGGACGGCGAGCTGACCTTCACCGCCCGCGAGCCCGCCGCACAGACCTGCTGACCGTTTTTCCCACTCTCCCGCCGCTTTCTTCGCGGTTCGGGGGAGTTTTTTCGAGCGCGTTTTCGAGGTTGTCTTCGAGACAGTTCGAGGAACCGTCCGAGCTGCCGCCCGACTTTACCTCAAGCCTTGTCCGAATCTGTCCTGAAACATCACAAAGCAATTCATTGACTTACCGCCGAGATTGTGCTATAATAAGATCAATCACGAAAGCGACTTCGGAAGGATTGATATACATGGAGGACAGGCAGATACTCAACGCCCTTCTGACCGCAGTCACGTCCATCCAGTCCGACATCACCGGGCTCAAGACGGATATGTCTGAGCTTAAGCAGGACATGGCCGGACTCAAGACGGATGTGGCCGGGCTCAAGACGGACGTGGCCGGGCTCAAGACGGATGTGGCCAATCTCAAGACGGATGTGGCCAATCTCAATACCCGAATGAATGGACTCACCGCGCGTGTCGACGGACTGACTGATACAGTCGATGGGTTGACCGATCGTGTCGACGGGCTGACTACTCAGATGGGTGATCTCAACACTCGAGTTGACGGGCTGACCGGCACGGTTGAAGGCATCCAAGGCGATTTGAAGACCGCCAACAGCCGCCTCGAGAATCTCGAGGACGCACACATGCTCACCAACAGCAAGCTCGATGGACTGGCCACCCAGATGGACGGGCTTAATCGCCGTGTCGATGGACTGACCAGTCGCGTCGATGGGCTAACCGGCACGGTTGAAGGCATCCAGGGCGATCTGAAGACCGCCAACAGCCGCCTCGAGAACCTCGAGGACGCGCACATGCTCACCAACAGCAAGCTCGACGGGCTGACGCAGTATGCCCATGTGGAAGGCGAGAAGCTGGACGAGCTGATCGACCAGTACAGCAGCGGCAAACTGCTGACGGTCGATTCTCTGCCCAAGCTGCGCCTGGTACCGCAGTAACTTTGCACCAAACAGGTCGTTCCGGCGAGGAACGGCCTGTTTTTGCGAATAGTCCGTTTTTCTCGTTTGTCCAATGTAGCTTCGAATCGCTCTCAAAAATGGTTTGATTCGCGCATAATTCCCCAGCAAAACCATGGAGAAAGTCCCTATAATTCTGAAAATTTTACACTCTTAGCACGTGTTAAGATTATTCACAATACTGCATGTTTTCCGTCATATTTTGCATAAATGCACGACCATATTCCCGCATTTATGCAAAACGCATGTATACTATGCAGCTTTACAAGTGGTTGCAAATGTGTTACAATAATGTCACAAACGTAAGCGAAAGGAGCTCGATTTTCTTGAAATTTGCGATCGTCGACGCTGACAACAATCTCCGCAGACTGATTTCTCTTGCCCTGAACCGTGTTTATCCAAATGCGAACGTTCTCCAGTTTCAGGACGGCAAGACGGCGCTTCAGGCGCTGAAAACGCAGCCGATCGACGCGCTGCTGTGCGCGCTGGCGCTTCCCGAGCTGGACGGCCTCGGCCTGCTGGAGGCAATCAGATCCCTACGCAATCGCCCGCGCGTTATGGTGCTGACGCAGGTGACGAACGAACAGATTCTCTCCCGCGCCCTGGCGCTGGGTGCGGATTACTATATGATCAAGCCGGTAGAACCCCTGCTGGTCTGCCGCAGACTGGGCGAGCTGCTGAACGAACAGCCGAACGTGCCCGCCCCTCGTGCCCTGCCCAAGAACTGCACGCAGATGCTCTCGGAGATGGGCGTGCCCTCTCGCTTTGCCGGATATCACTACCTGCTCTACGGCGTGGAGCTGGCGCGGCAGAATCCGCAATACCTGAACCATATGACGACTCAGCTGTACCCGCTCATCGCCGAGTGCTTCGGAAAGCGCCCCGCCAATGTGGAGCGCAGCATTCGCTACGTCGTCGACATGGCCTTCAGCAGCAATTCATCGTTTGCGCTGTCAAATTGCCTAAACGTGGATGAGTATCAGTTGACTCAGCGACTGACCAATCGCGCCTTCATGACGCTGCTGGTCAACGCAAAGCTGCCCGAGTAGCGCGCCGACGTTCCTTCAAGCAGCAGACGTCCTCCGGAGAATGCGGAGGGCGTTTCGCGATTTCCGGACTGTTCAGGCGTCGGCATACCCTCAGTCCCCGCGAGAAGGTTCATCGGCTAACCCGCCGACCGGTTTCCGCTTGTCCGCGTGAACAGCGCAGCCCGCTGCAGGCCCGGTTCCCACGCCCCGGCGTTCCATCCCCCGGGCCTTGAAAAAGCCATATGTAAAACAAAACAGACGTCAACTTCATGACGTCCGTTTCTGGTCTGGGTGAGAAGATTCGAACTTCCGGCCTCTTGAACCCCATTCAAGCACGCTACCAA
>CAKUFI010000024.1 GCA_934647305.1 uncultured Clostridia bacterium | reverse complement strand
CCACCCAACGGACACATAAAACTGCGTCAGAATAGGTGTTTTGCACCATAAAGTTCGTTTACTACAAGTCATTCTGCTTAAGGGATGATATTGGAAGTTACATCCGAACCGTGTATCACATGGTAAGCCATACTCCTAAGCGAAAGGCCGCGCGTTCGAATCGCGCCGGGGACGCCACAAAGGCCCGGAACCCACGTCGGTTTCCGGGCCTGTTGTTTATTTGTCGGATGGCGCGTTTTTCCGCTTTTCAGACGCGGCCTGTCCCGGTCCGCCTTCTCCCCAGGTACCTCATCACGCGCCCTTTGTAGCGCAGGTATTCCTCCCCGAACGCGCCGGCCATATACCTTTCCTCCTGCAGGATCTGCAGGTGCAGCATGACCACGGCGAAGGCGGTCAGCGCCGCGGTGAGTGGGTTCAGGTACATCAGCAGCACGCCCGCGTACATCAGGTCGAACCCCAGAAACGCCGGGTTGCGGCTGAAGGCGTAGATCCCGCCGGTCACGAGGGCGGTCTTGTCCCTGTCGGGGATGCCGGCCCGCCAGCTGTCCCTCATGCACAGAACCGCCGCCAGGAACACCCCGTCGCCCACAAGCCCCACCCCAAAACCGGTCAGCCGCGCGTTGTCCGGCAGCGCGCTCCAGTTCAGGGCAATCGACAGCAGCTGCGCCGGCACGATGGCGCAGGTCGCGGTCTTCATCAGCAGCTCCACCCGGTGCAGCGTCTTTTCCCTGCGCCGCCCGATCTGGTCCGTAACGATGCCCTGCTGACGCTGAGCGAGCATCTTGCCGAAATACACCGCGTAAAACAGCGCCAGCACAACAAGCGCCAGCACCGGGTAGGGAAGCCTTTTTTCCAGGTCGTACGTCATTTCATTTCCGCACTTTCCGCCCCGCCGCCCTGAAACGGACAGGGCTCGCCGCTTTCCCGCCGTCCGCGCGAAAAGCCCAGCCCGCTGCCCGCGCACAGCAGCATGCCCATCACGATGCTCAGGCTCAGGTTCCACCCGGCCAGAAAACCGGCCGCCGCGCCCAGGCACACCCCGGCGCACAGCTCGCCCGTGTAATCGCGCGCGCCTTCCTCGCCGCCGCGCCTGCCCCTCGCGCCGCGAACGGCACACAGCGCGATTCCCAGCCCGGTCAGTATCCAGGGCGTCGCCGCCTTCAGAAAATCCTTCATTCGCGTCTCCTCATGCATTTCAAATCATCAGTTACGCAACATTCATTGTGCATCATCCATTATACATCAGGCTTTCGCGTTTGTCAACCAGCGCGCGAGGGAATGTCGAAGGAGCTGCCTGTGCCTCACCTCAGCGCCTTGACCGGGCAGGCCTTGACGCATTCGTAGCACAGGATGCACTCGGTGCCGTTTTTGCGGCTGCGCGCGTCGCAGTTCACCTGCACGTCCATCGGGCAGGCCTTCAGGCACTTGCCGCAGTGCACGCACTTCTGCTCGTCGCAGTGCACGCGCAGCAGCGAAAAGTAGCTGGCCGGCTTCAGGAAGACCGTGATCGGGCACAGGTACTTGCAGAAGGCGCGGTTGTCGCGCAGAATCAGGGCCAGCGCGATGCCCGAGGCGTAGTATAGCGCGTTTCCGGCCAGGAAGAGGTAAAACATTGTCTCCTCCAGGTGCGCCGCCCGCGAAAGGAACAGCCCGGCCACCAGCAAAAGCGACAGCGCGAAGTTCACGTACCTGAGCGCGCCCAGGCGCTTCCGCCTCGGGGCTTCGGGGTGCTTGTAGGGCAGCAGATCGAGCACCATCGCCGTCCAGCAGGCATACCCGCACCAGCCGCGCCCGAACAGCAGCGGCCCGAAGATCTTCGCCGCGGCGTAGTGTATGGTCGCCGCCTCGAACACGCCCAGAAACAGATAGTACCAGAAGCCCTCGATCTGCATGTTCTCCCGGCAGATCAGCCCCAGGTAGACCAGCATGTAGCTGCCCACGGCCAGCTGCGCGAACCGCCGCGCAAACCCCTTGCCCGCGGTGAACAGCGCCAGGCCGATCCCCAGACATCCCCCGATGTACGTAAAATTCCACAGGTAAAACGCGTTGCCCTTGCCCAGCCACAGCCCGACCGCCAGCGCCTCGAACGCCAGAAACATGCAGGCCGCGGGCAGATACTTCTTCAGTCGCTTCACGCCGCTTCCTCTCCCTTCCCAATCCCATATCACATCAGAGCTTCGTCTGCGGAAAACCCGAGGCATTTTCCCACAAGGGCGGCAAAACCCCACTGCCCCCCGCCGCCACCCCGCCTGCCTCACGAAAGCGCCTTTCGGCGCTTCACCCACGCCGTGCCCGAGGCACAACATCCCTGCTAATCCCGTGGTTCAGTTGGAACCACCCCTTCTCCTTCCGACTACCAAAAACTGGCCCGACCGGAACGTATCCACCTCAGAACCGAACCACGGGACCGCGTTTGGAGGGGTAGGGAGATCCAAGGGGGCCTAGGGGAGCAATCGCAAGCTCCCCTGGTCCCTTTGGCGGCCGCAGCCGGTCGGCCGTGCCGACACCCACCTGCTGCCGCAGGGGCCGCACGAATCCGGGAACCATAGATTGGAGTTCCCGAATTCTTCGCTGTCGGAAGACTCGAGGCAGTTCCCCACAAGGGTGACGAACGCCTCGCCCGAGGCACTCTCCCCCGCCGCCACCCCGCCTGCCTCACGAAAGCGCCTTTCGGCGCTTCACCCACGCCGTGCCCGAGGCACAACATCCCTGCTAATCCCGTGGTTCAGTTGGAACTGCCCCTTCTCCTTTCGGCCAGCAAAAGCTGGTTTGACAGAGACGTATCCTTCTCAGAACGCACCCATGGGACCGCGTTTGGAGGGGTACGGGCCGGGCAGTGCCCGGTTCCGCCTGCTGCCGCGGGGGACACGCAACGCAGGTATTAGACGGGCATCGCAAGCTCCCCTGGTCCCTTTGGCGGCCGGCAGGCTGAGCCTGCACCCACTGGCTGCCGCCAGGCGGCCTGCGCCCTTTCCCAGTAGTATAGCACGCCCGCCGCCTTCCCGTCAACGCGGGACTGTGCGGCCTGTCCCCCCGCATACATCCAAGGGGCGACTTTTTTTCGCGCGGTGTGAAACGCACGGCCCTTCCCCGCGTCTAATGGAAAGGAGCAGGAAGCATGCAATTTACTCGCAGTGAAACGCAAAAGGAGAGCGTCATGAGGAACGACAGAGTAGACGCCGCGCGCTGCGGCGGGCAAAATAGGGGTTCCAGGCGGTCAGAATCGGGCCGGAATCTGCTCAAAATCGCGCTCTACGCGGTCATTTTCGCGGCGGGCCTGTTCGCCTTTGAGGCAGTCTGCGCCAGTCGCTGCGGCCTGACGAGCAATGAAGGGCTGCTGCTGTGCTTCGTGTACGCGGGGCTGTGGATTGTGGGGCTGGTGCTCTCGCGCCCGGCGAAGGGCTGGGGATGGGGGCTCGTCCGGGTGGTCGCGGCGGGACTGGGACTGGTCGGCCTGCTGGGCAGCGTGGTTGAGGTATGCCTGCTGAGCGAGGAGGAGACGCTGCCGGTCGGCGCGCTGTACCTGGCCGGATGCCTGATTCTTCGGCTGCGCGCCCGGAAACGCGCCGGACTGAAACCCGCGAAACAGGTCGAATCGGCCGCACTGCCCGGGCAGGCCGCGGAAGCGATTCCTCCCGCCGCGCCCGAGGCAGCGCAGCGCAGCCTTGCCGCCCCTCAGCAGAATGAGCCTCTGCGAAACACCGCCGAAGCAGGGCACGCCGAAAACGCGCCAAACGCCGTGCCGACCGGCCTGAAATGGCGCGAACCGAACCGGCGTCCGCGCCGTGCGGCCTGCCGGCTTGCCTGCCTTGTGCTGCCGGTGGGACTGCTGGCCTCGGGACTGGTACTGTATACCTGCGTACGGCAGCCTGAGCCGCCCGTGCCCATTCCGGAGAGCCTGCAGGTGTTCAAGCAGAAGTATCCGGAGGCGGCCTCGTTCGTGGACGACTATCCGCGCGCCCGGAACGCGCACCCGTCGATGGACGTGTCGGGCGAGGTGACGAAGGGCGTCGTGCCGCTGTTTATCCAGTGGGATGAGCGCTGGGGGTATACCGACTACGGCGGGGGCTTTTTCGGCACGAACGGCTGCGGACCCACCTGCCTGTCGATGGTGGTGTGCGGCCTGACCGGCAATACCTCGGTCACGCCCTACGCCGTCGCGCAGTACTGCGAGGAGCAGGGCTGGTACACGCCGGGCGCGGGCACCTCGTGGAGCCTGATGAGCGACGGGGCCAGGCATTACGGCCTGAGCGTGGAAAAGGGCACGGTCTCCGCGGAGTACCTGACCGAAGCGCTCGCCGAGGGCAAGATCCTGATCGCCTCGATGAAGCCGGGCGATTTCACCTATACCGGCCATTTCATCGTGCTGACCGGCCTGGACAAGGACGGGAAGGTGCTGGTGAACGACTCCAACAGCCCCCTGAACAGCGCCAAGGCCTGGGACGCGCAGACCCTCGCGGAGCAGATGAAGGGCGTCTGGGCATATACCGCAGACTGAGGTCGGCTGGGCCGGGCAGTGCCCGGTTCCACATGCTGCCGGTCGGCTGGGCCGACTGCCGGTTGCTGCCGCCGAGTAAAACACGAAACCAGCCGCCATAGATTCAAGCGGCTGGTTTCTTCGGTTTTCCGGATTCCCGGAAAACATATGTCGGCACTGCCGACTCGGCGGGCTGAGCCTGCACCCACTTGCTGCCGGTCGGCAGGGCCGACAGCCGGTTGCTGCCGGTCGGCAGGGCCGACAGCCACTTGCTGCCGCGGGGGCCACGCAACGCAGGCATAAGACAGGCATCGCAAGCTCCCCTGGTCCCTTTGGCGGCCGGCAGGCTGAGCCTGCACCCACATGCTGCCGGTCGGCAGGGCCGACAGCCACTTGCTGCCGCCGAGTAAAACACGAAACCAGCCGCCATAAATTCAAGCGGCTGGTTTCTTCGGTTTTCCGGATTCCCGGAAAACATATGTCGGCACTGCCGACTCGGGCGGGGCCGACTGCCGCCAGGCTGAAAAACCGCTCCCTCGGGCAATGTGCCTGAGGGAACGTCTGTATATGTTCTGCGATTATTCAGGTGTGGGCCGTCACGCGGGCCGCGGCCTGCCTGAGCGCGGCGACCTCCTCGGCCGTCAGGGCTTCGCGGGAGAAGAGCCGAAGCTGCGGTTTTTCGTCCTTCATGCCGGCGTACTGCCAGGTTTTGCGCTCGGGCACGAAGGCGACCTCCTCCGGCGAGCGGCCGGTGAAGAAGCCGAACCAGACCAGCGCGGCCAGGTATCGTCCGCCGACCAGGCTCAGGTGAAAGCCGTCGCGGTTGAGCGACTTGCCGCCGTGGGCATAGTCGAAGGGCGGCAGCGCGCGGGCGATCTGCACGGCGTCTCCGCAGGGGATGACCGGCGCGTCCAGGAGCTTTGCGGCGCGGTCGTAGCACTCGTGCAGCGCGACGTACATCCGGGCCTGGCTGTTTTCGTAATGCGCAAAGCCCGGGTGGGCGCAGTCCTGCTCGTAGGCCCAGGTCTGGTGCACGGCGAATTTCGCGTTCGGGCAGCGCCTGCGCACGTAGTCGGCCAGGGGGCGCAGGTAGGGCTCGTAGGTGGGCCACTGGCCGCTGAAGTGGCTGGCCTGCTGGAAGGTGACGTAGTCCCAGTCCTCGTCGAGCAGACCGGTGTCCAATGTCGCGGTGCCCTCGTCGCCCATGGTGACCATGTTGCGGCGGTAGCTGTAGGCCGCCTCGCCGGTCTTGGCGTTGTGCAGGTGGCGCTCCAGCGAGCAGCCGCCGATGTACAGGTTGCCGAACAGCGCCTCCTCTCCGGCCGAGGCGAACACCTCGTGCGCCCATGCCTGAGCGTCGTCCGAGAAGCTGTTGCCGATCGAAAGAACCTTGAGCATGGGTGTACGTACCTCCTTACAGCTCGATACCGAAGTATTCCTTCGCGTTGTTGAAGCAGATGCCCTCGATCACCTGCCTGAGCGTCTCCTCATCGCAGGGATACTCGCCGTTCTCAACCCAGCCGCCGATCACGTCGCACAGTATGCGGCGGAAGTACTCGTGGCGGGGATAGCTGACGAAGGAGCGGCTGTCGGTCAGCATGCCGATGAAGCGGCTGATCAGGCCGATCTGAGAAAGCGCCTTCATCTGCTCGATCATGCCGTCGCGCTGATCGCAGAACCACCAGCCGCTGCCCATCTGGATCTTGCCGGGGACATTGCCCTGGAAGTTGCCGGCCATCGAGGCGATGACATAGTTGGCGGCGGGGTTCAGGCTGTAGAGCACGGTCTTGGGCAGCGCGCCGCGGGACTCCTGCGCGTCGAGCAGGCGGGAGAGATTGTGCGCGATCAGGGTGTCGTCCACCGAGTCATAGCCGGTGTCCGGGCCGAACTGACGGAAGGCGGGGGTGTTGTTGTTGCGCAGGGCGTTCATGTGGTACTGCTGCGCCCAGCCGCGCTTGTTGTACATTTCGCCCAGCGCCACCAGCAGCACGCTGCGGTAGGCGTCGCGCTCGCAGGGGGAGACCGTCTCGCCGCGCATGGCCTTTTCAAAGGCGGTCTGCGCCAGGCGGGGATCCTCGTTGAAGGCGGGCACAGTGTCCAGGCCGTGGTCGGAGATGCGCGCGCCCACCTGGTGGAAGTACTCCACGCGGCTGTCCAGCGCGTCGATCACGTCCTGCACGCTGTGGATGCTGCGGCCGGAAACCTCGGCCAGCTTCTCGATGTACTCCCTGAAGCCGGCGCGCTCCACGTTGCCCGCCTTGTCCGGGCGGAAGGCGGGCAGCACCTTTACCTTGAAGCTCTCGTCCTGCGCCAGCGCCTTGTGGTATTCGAGGCTGTCGGTCGGGTCGTCGGTGGTGCAAACCAGCGCCACGTTGAACTTTTCGATCAGGCGGCGGGCGCGGAACTCGTCGGTGGCGAGCATCGCGTTGGCGCGGTCCCAGATGCTCTGGGCGGTCTTCTCGCTCAGCGGCTCGGTGATGCCGAACACGCGCTTGAGCTCCAGGTGCGTCCAGTGATACATCGGATTGCCGATCATCATGGGCATCGCCTTGGCAAAGGCCATGAAGCGCTCGTAGTCGCCCGAGGTGCGGATGAAATCGTTGTCGTAGCCGTAGGCGCTCATCGCGCGCCACTTGTAATGGTCGCCGCCCAGCATCAGGTGGCCGATGTTGCGGAACTGGATGTTTTCGGCGATCTCCTTCGGGCTGAGGTGGCAGTGATAGTCGTAGATCGGCATATGCTCGGCATAGTCGTGGTACAGGTGCTGCGCGCAGGGAGTGCTCAGCAGAAAGTTTTCGTCCATAAACGCCTTCATGGTTTTCGCTCCTTTATGTGAGATTTTTTCAGATACATCTTCGCGGAAGGACACGCTTCCACTGCTTATTGTACCGGAAAACCCTGCGCAATTCAAGTCCCAATCGCACAGATAATTGACGAATCGTTCAGACCTGCGCCCCGTTCCCTCCGCGATTCGCCGAAATGCGGCCGATCCGCGCTTGTGTTTTTTACGCAAGGGCTGTATAATGGTAGATGGTAAAATATGCGCATGGCATTCTGCATATACAAGAGGATGGTATCCTCATTTCGATACGGGAGGCAATTCATGGCGGCACAGAAAAAAACGGCGGGCAAGCCCCGCGGCGGCGCGAAGCAGACCCGGGGCAAGGCGAATCAGAAGCAGGCCGCGTCCGGCATTTCGGCGACCGAGCTGATCGGGCTGGGCCTGGTGGGACTGGCGGCGGTATCGCTGGCGGTGCTGATTACCGGCGACCCGGCGACCAACGCGATCAAGGCGCTGCTTCTGGGCCTGGCGGGCGTATTCTCGTGGCTGATTCCGATGCTGCTTTTGTGGATCGGCATCCTGGTGGGCTTCGCGGGAAAGAAAAAATACGATACCGGGCGGATCCTGCTGATGTTCGTGGCGGTGCTGCTGGCGTTTGCGATGGTGCACGTGTTCTACGCGAAGGAAATCCTGCTGGGCATGCAGATCGACAGCTACCTGAATTTCATCCAGGAATCCTTCTTCACCCGCAAGGGCACCGGCGCGCTGGGAGCGCTGCTCGCCTACCCGGCCTACAGCCTGCTGGGCAACCAGTGGACCGGGCTGATCGCGCTGTTTTTCCTGTTTGCGGGCTGCGTGGTATGGATCAAGCAGATTTCCCTGAGAAGGCTGGGCGAGCAGGCCCGCGAGCGCTTCGAGAACGGGCGGGCCGAGTACCGCCAGAAGCGCGAGGAGCGCGTTCAGCTGCACGAGCAGGCTCGCGCACAGCGGCTGGCCGAGCAGCAGGCGCAGGGCGGCGACTGGGGCGACTGGGACCAGCCGCTGTCGCCTAAGAAGTCTGAGCCGGCCCCCGCGCGCGACCCGGGCGAGCTGATTATCCGCAAGGGCGCAAAGCCGCTCGAGGTGCCCGAATACATGAAGAATAAAAACAAGCGCGAGCGAAAGATCATGGGCGGGCAGGCCATCACGCCCGAAACCGCCTTCTCCGCCGCGCCCGAGGAGCCGGCCGCGCCCGACATGCCCGATCCCTTCGAGGAGGCGGACGAGGCGCAGGACGAGTTCTATGACGAGCCGAAGCAGGGCTTCATGTCCCGCCTGTTCCACAAAAAGGACGAGCCGCAGGACGAAGCGGAGGACATTTCCTCCCCCATCGAGGACATTCCGCCCGTCGATGTGCCCCCCGTGTCGGACGGCACGCTGCGCCCCCTGCCGGTGAACACGCCGGACGAGGAGGACGAAGAAGAGGAGGAAGCGCCTGAGGATATTCCCGAAGCGATCGCGCAGCCTGAGCCCGAAGAAGCGCCGGAGGAAGAGGAAGCCGAGGACGTATGCGAGCCGGAAAACGGGCCTGAAACAATGCCCGAGGCGCACGAAGCGGCCGCGCCGCAGCCCTCGCTGTTCTCCTTTGACGATGAGGACGACGACGAGCCCTCGCCGCTGTTCGGCAGCCGGCGCGGGGACGACGAGCCTGAAGAGGACGAGGAAACGCCCCAGGCGGACGAGACAGACGAAATGGACGAAAAACCGGTTGTCTTCCCCTCCGCCGCGGCGCTTGAAAAGCCGGCCGAGCATGAGCGGCACCGCAGGGTGCTGGGCCAGCCGGTGAAGGACATACTGCCCCCGGACAGCTACGCCTCGGACACCCAGGCGCTGAAGATCGAGCCGGAGCGCAGGCTGGACGGCACGCCGATCCTCAACGACCCGCACGAGGAATTCGCGCAGAAGGTCGAGCTGATCGAATACAACTACCCGCCGGTCGATCTGCTCTCCGCGCCCAAGCCCGCCAAGGTCAACAACAACGAGCAGGCCGACCAGAAGAAGGCGCAGAAGCTGATCGAGACCTTCAAGAGCTTCGGCATCAGCGTCGAGCTGACCGGCATCGCGCACGGCCCGGCCGTCACCCGCTTCGAGGTCTACCCTGCCCCGGGCATCAAGGTCAGCCGCATCACGGCGCTGGCCGACGACATCGCGCTCAACTTGGCCGCGCCCAGCATCCGCATCGAGGCGCCCATTCCGGGCAAGGCGGCGGTGGGCATCGAGATTCCCAACGACACGGTGGAAACCGTGCCCCTGCGCGAGGTGCTCGAGAGCCAGGAG
Source organism: uncultured Clostridia bacterium (assembly GCA_934647305.1). Classification (GTDB taxonomy): domain Bacteria; phylum Bacillota; class Clostridia; order Christensenellales; family Aristaeellaceae; genus CAKUFI01. Next base: position 24,770 of record CAKUFI010000024.1, on the reverse strand, counting down.
GCGCGCAAGAACCCCTCCCGGCTGGCCTTCGGCGTGGGCAAGGACAACGGCGGGCGCTGCATCGTGGGCGACATCGCCAAGATGCCTCACGTGCTGATCGCCGGCGCGACCGGCTCGGGCAAATCGGTGTGCATCAACTGCATCATCTGCTCGATTCTCTACCGCGCCACCCCCGACGAGGTGCGCCTGATCATGGTCGATCCCAAGGTGGTCGAGCTGTCCACCTACAACGGCATCCCCCACCTGCTCACCCCGGTCGTGACCGACCCCAAGAAGGCGGCGGGCGCGCTCAACTGGGCGGTGGCCGAGATGACGCTTCGGTACCGCAAGTTCGCCGAGCGCAGCGTGCGCAACATCAAGGGCTACAACGCCTCGCTCGCCCCCGACGAAAAGCCCATGCCGCAGATCGTCATCATCATCGACGAGCTGGCCGACCTGATGATGGTCGCGCCCGGCGAGGTCGAGGACGCGATCTGCCGCCTGGCGCAGTTGGCCCGCGCGGCCGGCATTCACCTGGTCATCGCCACCCAGCGCCCGTCGGTCAACGTCATCACCGGCACGATCAAGGCCAACATTCCGGCGCGAATCGCCTTCACCACGTCCAGCTACGTGGACAGCCGCACGATACTCGACGTGGGCGGCGCGGAAAAGCTGCTGGGCCGCGGCGACATGCTCTTCGCGCCCAATGGCAACAACAAGATGCAGCGCGTGCAGGGCGCGTGGGTCAGCGACGAGGAGGTCGCAAGCATCGTGGAGTACATCAAGGCGCGCCACGACGCGGACTACGACGAGGACGTCATCGACCACATGAACCGCCCCGACGACGGCGAGGCGCCCGATCCGGGCGCGGAGGACGACAAGGACTCCGGCGCGGACGAGCTGCTGCCCCAGGCCATCGAGATGGCGGTCGAGGCCGGCCAGATGTCCATCTCCATGCTGCAGCGGCGGCTGCGCATCGGCTACGCCCGGGCGGGCCGGCTGATCGACGACATGGCCGAGCGCGGCGTGGTCAGCCAGTCCGAGGGCGCGAAGCCCCGCCAGGTGCTCATGACCCGCGAGCAGTACAACGCCCTGTACGGCGACAACAAGCAATAAGATTAGTAGAATAAGTGGAGGAACACGAACGTGAAAACTGTGGGACTGGTTTCCCTGGGATGCTCGAAGAACCGCGTCGATTCCGAAATGCTGCTGGGCCAGCTGCGCGAGAGGGGCTACCAGATCGTGGACGACCCGAAAGAGGCCGAGATCATCATCGTCAACACCTGCGGCTTCATCCAGTCGGCCAAGGAGGAATCGATCGACACGCTGCTGGAGATGGCCGAATACAAACAGACCGGGCGGCTCAAGCTCCTGCTGGCCACCGGCTGCCTGGCGCAGCGCTACGGCGAGGAGCTCCGCGAGGCGCTGGGCGAGGCGGACGGCTTCATGGGCGTGGCCGACTACAAGCGCATCTTCGAGGTGATCGACGAGGCGCAAAAGGGTGAACGGCCGCTGGCCATCGGCGAGGGCGACCGCTTCTACAAGAGCGACCGCGTGCTGACCACCCCGCCCTACTCGGCCTACGTCAAGATCAGCGACGGCTGCGACAACCGCTGCACCTACTGCGCCATCCCGCTGATCCGCGGCAGGTATCGCTCCAGGCCCTATGACGACATCGTGGAGGAGTGCCGCGACCTGGCCAAAAAGGGTGTGACCGAGGTGACGCTCATCGCGCAGGACACCTCCCGCTACGGCAGCGACTTCGAGGGAAAACCGCTGCTGCTCAAAAACCTGCTCGCGGACGTGTCGGCCATCGAGGGCATCCACTGGGTACGGGTGCTCTACTGCTATCCGGACACGGTGAACGACGAGCTGCTGGACGCGATCGCGTCGCTGCCCAAGTGCGCCAAGTACCTCGACCTGCCGCTGCAGCACATCAACGACCGGCTGCTCAGGGCGATGAACCGCCGGGGCGACAGTCAGATGATCAAGCGGCTTCTTGCCGGGTGCAGGCAGCGGGGCATTATCGTGCGCACAACGATGATCGTGGGATTCCCGGGCGAGACCGAGGAGGAATTCGAGGAGCTGCTCGAGTTCGTGAAGGAGACCCGCTTCGACCGGCTGGGCGCGTTCGCCTACAGCCCGGAGGAGAACACGCCGGCCGCCGCGATGCCTGAGCAGATCGACGAGGCGGTCAAGCAGGAGCGCCTGGACCGGCTGATGACGCTGCAGCAGCAGATTTCCGCCGAGGTTATGCGCTCGCGCGTGGGCGAAACGGACGAGGTGCTGGTCGAGGGCTTCCGGCACGGCAGGTACTACGGCCGCTCGCTCATGGAGGCGCCCGAGGTGGACGGCAAGGTGCTCTTTACCTCTCAAAAGAAGCTCAAGCCGGGCGAATACGTGACTGTGCACATCACCGGCGCGAGCGAATACGACCTGACAGGGGAGGCGATACAACAATGAAACAGCTGATTGAACGGTTCAAGCAGATCAACCTGCCCAACAAGCTGACGATTCTTCGCCTGCTGCTGGTACCCGTGTTCTGCATTTTCATCTCCGCGTCGCGCACCTGGACGCAGTGGCTGGCGGTAATCATCTTCCTGGCCGCCTCGGCGACCGACCTGCTGGACGGATACCTGGCCCGCAAGAACCACCAGATCACCGACTTTGGCAAGCTGGTCGACCCGATCGCCGACAAGTGCCTGATTACCTCGGCGATGCTGTTCCTGGTAGCCCAGGGCCGCATGCACGCCGGCGTGTGCATGGTGTTCATCGCGCGCGAGTTCATCATCAGCGCCTTCCGCATGCTGGCCGCGTCGCGCGGCGTGGTCATCGCCGCGGGCAAGCTGGGCAAGTACAAGACCGCCATGCAGACGGTCGCCGTGCTGCTGAGCATGGTGTGCATCCCCTTCGGCATCTACGACGGCTTCATGGGTGCCTTCGGCGTCGTGCTGGCCAACGTGTGCATGTGGATCGCGCTCGTGCTCGCCGTGCTCTCCTGCATCGACTACATCCGCAGCAACAAGTCGGTCATCGACTGGAAAAATATGTAGCAGGCTGAGCCTGCACGCACTTGCTGCCGCCGGTCGGCAGGGCCGACTGCCACTTGCTGCCGGTCGGCAGGGCCGACAGCTACCTGCTGCCGCCGGGGCCACACGAATCCTTCGGCCATATATCAGAGCCTCCAGATTCTTCGCGGGTGGAAGACTCTGGGATACTGCCTCACAATGGCAACGGACGCAAAGCGAGAGCACCTGCTTCCCGCCGTAACCCCTGCCTACATCGCTTACGCGCTTTGCGCGGGAACCACACCGCACCCGAGGCAGTTGTCAGCTGCTAATCTCGTGGTTCAGTTGGACGTACCCCGTCTCCCAGCACATACCAAAAGCTGGATGGCAAGGAACGTATCCTTCTCAGAGCGCACCCACGGGACCGCGTTTGGAGGGGTACGGGAGTTCCAAGGGGGCCTAGGGGAGCAATCGCAAGCTCCCCCGGGTCGGCAGGGCCGACTGCCACTTGCTGCCGCCGATTCTATCGACGACTGTCGAGGCCCATAAATTGAAGGCCTCGAAGTCTGCGAATCGGCGCAATTCTGCACCGATTGCCAGTCGGCGCTGCCGACTCGGGCTGCCGCCGGACAGAACACGAATCCTTCGGCCATAGATCAGAGCCTCAGGATTCTTCGCTGTCGGAAGACTCTGGGATACTGCCTCACAAGGGCAACGGGCTTGCGCCCGAGGCTGCCGCCTCTGACTGAGAAGCCTGAACCTGTTACTCATCTATACACAATACATAGGAGGCGCATTTTCATGATCGCGGAAATTGTGTCCGTCGGCACGGAGCTGCTGATGGGGCAGATCGTCAACACGGACGCGCAGTTCCTGGCCCGCCGCCTGGCCGCGCTGGGCATCACGATGTACCGGCAGAGCACGGTCGGCGACAACCCCGGCCGCGTGAAGGAGGCGGTGCGAGAGGCGCTTTCCCGCGCCGACCTGGTCATCACCACCGGCGGCCTGGGGCCGACCGAGGACGACCTGACCAAGGAAATGGTGGCCGAGGCGCTGGGCCTGCCCATGGTGCGGCATGACGAGGTGGTCGAGGGCATCCGCCGCTACTTCGAGTCCACCGGCCGCGAGATGACCCCGAACAACCTGCGCCAGGCCGACTTCCCCGAGGGCGCGCGCCTGATGCCCAACCGCAAGGGCACCGCGCCCGGCTGCATCGCCGAGAAGGACGGCAAGCGGGTTGCCGTGCTGCCCGGGCCGCCGCACGAGCTGATCGACATGTACGAGCAGCAGTTGGAGCCCTACCTGCTGTCGCTGTCCGACCAGGTGATCGCCAGCCGGTTCCTGCACATCGTGGGCGTGGGCGAGTCGATCGTGGAGACCAGGCTGATGGATCTGTTCCACTGGGAGTCCCCCACGCTGGCGCTGTACTGCGCGCCCGGCGAAGTGACGGCGCGCCTGACCGTGCGCTGCGGCAAGGACGTGGATCCCGCGCCGCTGCTTGAGCCGCTGGAGAAGGAGATTCGCGCGCGGCTGGGCGAGAGCGTGTACGCCGAGGGACTGGACGCGTCGATGCCGAAAACCGTCGTCGAGATGCTGACGGCGCGAAGAGAGACCGTCAGCGTGGCCGAAAGCCTGACCGGCGGCATGCTGGCCAGCCGACTGGTGGACGTGCCCGGCGCGAGCGCGGTGCTGGGGGAAAGCTACGTCACCTACGCCAACGAGGCCAAGGAGCGCCTGCTGGGCGTATCGGGCGAGACGCTGCGCGCTCACGGCGCGGTCAGCGAGCAGTGCGCCCGGGAGATGGCCGAGGGCTGCCTGCGGGCGTCGGGCGCCGACTGGGCACTGGCCACGACAGGCATCGCCGGGCCGGACGGCGGCACGCCTGAAAAGCCGGTGGGCACGGTCTACATCGCCTGCGCGGGCAGGCAGGGCGTCGTCGTCAAGGCGCTGAAGCTGCGCGGCGACCGCACCCGCGTGCGCTCGATGACCTGCCTGTATGCGATGGATCTGCTGCGCGTGAGCATGAAAAATACGAAGGAGTGAGCGTATGTCCAGAACCGAACCGGCTGAGTTTACCGTCATGTGCATGGTCGAGGACGGCCAGGGCAATGTGCTCGTGCAGGATCGCGCCGACAAAAACTGGCCGGGCATCGTCTTCCCGGGCGGGCACGTCGAGCCGCGCGAGTCGTTTGTGCGCGCCGTCGTGCGCGAGATGTACGAGGAGACCGGGCTGACCGTCGAGAACCCCGTGCTGTGCGGCGTGAAGCAGTTCCAGGACGGCCGCCGCTACGTCGTGCTGCTCTACCGCGCCAGCCGCTTCACCGGCGTCCTCCGCTCCTCCGACGAGGGGCGCGTGTTCTGGATGCCGCTGGCCGAGCTGCCTCAGGCGCGTCTGGCCGACTCCTTCCAGGACATGCTCGAGGTCTTCCTCGCAGACAGCCCCCGCGAGCTGTATTATGGGGATGCGGGGGCAGAGATATTGCCCCGGTAAAACCGATTTCCAGCCCTCTCCCAGGCGCCGCCGCCCGGGGGAGGGTTTTGCTTGCGTGAAAAAGCGGCAGTCGGCACTGCCTGCCGGACAAACTTCGGTAGGGGTCTGGGGGAGCGCGAAGCGATAGCGGAGCCTCCCCCAGCCACCCCGAGTCGGCAGTGCCGACAGAAAATCCGCAGGAAATTCCTGCGGATTCGAAGACCTTGGCCGCTTCAATTTATGGCGGCCAACGGTCGTCGATAGAACTCGCGGCAGCAGGTGGCTCCGGGCACCGCCCGGCGAAGAAATCAGCCGCTCCAATGTATGGCGGCTGGTTTCGTGTGCTGTCCGGGGCAGCAAATGGGTGCAGGCTCAGCCTGTCGGCAACGCCGACCAGTGATTTCCAGAGAGTCTCTGGAAATCCAAAGACCCTGAGCGCTTCAATCTATGACGCTCAGGGTCGTCGAGAGAATGCGCGGCAGCAAGTGGCCGCAGACACTGTCTGCTAGATGGCGTAGCGGGTGACGAACTCGGGCATCTCGTCGGCCTCGCCGCTGATGCCGATGACGAGGCGCACGCCGTGCTTGTCGCACAGGGCCTCGAGGCGGGCGAAGAAGGGCTCGAGCTCAGCCATGGTGGCATTGGTGGCGTTGACGGTGGACATGAAGCCGTCCACGACGACCAGGGTGATGTCGAAATTCGCGGCCATCATACCGCAAAGCAGGCCGTAAAAACCATTCAGCGACTTGATGTCGAAATCCTTGGCGTTGACGAAGCGAATACCGCGCTGCAGGTCGTACATGTGCTTGTTGCTGTTGTCAATGTAGAACACGTTGCCCGCTTCGGTGCTCAGCGCTTCGTTGGCCAGCTGGAGCAGCTTGATCGTTTTTCCGCTTCCTTTATGTCCGATAATCGTCTGAATCATGGTTTTAGCCTCCCTAAATGTTGTACACCCATTATACAACAAAATGCCCCCTCTGGCAAGGGCAAGTTAAACCCTCCGGCGCAATTTTCACTTTTTCGTACGAGTCTGCGCGGAAAGCGAGGGATGCACGCCTCCTTCCCGCGCAAACGCCGACGGGAGCTGTTGCGCTTCGCGGGCAGATCGTGTATAATGGTGACAAAACGAGTATCGGAGGAACGGATGATGAACGGATGGACGAGAGAGCTGCTGACCCGAGCGGGATTTGAGGCAGAAAACCTGCGCGCGATTGAGGCGGCCGAAGCGCGTCTTTCAGCGGACGAGGACTGGCGGAGCTTCCTTGAAACTGACCCGTGCGGAGGGGCAGAGAGCGGAGAGGCGCTGATGGAGCGGATGCGCCCGATGGCCGAAAGGGCCCATCTTCCGGCCGAGAGCGCCTATCTATGCTGCCAGATCGCCGGCCTGCCCGTGCTGGCGGGGCGCTATCTGGAGAAGGGCTGGACGGAGGAACTGCTGCTGGGCGCGGCGCGCGACCTGCACAGCAAGATGACTGAATGCCTGGAGGTGGACGGCGTGTGCGGCACGCAGGATCACTCCTTTGCCTTCGAACTGGGGCTTTTCAGGCTCACGCTGATCGTGCTGGGGCGGCTGCAGTATGAACAGCGCGTGTATCCCGGCCCGGACTGCGAGCTGCCCGGCGGGGTGACGGTGCGCGCGGGCGACCGCATCTACGGCATGCACATTCCCTCCGGCGCGCCGCTCGACCGCGAGGCCTGCCGCGCATCCTACCAAAAGGCGTACGAATTCTTCGGGTGCACGAAGGAGCGCCCGCTGATCGTGCACTGCGCCTCCTGGCTGCTCAACCCCGACCACCGCTGGATGCTGCCCGAGTCCTCCCGCATCATCGGCTTCATGAACGACTTTACGCCCACCCGCACCTCGCGGCAGGAGCGTTTCACTGCCGCCTGGCGCATTTACGGACATGCCTCCAAACTGCCGATGGAGCAGTGGCCGGAGGACAACGCGCTGCGCCGGGGCTACCTGCGCCTGCTGCGCGAGGGCAGGCCGATTCAGACCGGCGAGGGACTGTTGCTCTATCGCGGGGAATGAGCGCGAAACCGGCGTATCTTTCGGGCAACGAGGTGGAATTCTAAACATTTGCGTGGTAGGATAGAAAGCGATCTTGAGAAAGAAAGTACTTTTCTCAAGGATCATTGACGAAGAAGGTGTTTTTTATGGTCAAGGTAAACGTAATTTCCGGTTTCCTGGGCGCGGGCAAGACCACGCTCATCAAGAAACTGCTCTCGGAGGCCCTGAAGGGCCAGAAGGTTATACTGCTTGAGAACGAGTACGGCGAGATCGGCATCGACGGCGGCTTCATGAAGGACAGCGGCATTCAGGTGACCGAGCTCAACTCGGGCTGCATCTGCTGCACGCTGGCCGGCGATTTCCAGAAGGCGATCGACGAGCTGATCGATACCTATCACCCCGAGCGCATCCTCATCGAGCCCTCCGGCGTGGGCAAGCTGTCCGACATCCGCCGCGTGGTGGAGAAGGCCAAGGAGCGCCACGACATCGAGCTGACCGGCTGCGTGACGGTCGTGGACGCGGGCAAGTGCCGCATGTACCTGAAGAACTTCGGCGAGTTCTTTATCGACCAGATCGTCAGCGCCGAAACCATCATCCTCAGCCGCACCCAGCTGGTGCCGCAGGACAAGGTGGTCAAGGCCATTCAGCTCATCCGCGAGCACAACGCCAAGGCCCGCGTGATCACCACGCCCTGGGACAAGCTGACCGGCGAGAAGATCCTCGAGACCATCGAGCATCCGGCCGCGCTTTTGACCCTGGACGACCTGCCCGAGGAGCATCATCATCACCACCATCATCACGACGGCGAGGAGCATGACGAGCATGATCACGATCACGACGAGCACGATCACGACGAGCACGAGCATGAGCATGACGAGCACGAGCACGGCCCGCACTGCACCTGCGGCTGCCACGATCACGACGCGGACGAGGTGTTCGGCAACTTCGGCGTAGAGTCGCCTGTGACCTTCGACGAAGAGACGCTCAAGGCCGCGCTGTCTGTGCTGAACGACGAGGACAAGTACGGCATGGTCATCCGCGCCAAGGGCATCGTGCCCGCGAAGGACGGACGCTGGATCCACTTCGACTACACCCCCGGCGAGTACGAAATCCGCTATGGCTCCGCCGAATACACCGGCCGGCTGTGCTTCATCGGCACCGCGCTGAAGGAAGACGCGATCCGCGCCCTGTTCGGAATCTGAGGATTATAAGGAAGGTGCGCCATGGACACGCCCATTTATCTGATTACCGGCTTCCTTGAGAGCGGCAAGACCCACTTCATCAAGGAGCTGCTGACCGACGACGGCTTCTCCGCCGGCGAGCGCACGCTGCTGTTGTGCTGCGAGGAGGGCGAGGAGGAATACGAGGAGCAGCTGCTCAAGGACACGAACACGGTGCTCGTGAACCTGGAGTCGCCCGACGATCTGAACCCGCGAAAGCTTCGTGAGCTGAACGACGCCTACAAGCCCGAGCGCGTGCTGGTCGAGTACAACGCGGTTTGGACGATGGATCGCTTCTTCAAGACCCGCGTGCCCAGGGGCTGGGACATCGCGCAGGTGGTTGACCTGATCGACGCCACGACCTACGCCCTGTACGTGAACAACATGCGCCAGATGATGACCGACGGCATCGTCGAGGCCGACGCGGTGATCTTCAACCGCTGCGACGAGAACACCACCAAGAGCCCCTATCGCCGCCAGGTGCGCGCGCTCAACCCCAGCTGCAGCATCATCTTCGACAACCTGGACGGCACCAGTGACGACGGCGTGAGCGACGAGGATCTGCCCTACGACGTCAAGGCCGACCCGATCCACGTGCTCGACGAGCAGTTCGGCGTGTGGTATCTGGACGCGCTGGAGCACCCCGAGCGCTACTCGGGCAAGAACGTCAAGGTCAAGGGCCAGGTGTTCCGGATGGAGGACCTGCCGGACAACGTGTACGTGCTGGGCCGCTACGCCATGACCTGCTGCGCCAACGACATCGGCGGCATCGGCTTCGCCTGCTTCGTGGACGGCCCGCTGCCCACCGAGGGCGAGTGGGTCGAGGTCATCGCCCATATGCAGGAGGACATGAGCCCGCTGCACCACCGCGAGACCATCGTGCTCGTGCAGCAGAAGATCAAGTCTGCCAAGAAGCCCGAGGAAGAGGTCGTGAACTTCACCAACTAACCGGGCAGTGCCCGGCTCCATTTGCTGCCGGCAGGCTGAGCCTGCACCCGCTTGCTGCCGGCAGGCTGAGCCTGCACCCGCTTGCTGCCGCCGAATAGAACACGAAATCAGCCGCCATATATTGAAGCGGCTGATTTCTTCGAATCTGCGGACGTGCCGCAGATTGACGGCAGGCAGCACACGAACCCAACCGTCATAAATTGGAGCGGCTGGGTTCTTCGTTTGCGGAAACTTCGGGCATGTGCCCCGCGAGAGTGACGGACACAAGGCCAGAAGCACCCGCCTCCCGCCGCCCCCACCTGCCTCCCGAAAGCGCCTTTCGGCGCTTCACCCACGCCTCACCCAAGGCACTTCATCTCTGCTGATCTCGTGGTTCAGTTGGAGTCACCCCGTCTCCTTCCGACCACCAAAAACTGGCCCGACAGAAACGTATCTTCCTCAGAGCCGAACCACAAGAACGCGTTAGAAAGGGTAAGGGGGTTCCAAGGGGGCCTAGGGGAGCAATCGCAAGCTCCCCTGGCCCCTTTGGCGGCCGCAGCCGGTCGGCAGGACCGACACCCACTCGCTGCCGCTGGGATCGCACGTACCCTTCGGCCATAGATTGGAGCCTCAGGGTACTCCGCGGTCGGAGGACTCGGGCTTGTGCCCCGCGAGAGCTATGAAGGCTTGCGCGAGGCTGCCGCCTCCGCCTGAGAGGCCTGAAAACAGCGCCCCTTTGCCCGGGGGCGCCTGTTTATTTTTCCACCGGAATGATCTTGATCGCGCCGCCGGTGAGCCCGGTCTGGCGGGCGGTCAGCTCGAGGATGAGCGCCGCGTCGGCCTGGGTCAGCGAGTCGGTGCGCACGAGCACGTTTGCGGAGTCCTGATGCACGCTGACCAGCACGCATTCAAAGCCGCGCTTTTCGAGGATTTCCTCCAGGTCGGCCTCGGTCTCGGCCCACTGCATCAGGTTCATCAGGCGTTCCTGGGCGCGGGCGCGGATGGCGGAGCCGGTCGCGGGGTCATCCAGCAGCTTGCGCAGCTGATCGCACTCCTGCGCGCGGAGCTGGTCGCGGCTCAGGCGAAACTGATCGACGGTTTCGGCAGGGGCCGTGACCTGGGCGGCAGGCTCCTCGACCCTGGGCAGGCACAGGATGGCGCACACCAGCGCAAAGAGCAAAAGCGACAGCGCCGAGGCGCACACCCGCCTGCGGGCCTGAAGATCCAGCCAGTTCATCAGCTTCCCTCCTCCATTTTGACTACCTGAATACGGCTGCAGGGCACGCCGAGCAGCGCCTGCGCGGCCTGCTCCAGCGCCAGGCGCACCCGAAGGTCGTCCGCGCCCTCGCACACGATCACCACGCCCTCGGCCGACGGCTCCTGCTGCGGGGCAAATGCGGAGACCTCGGCGCGGCTCTCCTCGCGGATCATCACGCGCACCTTCCCCGTCCCCTCAATGGCCGAGAGCACCCGCTCCAGGCGCGTTTCCAGCTCCGTGCCGGTCTGCGCCGGTTCGCTCGCCCGTTCCCCGCCCGCCGAGAGCACCAGCACGCACGCCAGCGCAAGCGCCGCGATCACCGGCCATTGAAGCCTGCGCACCCGGCGCATGAACTCGCCCGTCATAGCCACCTCCTACCGCGCCCACATCGCGGCCAGCCGCGCAATCGCCCCAGCGCAGAGCAGACCCGTGATCAGGGAGAGCTGCTCCCGCCGCCTTTCGGGCAGCAGCAGTCCGCACAGCGCTGATAAGGCCGACAGCGCGCACAGGCTGGCCACCGTTTCCGTCAGCATGGTCATTCCTCCTTACCTCAGCGAAAACACCAGCGCGCCCGCCCGAAGCGTCGCGCCCACCAGGATCACGAACAGCACCGCGCAGGCACACAGCGCGATCAGCAGGATGCGCAGCACGCTCGAGAAGTCCTGAAGGCAGGCGCTGATTTCCCCGGCGTGCAGCGGCTCGACCAGCGCCCCCGCCACCCGGCAGATCAGCATGCAGGCCACCACCCGCGCAATCGGGGCCAGGCACACGCCCAGCATCAGCACGAGGCCGGTAATCCCCGCCGCGTTCCTGACCAGCGCCGCGCTCAGCGTCACCGCGTCCATCGCCCCGGCCACCTCGCCGCCCACCACCGGCAGCAGGCTGTCGATCGCGTACTTGGCCGCGCGGATCGTCACGCCGTCGCGCGTCGCCCCCAACAGCCCGCCCGCGGTCAGTATCGCCAGAAAGGCGGTCATGCACGCGCCGGTCAGGTAGCCTGAGACCGAGGTCAGCAGCTTTAATAGTCCGTGCAGCCGCACGTCCGGACTCAGCCGCCCCGCCGCCGCCACCGCCGCCGCGCACGAGGCCAGCACGAACGCCGAGCGATACAGGCCTGAGGACAGCGCGCCGCTCAAAAAGGCGTACAGCGGGCGCATCACCCCTGCCGCCGCGTTCCCGCCGGTCATCGACAGCAGGGTCAGCAGCACCGGATACACCTTCTCCGTCAGCCCGCCCACCCGCTCGATCGCCACGCGCGCCGAGGCCAGCTCGCCCAGAAACAGCGCGATGAGCGCCTGCGCCTCGCCCAGAAAGCACACAAGCTGCGCCGCCTGCGCCAGCTCGCCCGACAGAAACCGCCGGTTCAGCGCGCACAGGATCGCCGGAATCGTCAGGCTCAGCAGCGCGCCCGGCGCAAACGCCACCGCCTCCCGCAGCCGCGCCTTCGCCAGGCTCAAAAGCCCCTGCCAGTCGACCGCCTCCGGCTTCGCGCACAGATCCAGTATCAGTCCCCGCACGTCGAAGTCCGCTTCCTCCTGCCACCCGGACAGCTCCAGCGAGTCCACGACTGCCTCCGGCGTGCCCTGCCCCGCCTCCTCGCCCCGCGCCCCGCCGCACAGCAGCGCCAGGAGCACGACGAGCACAATCCACACTTTCCGCATAGCACACCTCCGGGGAAACGGTGGGGACGTTCGAGAGGCCGCCTTTTTAAAAAGGCGCCTCTCGAGCTCTCCCGGAAAACACCTTGATCCGCTGCAGTTTCGGGGCAAAGAGATGTGATTCCCCGAATGCTGCGTCGGCAGGCTGAGTCCGCACCCGGCTTCCCTGAAAGGGGAGCTGTCGCTGAAAGCGGCTGAGGGGTTCGCAGCCCTTGTGGGGCAGTCACCCCGAGTCCTTCGACCACGAAGTACCCTGAGGCTCTGATTTATGGCCGAAGGGTACGCTTGGCCTATGCGGCAGCAACCGGCTGTCGGCACTGCCGACCGGCAGCAAGTGGAACCGGGCACTGCCCGGCCTAGCCTGCCGGAAGAAGGCTTGTGAGCTGGGCGGTCAGGCCGATCAGCAGGGGCGCAGCCAGGGTGAGCAGCGTCACCCGCCCGGCCAGCTCGACCCGTCCGGCGAGGGCGCTCTCCCCCGCGTCGCGGCAGAGCTGGGCGGCGAAATCGCTCAGGAGCGCCACGCCGGTCGCCCGGATCAGCACCTGGGTCGAGTCCTCGGGCAGCCCGCTCCGGCCGGAGAGCGTCTGCACGGCCTGCACCGCGCCGCTCAGGCCGTCCAGGCATCCCATCAGCGCCGCCAGCCCGGTCGCCAGTGCACACACCATGGCCATCTCGGGCTTCTGCGCCCGGAGCGCCGCGCACAGCAGCGCCCCCGCCACGCACAGCGCCGCAACCTGCACCGCCGCCATGGTCAGTACAGGTTGAAGATGGCCTGCACCGAGGTGAAAAACTCCCCGATCAGGTTCACCACCATCAGCAGCACCACCACCAGCCCGGCCAGCGTGGTCAGTGTGGCGATGTCCTCCCGCCCGGCGCGGGTGAGCACCTGCGAGAGCACCGAAACCAGTATGCCGATCGCGGCAATCCGAAACACCAGTGATACAGACATGCGTTTACCTCCAACTTGTTGACAGAGCCGACTGCCACCGGGCAGTGCTCGGCCCCACCTGCTCCCGCCGGTTCTATCGACGAATTTGGGAACCATAGATTGGAGTTCCCGAATTCTGCGTTTCCAAACCCCTCCGCCTGCTTCGCAGGCACCTCCCCTTTCATGGGAGGCTCAATGTGTCTACCCTGAAAGGGGAGCTGTCGCTGAAAGCGACTGAGTGGTTCTACACTCCTTATGGGGCAGCCACCCTGAGTCCTCCGACCGCGAAGAATCCTGAAGCTCTGATTTATGGCCGACAGATTCGTTTTTTATCCGGCGGCAGCGCGAGTCGGCAACGCCGACCTGTGATTTCCAGAAAGATTCTGGAAATCCGCAGAGTTCGGCCGCTTTAATCTATGGCGGCCGACAGTCGTCGACAGGATGCGCGGCAGCCAGTGGAACCGGGCACTGCCCGGTCAAAAAGGCGGCCTCTCGAACGTCCCCCCTAGATGAACGCCAGCGCCAGCGCGAGGGCGGCCAGCGCGCCGAGGGAGGGATAGAGGCGGCCGAGGGTGAGATAGCGGGCGTTTGCCTGGTCGCGGGCCTCGCGAAGGCGCGCCTGCATGCGGGGAAGGAGCAGCGCCTGATCGGCGGCGGTTCCCTGACCCAGATGCCCAAGAAGGTCGCTCAGCAGCGCCTGATCGTCCCCGGTGAGGCAGTCTTCCCCCTCCTGCCCGCGCAGAAGCGGACTTTTGCAGCGCTCAAGCGCCTCGTCCAGCGGCAGGCGTTCCTGCAGCATGGCGGTCTTCAGGCGCTCCATATCGCAGGCCAGCTCGTCCAGCGCCCGCGCCCTGCGCCGCACGCGTTCGCCCGCCAGCCTGCCTGAAACCGCGCCCAGCGCGATCAGCAGCAGCGCCGCGAACAGACGAGCGCTCATAGCCGCGCCACCCGGCGCACCTGACCGGGCCTGCCGCTCAGCTCGACCACCGCGTCAAACGCCTTCGCCGCGAGCAGCTCGCGCAGCACCGGCCGCTGCATGGCCTCCTCGAGCGTGCGCGCGTGGGCCGAGGCAATCACCCGCACCCCGCACCGGAGCGCGTCCAGCACGCACGCCGCGTCCTGCGCTTGTCCCAGCTCGTCGGTCACGATCACGTCGGAGCCCAGCGCCCGCACCATGCGCGGGATAGCCAGGCTTTTGGGGCAGGCCTCGTACACGTCCGTGCGCGGGCCGACGTCCAGCGTGGGCACGCCGCCCCGGCAGGCCGCCAACTCGCATCGCTCGTCGGCCAGTCCCACCCGGCAGGCGGGCCAGCCGTCCTCCCCTGCCGACAGGCAGCGCGCCAAATCGCGCAGCAGCGTGGTCTTGCCCAGGCCCGGCGGCGACAGAATCAGCGCGCTTTGCACCCTGCCGCCCGGACACAGGCGCTCGAGCAGCGGCTGGGCGCACCCCTTTACCGCACGTGCCAGCCGCACCGCCGCCGAGGAAATGTGCGTCAGGGCCTCGATCCGGCCCTCCCGAACCGCAAACCGCCCGCCGACCCCCACACGGCAGCCGTCCTGCAGCGTGAAATAACCTTCCTTGAGCTCCTCCTCCCAGGCGTAAAGCGAGCGCCGCGCCATCTCGTCCACCGCCGCACGCACCTCCTGCGCGCTCATCGCCTCGCCGCAGAGCAGACTTCGCCCCGGCGCGCGTACCTCGACTCTCTGCCCTGCCCGCAGCCGCACCTCGGTCGCGTCCCCAGGCAGCTCGCCCGTGCGCATCCTCACGCTTGCCGGCAGTCCGCTCCACTCGCTCATCGCCATACCCTCCCTCGCTTTCGCGCATTGCTATCCTATGCGTGCGCATCGGCCGTGAGTACGCCTGCAGAAAACTCGGACATGTGCCCCGCAAGAGCGGCGAGCGCAAGGCCAGAGGTGCTGCTTTTCGCCGCACCCTCGCCTGCCCTGCGAAAGCGCCTTTCGGCGCTCAGCTTGTCAAAAAAGTTTTGACAAGCTGGTGGACGGGGAAGCAAGCTCCCCGGCCAGGTGCCGCGCCTCAAATCTACGATTTGAGCCGTCGGCAGTTTCGCCAAGGGCGAAACCTGAAAACCCAAAGGGTTTTCAGCCTCCCTGCCACCCTCACCAGTCTCCGCTAAAAATCGAAGATTTTTCGGGCGCGGAGCCTGCAAGGAAACGATTTTTTCTCTGGAAAATGAGATTTTCCGGCGCAAAAATCGCCCCGTGCCCACGCTGCATATTTACACTGCCCGAGTCGGCAATGCCGACCGTCAATCCACGGAAAATTCCGTGGATTCGGAGAATTCGGGAACTTGAATCTATGGTTTCCGAATTCGTCGCCAGAACCCGCGGTAGCAAGTGGAGCCGGGCACTGTCCGGTCGAAAGGGCCGCGGCCCTCTCGAGCTCTCCCGAGTTTTTCGACAGTCTGAGCGCCTTTCGGCGCTTCACCCACACCTCGCCCGAGGCAGTTGTAACCTGCTAATCCCGTGGTTCAGTTGGAATTGCCCCGTCTCCTTCCGACCACCAAAAGCTGGCTTGATCGGAACGTATCCCTCTCAGAACGCACCCACGGGACCGCGTTAGAAAGGGTAAGGGGCCGGGCAGTGCCCGGTTCCACTGGCTGCATCGCGCACAGTACCGCGCAGCGATAAAGACTCAAGCCTCGCGCTCAGAGGCCTGAGCCTGAACCCAGCGGCAGTGGGATTCCAGTGGGTATTTATATTGACAAACCCCGGTCGGTTTTCATATAATAGAGGTACACGAACGGCATTGAAAGAGGAGAAGACGAATGAAGAAGGGCGACGAAAGACGCGGCCGCATCCTGGAGTGCGCGGAAAGGCTCTTTGACCAGAAGGGCTATGAGAACACCTCGATACAGGACATACTGGACGAGCTGAAGTGCTCCAAGGGCGGCTTTTACCATTATTTTGACTCGAAACTGGCGCTGCTCGAGGCACTGACCGCGCAGCGCACGCTGACTGAGCGCAGCGAGCTGACGCGCGCGGTGTCCGCCTGCGAGGGGGACGCGGTCGAGCGGCTGAACCTGCTGTTTGCGCGCGGCCTGCCCTGGCGGGAGGACAACATGGACTTCGCCGGGCTGATTCTGCGAGTGGGCTACGCACAGGGCAGCCTGCAGATCCGCGAGTGCGTCAAGCGGGCGCTGATGGACAACGCGCGGCCGCTGCTCGGCGAGATCATTGCTCAGGGCGTGGAGCAGGGGCTGTTTTACACCCGCTATCCGGAGGAAATCGGGGAACTTTTGCTGGCGATATACGCCAATATAAACGATGAAATCGCCGCGCGGCTGGCCGACGGGCTGCAGGGCGAGGTCAATATCGCGCGCCTTGAGGACAGGCTGGCCGTCTGCCGATACGCAGTCGAGCAGCTGCTGGGCGCGCCCTACGGCTCCATCGTGCTGTTTGACCCGCTCACCCTGCCGGACGTGCTGCGCAGGCTCCATGCACAGGCCCGGCGCTTCGGAGAAAAGCGCTGACCGGAAAGGACGTTCCCATGAAAAAACTCGTGCTGATCATGCTCTGTCTGCTGCTCGCCGCCTGCCCTGCCCTGGCCGAGGGCACGGCTCCGGCCAATCCCGCGCTCGCGCCTCGAGCTACCCTGCCCCCCGCCGAAAAGGCGACCGGGACCCTCCGGCACGCCGACCGCGTCCGGGAGCACTTCGCAAACGACCAGGCGGCGCTGCCGCTCTCCGGCTGTCTGATCGGCCTGGATCCCGGCCACCAGGCGCACGGCAACAGCGAGCAGGAGCCGGTTGCCCCCGGCAGCACCCAGACCAAGGCCAAGGTTTCCAGCGGCACATCGGGCGTAAGCACCCACATCGACGAATACGTCACAAACCTTGAAATCGGCCTGCAGCTGCGGGACGCGCTCGAGAAGCTGGGCGCAAAGGTGGTCATGACCCGCGAGACCCATGACGTGGACATCTCCAACATCCAGCGCGCGCAGATGATGAACGAGGCCGGGGTGCAGCTGTGCCTGCGCCTGCACTGCAACGGCTCCGAGAACCGCAATGTGCAGGGCCTGACCCTCTACGCCAAGGCCACCGGCGAGGGCGCGGAGGAAAGCGCCGCCCTGGCCCAGGCGCTCCTGCAGCCCATGCTCGACGCGACCGGCGCGAAGAATCGCGGCGTCATACTCAACGACAACTACACCGGCCAGAACTGGTGCAGCGTCCCCTGCGTCATGGTCGAAATGGGCTTCATGTCCAATCCCGAGGAGGACAAACTGCTCAACGACCCCGACTATCAGCAGAAGCTGGTGCAAGGCATGGTGCAGGGCATCGCGGACTATCTGGGCAAGACGCTCAGGTAACGTTGGGCGGCCTGCAGGCTGAGCCTGCAGGCGGTGCTAGCGGTCGGCAGGGCCGACTGCCACTGGCTGCCGCCGCCGGGCTGTGCCCGGTCCCACTTGCTGCCGCGCATCCTATCGACGACTATCGGCCGCCATAGATTAAAGCGGCCGAAGTCTGCGCGGTTTGAACCCCACCGTCCGCACTGCGGGTACCTCCCCTTGCAGGGGAGGCAGATGCGTTGTGAAAAGGCCCCCGAAAGGGGAGCTGTCGCTGAAAGCGACTGAGGGGTTGGCAGTATCAGAGGTACTGCCTTGCACCGTACCCCTGCCTGCCCTGCGAAAGCGCCTTTCGGCGCTTCACCCACATTGTGCCTAAGGCAGTTATACGCTGCTAATCTCGTGGTTCAGTTGGAACTGCCCCGTCTCCCAGCACCCACCAAAAGCTGGCTGGATCGGAACGTATCCCTCTCAGAACGCACCCACGGGACCGCGTTAGAAAGGGTAAGGGGCCGGGCAGTGCCCGGTTCCACTTGCTGCCGCGGGGGCCACGCAACGCAGGCATAGGACAGGCGTCGCAAGCTCCCCTGGTCCCTTTGGGCCGCCGGACACCACAACACAAGAGGCTGCCGCCTCTCTGCGTTTTTCCTTCCCCCACGACCAATCAATAAGAAAGGTGATGACCATGAGCTTCGAAAACTACGAAAAAGTGTACGACGTGTACAAACAGGGCACGACGCTGCGCGCGGGCGGTGCTCCCATGACGCTGACGCTGCCCACGGCGGCGCAGGAGAACAAACGGTACCGGCTTTTTGTGGTCGGCGAGACGGCGATGTTTTACCAGTGGAAGGACGAGCCGGACTACCCGGCGCACTACCGCACGCTGACCGACGCGCTCGACCCGCTGAACGCGCGCGAGGCGCACTACTGCCTGAACCTGTCCTCAAAGAAGCCCGAGGGTTACGTCCGCCGGGTCTACAAGAAGGTCATGTGGCCGCCGGTGCTGTCCTATCTGCCGATGCACCCGGTGCCCGAGGACTGGACGCTGGGCGTGTGGGCGCGGGCGAAGAGCCTGCGCTTTGCCGAGGGCGGCTACCTGCGCATGCGGGTGGAAATCCGCTATAAGCACGAGGGCATCAACCGCCATTCGGTCGCGCTCGCGCCCGACGAGACCCACGTGATCGACTTCGCCGAGGGCACCTGGGACTGGCAGGAATTCGTGCGCCAGGTCAAGATCAGCCCGGAAAACACCGCGCACGTGGGCGTGTGGTTCGAGGGCGCGGGCTACGAGGGCGAGTTCTACCTGGAGCGCCCCTTCCTGACCGCCGCGAGCGGAGAGAACATGCTGCCCGATTTCGACGTGCCCGTGCCGGACAAGGAGCAGTTCGACTGGACGGCGCAGTATATAAGCCGCAAGGAGTGGCCGGAGTTCGAGGTCAGCCTGGGCGGCGAGGTGATCTTTAAGGATGAGGTGTTCGAGCGCTGCCACCTGGACTCCGAGTGGGAAATCGACCTGCCCGCGCGCCTGCTCAGCGGCAGCGCCGAGCTGTCCATCCGCCTGGTGAGCGAGTATCACGAGCCCATCCCCTACATCGTGCGCGAGGTGGGCGTGATCGAGCAGCCGACGGGCGCGGTGGCGCTGATCGCCTGCTCTCAAGTGGGCACGGTGCAGGACGGCGCGTACGTACTGCTGCGCACTGAAAGGGACAACGCGCGCGTGCGCTTCGAGAGCCCGGTGCTCTGCGGCGCGCCTGAGTACCTGTTTGAGGAGGCGGGCCTGCATGGCGTGCGCCTGACGGCCGATGCGCCCTGCCTGAACGCGCCCTTCGCCTTCACCTGTGAGGGCCTAACCGTGCGCGGCGAGATCGAGCGCATGGTGGAGCGCCCCCGCGACGGCGTGGTGACCGGCACCGGCGACATGATCTACGTCGAGCAGCGCATGGACTACGTCGAGGAATACCTGAGCTGGTACATCTCCCGCGGCGTAGGCAGCCTGCTGACCATCCGGCCCACCTACCGCTGGAGCGGCACCCGCCTGCTCAATCCCGAGGTCTGGAAGCTGGTCACGCGCGTGCTGAACGAAATGAACATCCGCTACGTGCTCATGCTGGACGGCCGCGAGCTGCCCGGCATCGCCACCAACCCGGATGATGCCATGCTCGCGGGTGCGGGCTACTATGGCCGGCAGACCCACGAACGCGACGGCGCGGCCTTCTACTGGGGCACCCGCGGCGGCTCCGACTCGATGATGACCGAGCAGTACGGCGACATGACCCAGTACGCCTTCAAGGAGGATCCCACGCACGTCAATCCCGGCCACGCGCACGAGAACTTCTACTTCCACGGCAACGACATCTTCCTCTACCGCGACCCAATGATCCCGCGCGACTACAGGCTGGCGATGGAGGAATCGATCCGCGAGATCGCGAGCACCCGCTACGGCGCGCCCCGGCACACCGGCCCCTCGGTCATGTTCAAGTACATGATGAAGGCCGGCTACAGCTGGGTGGGCGCGGAGACCATGTACGGCTCGATGGAGCCGCTGATGGCCTTCCTGCGCGGCGCGTGCTGGGCCGAGGGGCGCTCCAGCATGGGCGTACACCACGCGGTGCAGTGGTCGTCCTCCCCGCAGGACGCGCCCGAGCACTTCCGACGCTACCGCCTGGCGCTGTACGTCTCCTACATGCAGGGCGCGACCGAGATCAACACCGAAGAGGGCCTGTGGCACCTGGAGGAGTACTACTCCCACTTCCACCGCTTCAGCGCGGGCTGCGAAGGCCACATGAAGCAGCAGCAGGACTTCCACCGCTATGTCGCCTCCCACAGCCGCACCGGCCGCTTCTACGCCCCGATGGCGCTGCTGCACGGCCGCTGCGACGGCTGGCATGCCTTCGGAAATCACCATCCCTGGGGCTGGCAGGACAAGCCCAACGGCCCGGCGGAGAAGAGCTGGGATCTGCTCAAGGTATTTTACCCGCTCAGCAAGCCGGGCGACGCGCTCTACATCCACGGCTGCGACACCGACCACGCCGTCGGCTACCACACCGGCACACCCATGGGCAACGTGGACGTGATCCCGGTTGAAAGCGGCGAAGAGCTGCTTGCCCGCTACGGCGCACTGGCCTTCCTGGGCTATCACTGCGCCGGCCAGGGCGACTGCGCGCGGCTCGTGCAGTATGTGCGCGAGGGCGGAAGCCTGCTGCTCACCCGCGCCCACCTGAGCGATACGACCGACTTCGAGGATGTGGCCGCGGGCCGCCTGCACGAGGTCGAAAATCATCCCTTCGCCTTCTGCACCGGCGCGCCCGAGTACGCCGAGGGTCACGTGAACGGCCAGGCGGTCGCCGTGTGCCTGAACGCGCAGGAGCCTGCCCGCGTGCTGGAGCGCACCGACGAGGGCTATCCGCTGGTGTGCGAGTACGCGCTGGGCGAAGGCCGTATCGTGCTGGTCAACGCGCTGGCCTTCCCCGCCCATCCCGCGCTGCGCCCGCTCTACGAACGCTGCCTGGAGAACCTGATGCGCGAACGGCTCACCAGGGAGCCCAGCTGGGTCGAGACCGGCGACGACGTGGGCAGCGCGGTCTACGTGCAGGCCGACGGCTCCCGCCACTTCTACCTGCTGCCCGTGGACTGGTACCGCCCCGAATCGCTCATTCGCCGCGCGACCCTGCGCGTCGGCGGGAACCGATACGAGGTCTCCATGCCCTTCGGCGTGATGGTCAAGTGCGTCGTCAAGGGCGACCTCGCCGCCTGGCCGCACTCTGAGGACGGCGAGGTGCTCGAGCTCACCGACCGCGGCGCCCGCATGCAGGGCGTGGGCAAGGTGCGCTTCACCCTCGCTCAGGCCGGAACCGTCCGCGAGGTCGAGGTCGACTTCACTTCTTCCCCCGTGCAGGAGGTGTAAGGGGAACGTTGGGGAGGCTGACTTTCTGAAAAAGTCACCTCCCCAAACCCCACCCGGAAAGCACTTTGATCCGCACTGCGATACACACAAAAGCAATGGAATCCCCCGAATGCTGCCGGCCGGCTGAGCCGGCAGGCTGAGCCTGCACCCGGTTGCTGCCGCCGAATAGCACACGAAATCAGCCGCCATACATTAGAGCGGCTGATTTCTTCGTTTATGGAAAACTCAAAGAGATTACCCCACAAGGACAACGTACACAAGGCACAAAGTACCCTCCTCGCGCCATACCCCCGCCTGCCTCACGAAAGCGCCTTTTTGCGCTTCACCCACGCCTCGCCTAAGGCACTACTTTTCTACTAATTTCGTGGTTCAGTTGGAACAGCCTAGTCTCCTTCTGACCACCAAAAGCTGGCCTGACAGAAACGTATCCCCCTCAGGACGCACCCACGAGACCGCGTTCGAAAGGGTAAGGGCCGGGCAGTGCCCGGTGCCACTTGCTACCGCCGAAACCAAGCAGGTCAGGTATAAGACTGGCATCGCAAGCTCCCCTGGCCCCTTTGGCGGCCGCAGCCGGGGCGGCAGGCTCACCCCGCGAGGCGCTCCCCCATTCTCTCCAGCGCCGTGCGGTAGACGCGCTGCGCCTGGCGCTCGCACAGATAAACCCTGTGCGCAACGGCGCACCAGCTCTTGTTCTCTTCATGGCGCAGGCGCACGATCTGCCGCTGGAACGGGTCGAGGCAGTCCAGCAGTTCGTCGTAGAGCGCCTGCTCCCGGGCGGCAAGGGCAATATCGCGCCGCAGCATATCCTCCGTTCGGTGCAGCCAGTGATACCCATTTGCCTGCGCGCAGGGCGAGACGAGCTGTTCGGCCGGCCTGGAAGCCAGCTCCAGCAGCCGGCGCTCCACGCTCAGGCGCTCCTTCTCCAGCGAGGCGAGCAGCTGCCTGCGGCGGGTAAAGCCGCACAGTATGCGGAAGGCCTCAGCTTGAGATTCTGTCAGTCGGCGCTTTGCAGGCATATCTCACACCTCCTCGCGGCGGCACAGCTGGCACAGCGAGCGCTGCGTGCGTCCCGAAGCGTCCAGCGCATACTCGAGCGCCCGCAGCAGCGAACGGATCGCCGCGCGCTCCGCCTCCCCCTGTGCCTGATCCAGCGCCAGTCTCCAGGCCGCGGCGTTTGCACGCAGGCTGCCTTCCTCCCGCAGCGCGTGAATCCAGAGTTCCCTGAGTGTCATGTTGCTTCCTCCTTTTTTTATCCACATTGTAACCATATTGGTTACTAACTTGCCATAAAAATCCGGGAGGGCTCATTTCCTCCCGCATTTGTAATCATTAAGGTTACTCATATTGTACCACACCTCGTCTGAAATGCAAGAGTCCTTCATAAATTTAACATGCTCTTTTGCCCGACGCGCTTTCAGTGTAACCGTTCTGTTTGCTACAATACATCCATAATCATACGCATGAGAAAGGGGTGCACGCCGTGACCTTCGGAGAGAACCTGCGCAGGCTGCGGATTCGCAGCGGCATGACCCAGGAGGACCTGGGGCGCGTCATGGAAAAGAGCAAGAACAACATCTCCCAATATGAGACGGGCAAGCGCGAGCCCGACCTGGCCACGCTGCTGCGCCTGGCGGAGCTGTTCCGCGTGACGACGGACGAGCTGCTGGGGCGGCCGGCGATCTTCCGCAATGTGCGGGTATACGACCGCTATACCCTGACCGACCGCGGCAGTCCGGCCCAGTGGCGTCCCGTCCCCTGCCGCGAACTGACCGAGGACGAGTTCATCTTCTACCGGATGGGCGACCATTCGATGAACAGCATGCGCATCCGCAAGGGCGACACGCTGCTGATTCGCCTGGAAAAAACGCCCCGAAGCAGCCTGCCGGCGCTGCTGCTGCTGGACGGAGAGCCCTGCGTGCGCATGCCGATGGTGCAGTCTGACGGGCGCATCCTGCTGATTACAGGCGACCTGAACGCGCAGCCCAGGCTGATTACACGAGACAAGCTGGACATGATCGGCACCGTGGTGCGGGTCGAGTTCACGCCGGCCAGCGACGTTCGCTGACCTGGAAATACAGGAGGAAGCGCTATGCTGCATCTCATCATCAACCCCACGGCGGGCAAGGGATACCCGCTGACGCTGCTTTCCCAGCTCCGCGCGGAGCTGGAGAAGCGCGGCGTCGAATACGCAATCCGGGAGACCGAGTACCCCGGCCACGCGACCGAGCTTGCGCGCCAGGCGGCGGCAACCGGTGCGGACGTGGCGGCATGCGGCGGGGACGGCACGCTGTGCGAGGCGCTGTGTGGCCTGATGGGCAGCCAGTCCACCCTCTACGTCGTGCCCTGCGGCACCGGAAACGACTTCATCAAGGCCTTCTACGGCCTGTCCCGCGACCCGATCCGGGCGCTCTGCCAGCAGCTCGACGGCCAGGACGTGCGCGTGGACTACGGCCGCGTGAACCAGGGCGCGTTCCTCAACGTGGCCGGCGCGGGCTTCGATGTGGAGGTGCTCACCCAGTTCGTGCGCTTCAAGGACCGCGGCAAGGGCCTCAAGCCCTACCTCTACGCCGTCGCGGCCGCGCTCAGGCACTTCAAGCCGCTTCACTGCGAGGTCGAGCTGGACGGCGAAAAGTCCACCCGCTGCCTGACCATACTCTCCATCGCCAACGGGCAGTACATCGGCGGCGGCATGCGCGTCGCCCGGGACGCACAAATTGACGACGGCCTGTTCGACGTGATCCTGGTCAGGCGCGTGCCCCGGTTTGTCATCGCGCTGCTGTTTCCCTTCTTCATCACCGGCTCATTCGTGCGTCTGCCCATCTGCCAGCACGTGCGCTGCCGAGAGGTGGTCGTGCGCTCGAAGGGCATGATCGTCAACGTGGACGGCGAGCTGCACCCGATGGACGAGGCTCGCTTCACGCTGCTTCCCGGCGTCCTGCGCATGCGCCGCCCGGCCGTCGCAAAGACTTAACGCGTGAAACCACCCGCGTCCCCTTGACGAAACGCCCCCGCCGAGTTATAATATACAAGCACGTTCGGAAAGGAACTGCATGTGCCCGTAGCTCAGCCGGATAGAGTGTTTGGCTACGAACCAAAAGGTCGCG
>CAKUFI010000023.1 GCA_934647305.1 uncultured Clostridia bacterium | reverse complement strand
GAGGCTGAAAACCCTTTGGGTTTTCAGGTTTCGCCCTTGGCGAAACTGCCGACGGCTCAAATCGTAGATTTGAGCCGTCGGCACCTGGCCGGGGAGCTTGCTTCCCCGGCCACCAGCTTGTCAAAACTTTTTTGACAAGCTGAAACCGTTCCTGAAAGGGAGCGGTTTTTCGTTCTTTTGGCCGATTGGAAAGCCGGTTTGACGGATTTACTCGCCGCAAAAGGCATGGTACAATAGACGCAGAAACTGAAAAAAGAGGAGTGGACGCGCATGCAGTACGGATTTCCCTATCACACGCTGGACGAGGTGTATCAGGCGGCGGAGAAGACTCCCTGGGGGCTGCCCCGGCCGGGCAGGCTGGAGACGCTGGGCAGGCGGGTAAAGGGCGACGGGTTTGAGCTGAAGAACGCGATGGCGATTCAGCCGATGGAGGGCTGCGACGCGGACGAGGGCGGCGCGCCCACCGACTGGACGACCCGGCGTTATCGCCGCTTCGCCAAGGGCGGCGCGGGTCTGGTGTGGATCGAGGCGGTGTCGGTGCTGCCCGAGGGACGCGCCAATCCGCATCAGCTGATGATCACCGAGGAAAACCTGCCCGCCTTCAAGAAGCTGGCGGACGACATCCGCGAGGCGGCGCGCGAGGAGGGCATGGAAGCGCCCAGGGTCATCGTGCAGCTGACCCACAGCGGCCGCTGGAGCCGCCCGGTGGACGAAAAGCGCCCCATTCGCGCCTGGCGGAGCGAGGTGCTGGACAGGCATCAGGGCCTGCCCGAGGACTGGCCGATCATTTCCGACGAGGAGCTCGAACGCCTGCCCGCGCTTTTCGGGCACGCGGCCGGGCTGTGCATGCGGGCGGGGTTTGACGGGGTGGACGTGAAGGCCTGCCACCTGTACCTGATCAGCGAGCTGCTGGGGGCGAAGGAGCGCCCCGCGCCCTACGGCGGCGGCTACGAAAACCGCACGCGCATCTACCTTGAGATGGTGGACGCGTGCAGGCAGGCGCTGGCCGGCAGGGGCATACTGGCCGCGCGGCTGAACCTGTACGACGGCGAAGCGGGCAATTGGGGCGTGGGCGAAAACCTGTCGCTGGCGACGCGGGAGCCGCTGCGCCTGGTGCGCGACCTGTACGCGCACGGCGTGCGCCTGCTGAACGTGACCATGGGCACGCCCTACTATAACCCGCACGTCAACCGCCCCTACGCCACCGGCGGCTACGAGCCCCCGGAGAACCCGATCGTGGGCGTGTCGCGCCTGCTGCACGGCTGCGCGCTGGCCCAGAAGGAGGCTCCGGGCATGGTGTGCCTGGCGACCGGCTTTTCCTACCTGCGCCAGTTCGCGCCGGAAATCGCGGCCGGCCTGATCGAGCAGGGCGGCGCGCAGGTGATCGCGTTCGGGCGCGGCGGCTTCGCCTACCCGGACTTTGCGCGGGACATCCTCTCCGGCGAGGGCATGCAGGCGAAGAAGTGCTGCGTGACCTGCGGCCTGTGTACGAAGATCATGCGCGCGGGCGGCCGGCCGGGCTGCCCGGTGCGCGACGGCGAGCGGTACCTGCCCGAATACCGGCGGGTGCTGGGAGGTAAGTGACATGTTCGCGCCTGAAGCCTCCCCGCTGTTCACGCCCTACCGCGACCCGGGCGGGCAGACATTTTACATCCTGACCCGGCGCGCCGCCCCGCAGCAGCAGGCGTTCTACTTTGTCAACGATTCCTGCTCGCCGGACGGGCGGTATCTGTGGCTGTACGCCAGCTTTCCCCCGGCGGGCGGCATGGAGCAGCACAGTCTGGCCGTGGCCGACCTGCTGGAAAACGAGGTGCGCGTGTTTCACGACGCGCAGTTCTGGGCGGCCTCGCCGCTCCTTGAAAGGGGCACGGACTGCGCGCTGTATACCTGGGAAAACGCGATCTATCGCCGATCGCCCAGAGCGGGCGAGCCGGCCGAGGAGCTGCTGCGCGTGCCGGCGCGCGGGCTGTGCCAGGCGATTTCGACCCACCTGACCTGCTCTCCCGACGGACGCGAGCTGTTTCTCGAGCGCCGGATGGGCAACAGGCGCTTCGACTTCGGCAGCGTGAACCTGGAAACCGGGGTCTATACCCCCTGGCGCGAGGCGGACTTTTACTTCAAGCACGGCCAGTTCAACCCGGTCGACGGCGACCTCGCGCTGGTGGCCAAGGACTTCTGGGTAGACCTCGAGACCGGCGAAAGACAGCCCATCCCCACGGTGGACGGGGTATATGAGCGGCTGTGGGTGTGTACGCGCGGCGGGCGCATGACCCGGTACGCGCCCCTGGGCGGCTATGCGACGCACGAATGGTGGGGCGCGGGCGGCGAGTGCTTTTATTACTGCTCGCCCGAGGGCATTGTCCGGCAGGCCGTTTCGGGCGGCGCGCCCGAGCGGGTACACGCCTGCCGCCCCTGGCACGCCTTTTCAAGCCGCGACGAGTCGCGCTTCGTCTATGACACGATCTGTCTGCGGCCGGGCGAGGCGTTTTACCGCGGCGTCGCCTCGAGTGTCCGCCTGTTCGACGCGCGCACCGGCGAGGATCGGGTGATCTGCACCCTGAACCCCAGCCTGTGCTCCCCCGAGCGCCCCAACAACTACCACATCGACCCGCATCCCCGCTTCATCATGAACGACCGTTATGTCGTCTTCACCACCACCGTGCTGGGCCGCGTCGATCTGGCCGTCGCGCCGGTGTAAAGGGAAACGCCGGGAAGGCCGCCGATCCTGAAAAGGCGCCTCAAATCCGGGATTTGAGCCGTCGGCGGTTTCATCTTTGGGGAAGGCTGGACCCAAGGGTTTTCAGTCTTTCTGCCCCCTCTCCAGCTTTTGCTGACGAGTAGATTTCCGGGCGCAAATGCTGTAAGGAAACACTTTTTCTCCGGAAATGGGATTTACAGGAAGCGTCCCGTACCCACGCTATGCATTTTGCACCGCCCGAGTCGGCAATGCCGACCGGCAATCCGCAGGGAATTCTGCAGATTCGAAGAATTCGGGAACTTCAATCTATGGTTCCCGAATTCGTCAATAGAACCGGCGGCAGCAACCGGCAGTCGGCCCTGCCGACCGGGAGCAACCGGGTGCAGGCTCAGCCTGCCGGCAGCAAGTGGCTGTCGGCAATGCCGACCGGCAATCCGCAGGAAATCCTGCGGATTCGAAGAATTCGGGAACTTCAATCTATGGTTCCCGAATTCGTCAATAGAACCTGCGGCAGCAACCGGGTGCAGGCTCAGCCTGCCGGAAGCAAAACCACAGGCAAGACGAGAAAGGAGCCTTTTTATGGATAAAATCGCATTGGTCACGGGCGGAAGCCGCGGCATCGGCCGGGGCATCGCCGACAGGCTGCATGCCGAGGGCTGGCAGGTGGCCATCACATCCCGCTCCCCTGCGGGCGAACGCGCGCAGCGCGACTTTCTGTGCATCCAGGCCGACAACGCCAGCGCCGAGGATCGCGAGCGCGCCGTGCAGACCGTGCTGGACAGGTTCGGGCGCATCGACCTGCTGGTCAACAACGCGGGCATCGCGCCGCGCGTGCGCGCCGACCTGCTCGAGATGAGCGAGGAATCCATGCACGAGCTGCTGGACGTGAACCTGGTCGGGCCGTTTTTCCTGACCCAGCGCGTGGCCAACCAGATGATCGCGCAGAAAAGCGGCATGATCGTCAACATCACCTCGATGTCGGCCTACGTTTCCTCGGTCAACCGGGGCGAATACTGCGTGAGCAAGGCGGGTCTGTCGATGATGACCAGCCTGTTCGCGGTGCGCCTGGCCGAGTACGGCATCCCGGTATACGAGATTCGTCCGGGCATCATCAGGACCGACATGACCGCCAAAGTGTCCGAAAAGTACGACAAGCTGATCTCCGAGGGCATCACCCCCATCCGCCGCTGGGGCACGCCCGCGGACATCGCGCAGGCGGTGTACATGCTCTCCCAGGGACTGCTGCCCTTCTCCACCGGCGAGGTGATCAACGTGGACGGCGGCTTCCACCTGCAAAGACTGTGAGGGCGCGCGTATGAGAATCGAATCATGCGGCACGCTGGTGATCGGCGCGGGCGCGGCCGGCCTGAACGCCGCCGACGAGCTCAAAAAGGCAGGCGCGGACGTGCTGCTGGCCGCGGACGACCTGGGCGGCGGCGCCAGCCTGAACTCGGGCAGCGACAAGCAGACCTACTACAAGCTCTCGCTCGCGGGCGACGCGCCAGACAGCGTAGGCAGCCTCGCGCGGTCGTTCTTTTCAGGCGGCAGCATCCACGGCGACCACGCCTACGCCATGGCGGCGCTCTCGGCGCGCTGCTTCCTGAAGCTCGCCAACCTGGGCGTGCCCTTCCCCCACAACCGCTGGGGCGAATATGTGGGCTATCAGACCGACCACGACGCGACCCAGCGCGCCACCTCGGCGGGCCCCCTGACCAGCCGGATGATGGCGAAGGCGCTGGCCGAGTCCTGCCGCGCGCGGGGCGTGCGCATGCTGGACAAAATGAGCCTCTTAAGCCTTCTTCAGGAGGACGAAGGCGCGGTCTGCGGCGCGCTGTTTCACGACGGGCGCGATTTCGTCGCGGTCAGCGCGAGGCACACGATCCTCGCGACCGGCGGCGCGGCGCTGGCCTATGAGCGCCGGGTGTATCCCGACCGGCAGCGGGGCGCGAGCGGCGCGGCGCTTCGGGCGGGCGCGGCGGCGAGCAACCTGTGCTTCTGGCAGTACGGCCTGGCCAGCACGTCGGTCAAATGGAACGTGTCGGGAAGCTATCAGCAGGTGCTGCCCGCCTATACCGACGGCAAAAGCGAGATCCTCTCCCCCTTCTTTTCCGGCGAGGCCGAGCTGCTGGACATGACCTTCCTCAAGGGCTATCAGTGGCCGTTCGACGGGCGCAAGGTTCATGGCTCCTCCCGCGTCGATCAGGCCGTGCAGGCGATCGCGGCGCAGGGAAGGCAGGTGTACCTGGACTTCCGCGTCAACCCCTGCCCCGACCCGCTGAGCGCGGCCGGACGGGAGGCGCGCGACTACCTCGTCAAGTGCGGCGCGACCCAGGACACCCCCTATGCACGGCTGGCGGCGATGAACCCGGCGGCGATCGAGTTTTACCTGAGCCACGGAATCGACCTGGCGAAGGAGCCGCTGCCGGTGGGCGTGTGCGCGCAGCACGCAAACGGCGGATTGCGAATCGACGAGTGGTGGCGCACCACGCTGCCGAACCTGTACGCATCGGGCGAGGTCAGCGGCGCGTTCGGCGCCTACCGCCCGGGCGGAAGCGCGCTCAACGAGACCCAGGCGGGCTCCCTGCGCGCGGCGACGCACATCCTGGCGCACGGCGGGAAAGACCCTGCCCGCACCGAAGAGGAGTTCCTCGCGCGCTGCGGCCGAAACCTGAAAAACGAGATCGAGCGCTTCAACCGCATGGGCGAGGACGCGCGGCCCACGCTCACCCGCCTGCGCACCCGCATGAACGACGTGGCCGGCGCGGTGCGCGACGTTTCCGGCATGCGGGCGCTGCTTGCCGAGGTCTCTTCCCTGCTCGATCAGGCTCCCTGCGGCCGAAGCGCGCCGGAGACCGCCGAGCTGCTCGACACGCTGCACGTCCAGCGCGCCGCGCTCTCCGCCATGCTCTGCCAGAGCCAGTTTGCGGGCGAGGCGGGACACGCCTTCACGGGCCGCAGCCTGCCCAAGGACGCGCCGGACTATTCGGGCTTCGCCTTTGAAACCGTCGGCGGCGACACGCGGGCCGTGCCGGTTCGTCCGCTCCCCGAGGGCGGCGGCTGGTTTGAAACCGTCTGGCGCGACTATCGCGAGGGTCGGGTATTTGAGTGACCCCGCACAGCTGCAATCATACAGAAAACCGACCGCCTGCAATTGGGCGGCCGGTTTTCTATCATTTTCAGCCCTGTTTTTCTTCACCGGGATGCTGATCTCGGTCACGAACTTGTCCGGATCACTGGTGAGGCCGTAGTCGATCAGCGTAATTTCGCGCGAAAAACCCGCGATTTCCAGGCCATGCGCCTGCATGTAGTCCATCATCCGGGCGTACTGCGCAGGCGCCTCGGGATGACTGCCCCGAAAGCGCACCGTCGCGCAGAGCGTTTCGGGCAGAAGGATCGTCTCACCTTCGTATCGATCCTCGTCGTCCAGCACCAGAAAAATGCCATCGTACCCCCCGTTTTTCAGGCGCTCTGCCGACATGCTCGCCCCCACCTTGCCCAGGAAAATCGCCGTCTCGCTCTGGCACTCGTCCAGGCAGCGAATGGCCCCTTCCATGTCCAGGAAGCTGTTCAGGCGCAGCTCCTTCTGCAGCCAGACCACCCGGCAGGCGGGCGCGTCGCGCAGGAGGACCTCCCCCAATCGCGCGTCCTGCGCCTCCCGGAGCCGTGCCAGGCGATTGTCAATCCGCCGCTCGATGCGCAGCAGCTCCCGGCGCTTTTCCGCCACGGCCTGCTTCTGTCGGAGCAGCTTTTCCTCGATCTTCTCCACATCCCGGTTTTTCAGGAAATCCCCGATCTCCGAAAGCGGCATGTCCAGCGCCCGCAGATAGCGGATGGTGTTGAGCACCTCAAACTGGCGCACGCTGTAATAGCGGTAGCCGGTGTCCGGGTCGATTTTTTCGGGAACGAGCAGCCCCTCGTCCTCGTAGTGCCGCAGGCTGCTCACGCTCAGGTGGAACAGCCGGGCCACGTCGCCGATGCGAAACAGCTTATCCATGCGCCGCCTCCCGTCGCCTGAGCGCCGCAAAGGCGACCACGCAGATCACGACCGACAGGAGCGAACCGGCCGCGGTGGCCAGGCCCATGGGCAGCAGCGTCTCCGGGAACAGGCGGCTGGTCAGATACACGCCCGGCACGCGCACCAGCGCGATGGCGATGATGTTGTGCAGGAAGGACAGGCCGGACTTTCCGCAGGCGCAGAAATAGCCGCTGAAGCTGAAGTGCAGCCCCGCAAAGAGGCAGTCCCAGATGTAGCCGCGCAGATACTGGCCGCCCGCGGCAATCGCGCCCGAATCAGTCGTGAACAGACCCACAATCCCCTCGGCGACGAACTGAAGCGCCGCCGCCACTGTCAGTCCAAATCCGGCCGCCAGCAGGCAGGCATAGCCCAATGTACGCACCGCGCGCTCCGGCTTGCCCGCGCCGATGTTCTGCGCGCCCAGCGCCGAGACCGTCGACAGCATCGACGAGGGCACCAGGAACAGGAAGCTGATGACCTTTTCCACGATGCCTACCGCCGCCGCGTCGGTCAGCCCGCGCTGATTGGCGATAATCGTAATCACGATAAAGGCCACCTGAATCAGGCCGTCCTGCAGCGCGACGGGCACGCCGATCTTCAGGATGCTCCCCATGGCCTGCCGGTCGGGTTTGAAGTCCTCGCGTGCCAGAGGCACGCCAATATTGCGCTTCCGGATGACGATCAGCGAGACCGCGACGCTGACCGCCTGAGAGAGCGTCGTGCCCAGCGCCGCGCCCGCCGGCCCCAGGTGCAGCGCACCCATGAACAGGTAGTCCAGCGCGATATTGACCGCGCAGGCCACGGCGATAAAGTACATGGGACTTTTGCTGTCCCCCAGGCCGCGGAAAATGGAGCTGATGATGTTGTAGGCCGTGATGAACGGGATGCCGATGAAGCAGATTGTCAGGTAGGCCTCGGCGCCGGAAACGGCAGCCTCGGGCGTGGACATGACCCGCACGATCGGCCGCACCAGCAGCAGCAGCCCGGCCATCAGCAGCACGGACAGGCTCATGAACAGCGTGGCCGTGTTGCCGATGGAGCGCGCGGCCTGCTTTTCCCGGCCTCCGCCCACCGCCTGCCCGATGGACACAGTCGAACCCATCGCCAGGCCCACGATCATCACCGTGAGCATGTGCATCACCTGGCTGCCGATCGATACCGCCGTGGTGCTGGCCACGCCCTCAAACTGGCCGACGATGAACAAATCCGCCATGCCGTACAGCGTCTGGAGAAAGTAGGAAAGCAGGTACGGCAGCGAAAAAAGCAATACGTTCTTGAATACGCCGCCCTCCGTCAGGTTTCTGCGCACAGAAAACGCCCCTCGTCTGTTTTTCACGTGCTCATTATAAACTCTGCAGCGGTTGTAGGGTCAAACAGCTCTGTGTAATTTTTCAGCGCAGACAAAGCCGCCGCGGCCTCGCCCATGAGACCGCGGCGGTTCGTATTCGCTTTTTTACAGCACCCGTCCGGGAAGCATCTGCCGCGCGCCCGTCCAGAAGGACTTCTCAATCGCGGCGATGTAATCGACCGGCTTGAGCAGCTGCTCATAGGTGAAGTCCATCTCGCCGGTGCGCAGCATTTTGGCGAAGCTGCGGCACTCGAGGGCGTAGATGTCGCTGATGTCCAGCGGCTCGTAGAAGCAGCCCTCGCGGGTGTTGACCGTGCCGGAGTAGCAGTAGGTATCGCTGAGGAAGTGGTTGGTGACCTCGTAATCCTCATAGTGCACGACCGCCGTCACGCCGCCGCGGTGCCTGCTGGCCCAGATCCACTGCGGATCGTAGCCGAAGGTGGCCAGGCAGCTCTCCGCCAGGTGCGCCGCGTAGAACCAGAAGTCGCCGTAGTCGTTGACCATGCTGACCGGGGCGGTCACGTCGCCGCCCAGTACCCTGCCCGGGTGGGCCAGCACCTGCGCGCGCAGCTTCTGCACGCCCGCGCACAGCTTGACCGAGGAGCCGCCCACAAGCGGTACCTTTTTCTCCTTCGCCAGGCGAACCAGCGCAAGCGCCTCCTGCGGGTCGCGGGTGAAGGGCTTGTCGATGAACGCGGGCAGGCCGACCTCGATGAACGGGCGGGCGAAGGGCGCGTGCTGACGGCCGTCGCGGGCGGTAACCATCACCGCGTCCACCAGGCCCAGCATGTCCTCGGGCTTATCCACAATGTACTCAATTCCTCCGCGCTCGGCGACCTTGCGGCTCTCTTCGGGATATTTCCCGCCCACGGCCACGACGCGAATGTCGTCAAACTCGCCCGCAAGCTCGGGCTTCAGGCCGTTGAAGATCTCGGTGAAGGCCATGGCGTGAGAGTTTTCGGTGCCCAGAATGCCGATTCGATACATCTTTATCACTCCTTATTGCTCAAAGATCGTGCGTCCCGCCGCCATCGTGCGGGAAACGCGAATGTCGTCGTCGAAGAAGACCAGGTCGGCGCGCAGGCCGGCCTCGAGCCGTCCGCGGTCGGCAAAGCCCATGATGCGGGCGGGCGTTTCGGTCGCCATCTTCACCGCGTCGGGCAGGCTCGCGCCGCCCAGGCGAATCATGTTGCGCACCAGCCGGTCGGTGGTCGCCACGCTGCCCGCGAAGGCGCTGCGGTCCATCAACTTGGCCACGCCGTCCTCGATGAGCACCTGCTGGCCGTTTTTGCGGCTGCCCAGTACGCTCAGTCCGTCCGGCATGCCCGCGCCGCGCATCGAGTCGGTGACCAGCGCGATCTTGTCCGGCCCCTTGAAGCGATAGACGAACTGCAGAAGCGAGGCAGGCAGGTGCACGCCGTCGGCAATCACCTCGACCGTCAGCTCATCGAGCAGATACGCCGCCTCGACCACGCCCGCGTACCGGAAGGCGTTTTTGCGGTGCACCGTGCTCATGCAGGAATACAGGTGGGTCACGTGGGAGTACCCGGCCTTTGCCGCGGCGACCACCTGGTCGTAGTCCGCGTCGGTGTGGCCGATGGCGGCGAGTATGCCCCGCCTTTTCAGCTCCCGGCCGAATTCCAGCGCGCCGGGCAGCTCGGGAGCCGCGCTCCAGCGCAGGATGTGCCTCGAACGCTCAAGGATGGGCAGGTACTCCGCCGGATCTGGATTGCGCACGTATTTGGGGTCCTGCGCGCCTCGCTGCGCCATGGAGAAGTACGGCCCCTCCAGGTGCAGTCCGGGCATGTCCGCGCCCCGTTCGTTTTTCGAGAGCGCCCGCTCAAAGGCCGCTTCCATGCCGCTCATTTCCTCGGCCGTGCCGGAGGTCGCCGTGGGCACGAGGGTGGTCGTGCCGAAGCGGGCGTGCAGCTCGGCCGCGGTCAGGAAGGCCTCGGGCGTGCCGTCCATGAAGTCCGCGTCGCCGCCGCCGTGGGTGTGGATGTCGATAAAGCCGGGTGAGACGTACTGTCCCCGCGCGTCAATCACCGTGTCCGATGGCAGGTCGCGCGCGGTTACCTCGGCAATACGCCCGTCCTCAAGGATTACGTTCAGGCCGTCCTGAACTCTGCCGCTGCGAATCAGGCGGCCGTTTATGATTTTCGTCATCATATCGCGCCTCAGAAGCGGATGGGCATCGGGTTCTGGCGATGCACTTCCTCGATCAGCTCGATCTGCTGGGCAATCTTCTCCGGCCGGATGACCAGCGGCGCGCCCTCGGTCAGGTGAGCGTAGATGTTGTCGTAGTAGGCCCTGACCGCCGCGTCGAACGAGGTGCCGGACAGGTCTTCCTCCTCCTTGTGCCAGGTCAGCTGCTCGGAGCAGTAGCGGGGCGTGCCGTCCTCGCCACGCAGGGACTCCAGCGTCAAAGCGCGCGCCGGCTCGTCGGCGGGCACGTAGTACTGATAGCTGATGTGTTTCATCGTGGCCTTCAGGCAGCCGTGCTCGCACTGCACGTTATACAGCACGCCACCGTTGTACGCGTCGCAGCTGCTGATTTCCAGGTCGATCACCGGCTTGCCCGGGGCCAGCATCAGGATCTTCACGTAGTCCTCCGCGTCGCCGAAGGTGTTCACGCGATCCAGGCGGGAAACCACCTGCGGCAGCGTGTCCATGTCCAGGATGTCCAGCGCCTGCTCCAGCGGGTGCGGGCCGGTGTTGCGCAGACTGCCGCCGTAAAAGCGCTGCGAGCACTGCCAGTCCCAGCGGCGCGCAAAGCCGTTGAAATGAATGCTCACCTGCACGGGGCGGCCCAGCCTGCCCTCGGCCAGTATCTCGCGGATGCGGCGGTAGTAGGGCGCGAAGTGCGACTGCTGGAACACGCACAGCATCCGGTCGTGCTCCTTCGCCGCGCGGATCATCGCCTCGCACTCCTCCTTATGCGCGGAGAAGGGCTTCTCGACCACGACGTTGAAGCCGTGGGTCAGCAGATCCATCGTCACCGGGTAGTGCAGGTGCGAATAGGTGCTGTTGACCACCAGGTCGATGTCTGTGCGGCCGTACAGCTCGCGATGGTCGGCGTACACGTCGCAGCCGAATTCCTGCTTCGCCCGCTCGCGCCTGAAGTCCAGCTCGTCCACGACCGCGACCACCTCATATTTGTCGTTGTGTTCGCTGCGAAAAAACGCGCCGTGAATGTCCCGGCCGCTTCTTCCCTGTCCGATAATCGCCACTCTCAGCTTTTTCATCTGCTTTTCCTCCTTTTTAATGGGCGGCTTCACGTCTCCTGCCCCGCGCCTCATTCGGGGAACCACACCTGTCCTCGTTTATTTTTTGCGCGGATCATGGTGTTTTCCGGGTGGGGTCTGGGGAGGCGTCTTTCGTTCTCTCTTATGGGGCAGATTCCCCGAAGTTTGACGCACGAAGAATCCTGAGGCTCCAATTTATGGCCGAGGGATTCGTGTGGCCGGCGCTAGCAGCTGGCCGTCGGCCCTGCCGACAAAGGCCGCCTCTCGAACGTTCCCTCCCCCTGCACCTCGAGCGCCACGCGGGCGGAAAGAAGCGCGTCGTTGGGCGGGAAGACGGTGGCCTGGCCGCGGATGGCCTGCAGCAGCTCGCTGAGGCAGTTTTCGCGCACCGCGGGCGCGTCCAGCCGCTCGACCGGCCCGCCCGAGCACGCCAGCAGCACACTGCCTTCGCCCAGGCGGCACTCGAGCATGCCTTTTTCGCCCCAGAAGCTGAAGCGCCAGTAGGAAGGCAGGTCGAACGCAGCGCCGTTCGGCGCGCTGTAGGACACGTCGGCCACCAGACCCGCGCCGTTTTCGTACTCGCCCATCAGCTGGGCGCAGTCGGGAAAGTCCGGCTGCTCGCGCGCAAAGGCGTTGTACTGCCGGGCGCAGAGCGTGCGATGATAGTCAAGGCCGGTGATGAAGCGCACCGCGTCCAGGCCGTGTATGGCCAGGTCGTTGAACGTGCCGCCGTGTTTGCCCGGCTCGAAATACCACATCGGGCGGGTTCCGTAATTCAGCGGGTGCTGGCCGGTAAAGTTGACCGCGTGAATCTCGCCCAGCTCGCCCGCGCGCACCAGCCGCGCCGCCAGCCGGAGCGACGGGTCATACCGCAGATCCAGCATGCAGCCTACATAAAGCCCCTTTTCCCGGCACAGCCGCTCGATCTCGTCCAGCTCGCTCAGGCGCGTACACAGCGGCTTGTCGCTCAGCACGTGCCTGCCCGCGCGAAGCGCCTGAATAATCCGCTGCCCGCGGACGCCGTAATAGTCGCCCACCGCCACGATCTCGACTCCGGAGTCGGCGAGCAGCTGCTCATAGCTGCCGTAAAACGGCTCGGCGATCTTCTCCATTGCCTGAGCGCGCGCCGCCTCGTCCTCCTCCCAGGCCCCTACGACGCGCACCTCGGGATTCGCCTTGGCCAGGTCGTACAGGGAGAAGATATGGCCGTGCCGCAGGCCGCAAAACGCAATGTTCGTCATATGCGTCACCTGATGAGGCCGGCCGCGCTGTCCGGATCGCAAAAGAGCGTCGCGTCCGGATGGCGGCGCATCACGGTGGCGGGCACGTCTTTGCCGATCGGGCCGGTCACGGTTTGGGTCACCGCCTCGCGCTTGGTGGCGGCGGGCACGGTGCAGAACAGGTGGCCTGCCCCCGCCAGCGCCGGAACGGTCAGCGTCAGCGCGTACTCGGGCACCTCGGCAAGGCAGGCAAAGCAGCCGTCGTGTACCTGCTGCCGCCGGCACACCGGGTCGAGCGGCACCCGCTTCACCAGCGCCGGGTCGTCAAAATCGGCCACCCAGGGATCGTTGAAGGCAATGTGGCCGTTCTCGCCAATGCCCAGCATCACCACGTCCGGCGGGAAGCGGCGCAGCAGCTCTGCATACCGCGCGCACTCGGCCGCCGCGTCGGGCGCGTCGCCGCGCAGGAAATTCACGCTTTTAAAAGGAAGCAGCGAAAACACGTGCTCGCAGAGGTAATAGCCGAACGACTGGGGCGCCTCGCGGCTCAGCCCCACGTACTCGTCCATGTGGAAGGCGTTGACGCGGTGCCAGTCGATGCCTTCCTCCCGCGCCAGGTACTTGAGCGTCTCGTTCTGGGAGGGCGCAGCGGCAAAGATCATGTTTATCTCGTCCCTTTCGCGCAGCAGCGCCCGGATGCACTCCCCCGCCGCGCGGGCCGCGTCCCGCCCCATCGCCTCGCGGCTGTCCGAAACGCGCACGCGCAGCGCGTCTGCCTGAAAGTCCTTCAAAATCGCCATAACGGTCATCCTCCTGCAGTTTTCAGTTAAGCTCATTATACCGCATATAACGCGCAATTTCTATCCGCAAATTGCCCAGTTTTTTTCTCTTGTTGCCCTCTTTACAGGCGGCGCGCGCCGGAGTATACTGGAAAGGAAAAAGGATACTTCCAGTCCCCTCCGTTTCTTGCCGCAGTCTCAGTCAGCCCGGTAGGTGCCCGCGTCGGCAGAGCCGACCTGTGATTTCCAGAAGCCTTCTGGAAATCCGCAGACCTCGGCCGCTTCAATTGATGGCGGCCGACGGTCGTCGAAAGAACCGACCCCAAGCCCTTGTGGAGTGTATGCTCGAGTTTTTTGACTGCGGAGAATCTGGAGGCTCTAATTTATGGCCGACAGATTCGTGTGGTTCCGGCGGCAGCAAGTGGGTGCAGGCTCAGCCTGCCCGGCGGCAGCAGGTGGGTGCAGGCTCAGCCTGCCCAGTAAGGGAGGTTTTTGCATGAGTACGCCCTATGAAGAGTTTGCCTATCGCCTGACTGGGGGCGCCTCGCTGATCAATCACCGGCACGTCAACGGGGACGGCTACGAGCTGATCCTGGTGTACTCGGGCGGGGGCAGCGTGCTGATCTTCGACCGCAGCTATCCGCTGAGGGAGCACACGCTGCTGCTGATCGACGCTTCGTATCCGCACTGCCTGAACCCGGCGGAGATGGGACGCTACGTGCGCAGCAAGCTGATCCTGGACAGGCGCTACCTGCGCGAGGCGCTCGCGGCCGTGGGCAGCCTGGCGCTGCTGGACGAAATGACCGGCGAGCACGGCGGCGTATGCCTTTACCTGGACGATGCGCAGGCGGAGCAGGCCGACCGGCAGTTTCAGCAAATGGCCGGGGCCATGCACGCTCCCGCGCCCCTCGTCAGGCTGCAGGTCATGAGCGCCTGCCTGCCGCTTCTGAGCCTGCTGTGGTCGGCCTCCCGGCGCGAAAACGGCGAAACGCCCCTTGAGGACGACAAGCTCTCCCCCATCCTCTTCTACCTGCGCGCCCACTGCGCCGAGCCCCTGACCGTCGAGGAGATCGCGCGGGCGCACCACCTGAGCAAATACTACCTGTGCCGCCTGTTCAGGCAGCGCACCGGTATGACGATCATGGACTACCTCAACGAGCAGCGCTTCGCCCTGGCGCGCAGGCTGCTGGCCGACTCCTCCGCCCCCATCGGCGAGATCGCACTGAGCTGCGGCTTCGGCACCGCCGCGCACTTCTCCACCATGTTCAGGCGGCGCGAGGGCTGCACGCCCTCCTTTTATCGGCAGGCGACAGGATTTGAGCTGCGCAGACCCTGAGTACCGCAGATCGAATCAGCGGAGCCGACCAACGAGTCGGCAATGCCAACCTGTGATTTCCAGAGAACCTCTGGAAATCCGCAGACCTCGGCCGCTTCAATCTATGGCGGCCGATGGTCGTCGACAGGATGCGCGGTAGCAGGTGCGTGCAGGCTCAGCCTGTCGGCAGCAAGTGGCTGTCGGCACTGCCGACCGCTATGTCGTGCAAATAAAGTGGAATAATTCTCAAATTACCTCGGAAATCGTGCATAAACGCTTGCAAATGCGGCGAGAGTGTGATAAAATACCACCAATGTTTACTTTCGCCCGAACAGGTTCACATGCGAAAGCACGAAAGAAGAGGTTTTGTTACAATGGAACGCGAAAAATTTTCCTCTCGACTGGGCTTCATCCTGATTTCCGCTGGCTGCGCGATCGGCCTGGGCAACGTCTACCGCTTCCCCATCTGGTGCGGCGCGTACGGCGGCGGCCTGTTTCTGCTGTTCTACCTGATTTTCCTGCTGCTGCTGGGCCTGCCGGTGATGACGGTTGAGCTGGCCGTGGGCCGCGGCAGCCGCCGCAGCATCGCCAACTCGTTCGACGTGCTGGAAAAGAAGGGCCAGAAGTGGCACCTGATGAAGTACCTGGGCGTGACGGGCAACTACCTGCTGATGATGTTCTACACCAGCATTTCGGGCTGGTTCCTGATGTACTTCTGGAAGTACCTGACCGGCTCGATCATTGAGATGAACACGGCCGAGCAGCTGGGCAATGTGTTCGTGAGCATGGTCTCCAATCCCGGCCTGAACATC
This sequence comes from uncultured Clostridia bacterium, assembly GCA_934647305.1. Lineage (GTDB taxonomy): Bacteria > Bacillota > Clostridia > Christensenellales > Aristaeellaceae > CAKUFI01. The sequence continues at coordinate 22,995 of CAKUFI010000023.1, read as the reverse complement.
GTGCTGACCTTCCTGGTGGTGCTGCTGTGCTTCGGCGTGTGCGCCATGGGCCTGCAGAAGGGTGTGGAAAAGATCACCAAGGTCATGATGGTGGCGCTGCTGGTGCTGATACTGGGCCTGGGCGTGTATTCCTGCACGCTCTCCGGCGCGGGCGAGGGCCTGAAGTTCTACCTGATTCCCTCGGTTCGTTCGATTGAGAACTACGGCCTGGGCACGGTCATTTCCGGCGCGATGAGCCAGGCGTTCTTCACGCTGTCGCTGGGCATCGGTTCGATCGCCATCTTCGGCAGCTACATCGACAAGGACCGCAGCCTGCTGGGCGAGTCGGTCACCATCGTGTGCCTGGATACCTTCGTGGCGCTGATGAGCGGCCTGGTCATCTTCCCGGCCTACTTCACCTTCAACACCGGCGCGCAGGGCATTCCGGCCAGCGAGGCGGGCGCGTACTTCCTCTTCTCCACGCTCTCCTCGATCTTCAACAACATGGGAGCAGGCCGCCTGATCGGCACGCTGTTCTTCCTGTTCATGGTGTTCGCGGCCTTCTCCACGGTCATCGCCGTGTTCGAGAACATCATGTCCTTCTGGCTGGAGTGGACGCATCTCAAGCGCTGGCAGATCGCCCTGATCAACATCGTGGGCATCAGTCTGCTCACCCTGCCCTTCATCTTCAGCAACGAGGGCGGCTTCTTTGCGCAGAAAATCTTCCTGGGCCGCAATTTCGGCGACTTCGAGGACTTCCTGGTCTCCAACCTGGCCCTGCCCGTCGGCAGTCTGGTGTACGTGCTGTTCTGCACGCGCCGCCTCGGCTGGGGCTGGGACAACTACTTCGCCGAGGTCAACGCCGGCAACGGCCTGAAGGTGCCCCGCTGGATGCGCCCCTACATGACCTACGTGCTCCCGCTGGTGATCCTGGTTGTGCTGGTCATGTCGCTGTTCTAGGCTACGTTGGGGAGAGGCTTTTCTGAGAAAAGCCTCTCCCCAAACCCCTCACGAAAAGCACTCTGATCCGCGCAACCCAGAGGAAAAAGCAGCGTATTCCCCCGAATGCATCGCGGTTTCAGGCATCCTCGAACGAGCCAATTCACTCCCGTCGGTCTTCGGCGGGAGTCCTTTTTTGCGATTTCTTCGCGGAGTATTAAAAAATCATGTCACGGGTGCGGAATGTGCTTGACGTAATCTTCCTTGTGCGGTATAATAGTTTATGAAAACACGCGGCGTACCTTAACAGACGCGCCCCGCCGCGGCAGAAAGGATCGCACGATATGCAGACGATGGAATTTACCGTACACTCCGATCAGATCATCCGCCCCTGGCCCCGCATCGAGCAGTATCAGAACTCCACCCTGCGCTACACGCCGCCGGCCGACTTCCCCGCGCACTGGCAGCGCCAGAACGGCCGCGTGAAGATGATCCGCGTCTGGGTGACGCTGGACGAAATCTGGAACATCGAGGACGACAGCTACGACTGGAACTACCGCATCGGCGTGGACAGACTGGGCGAAAAGCGCTATTACCCCTACGACTGGCCGAACACCCACCCCTCCGACACGCTGTTTGAGGACTACCTGACCTCCTACTGCGCGATGGCCGACGAGGCGATGTTGAACATCCGCCGCTTCGAGCGCGAGACCGCCGACGGCGTCCTGTCCTATGAGAAGTATGAAGAGGTCTGCGAGAAGGTCATCGAGCATTGCCGCGACCTGTGCGAGAACATCGCCTGGATTGAGGTCTCCAACGAGAGCGAGATCGGGGGCTTCGGCGGCCTGACCGTGGAGGAGTACATGTCGCTGTACAACGCGGTCTGCCGCGCGGTCAACCGCCTGAACGCCCGGCGCGGCTGGAGCCTGAAGGTAGGCGGCACCGCGATGACCGGCAGCTACGCCACCCGCGGCCTGTGGCACGAGTACATGAAGGCGCTCGCCGAGGATACCTGTCCCGACAGGCGCATCGACTTCTATTCCTTCCACAGCTACAACCACGACGTGGACTGCCTGCAGCAGCTCTACAGCATTCACAAGTCGGACGTGGCCAAGTACAACCTGCCCGACGCACCCGTGTTCTTCGACGAATACGGCACCTGCGCCGCCACCGGCGTGCTGACCGACAGCCTGCAGAACGCCTGCGAGACGCTCACCGGCATGCTGCGCGGGGCCGACCTGCCCGGCATGTACGTCTTCCCCTGGTGCACCTTCCACAACCCGAACCGGCAGATGAGCTACACGCAGTACGTGCGCCTGCCGGACGACACCTACGCCCCCACGCCCAACGGCCAGGCGGTGCACATGCTCTTCGGCATGCTCGAAAACGAGCTGCGCCTGGAGTGCCAGCGCTATATCTATGACCAGGAGACCGGCAAGCTGCTTCGCCGCGAGGCCGCGCCCTTCTGCTCGCAGCCGCTCTTCCGCGCCCGCGCCACCGGCGACACGAAGCGCCTGTATCTGATCGTGACCAATCCTGCGGATGAGCCGCTGACGGTCAACTGCCATCTCTCCGCGCTGGAGGGCAGCCGGGCCGAGGTGGTCATCCGCCAGGTCGACGCGGCGCAGAACAACGCCGTCACCGGCCCGGTCTGCCGCGAGCTGGGCGTGACCGAGACGCGCGAGATCGCCATTGAGGAAGGCGAGTCCGACCTGCAGTGCCTCCTGCCGCCCTTCGGCTTTGCCTGCTGGAGTATTCAGGTGCTCAGCTGATTCCCCCATAGACCAGGCCTCCCTTCGGACGTTTCCGAAGGGAGGCTTTCTCTTTAGAGGAGTATCTTCAGGTACTCGGCCAGGGCGTGCCCGGCGCGCTCGTTGTAGGCGGCGTTGGGGTGATTGCGCGCGCCCATGTCCTGCGGGCCGTAGTCGGGCAGGGAGAAGGCGTAGACCTCGCGCACGCCCTCGTCGCGGGCCCGATCGACCGCGCGGACGCCGAGCTGCGGGAGGGTGGTTGACGAGGGCAGCAGCCAGACGATCTTTGCCGCGGGGTTACACTCGCGCACCGTACAAATAAACCTTGCCGCGCCCTCGACCAGCTCGCCGGACAGCTCATCCACGCGCTCCATGCGCCGCATGCCGCCCACGTCATTGCTGAGCAGGCGAATGCAGACCGCGTCGGCCGGCCAGGCGGAAAAGTCGTAGTCCTTCTGGCACCCGCGCGCCTCGGCCGCCTCGCCCTTGAGCACACCCGCGATCTTCCGGTAGTCATCCGCCATATTGCCTTCGCGGTGACCCTGATAGTCCCAGCACACGCCGTAGCCGCTCTGCGACAGCACCCGGCGCTCCGCGTTCAGCTCGCGGCAGGCATAGTGGGAGTAGTTGGCACAGGCGCTGAACCACATGCTGAGCCATTCGTCGTTGCCCATCGGGGCGAGCGAGCCCTCGGCGCTGGTCAGGCTGTCGCCGATGAACTCGATGCGCTTTTTCGGCGCGGGCAGGGGCAGCAGTTCCCCGTCGCAGCGGATGGCGTGCAGGCGCACTGTGGCCTCGGGCGCGCCGGGCATGGCCTGTGTCTCCTTGACCAGCGACACCATGCGCGTATGGTCGGCGCTCATGCCGTGCACCAGCGGCACCCAGCGCCGCTCGCAGGGCGCGAGAAAGCGCGTCACCGGGTAGCCGTCGACCAGGCCGCAAAGCCACATGCCTGGCTGCGCCGCCGTCGCCTCAACCTCCGCCCAAAGCTCGGTTCCTTGAAACAGTACCTCAAACCCGCTGCCTGTCCAGTCCATGCACACGTGGTTCTGCGACTCGTCCATTCGGCCCAGCAGGCGCACGAGCGGCGAGTGCACGTCGTATTCTCTCATGTCGATTCTCCCTTTCACGGCCTTCTTTAGTGCCCTTTTGTATTCAGTATATCACAGTTTTTCCCCGCACGCAACGCCTTTTCCCGCTTGACAGGCCCGCATCCGGTATGCTAGAATGTGCTCATCACGCGCACGGGAGGAATACTCATGACGCGAATCCTGTTCTTTTGCCTGGGCAACATCTGCCGTTCGCCGATGGCCGAGTTTATCATGAAGGATCTGGTCGAAAAGCGCGGCCTGAGCGGCCGTTACCAGATCGCCTCCGCCGCCACCAGCGACGAGGAGGAGGGCAACCCGCTCTATCCGCCGGCCCGGCGCACGCTCGACCTGCACGGCATCCCCCACGCGCGCCACGCCGCGAGGCAGCTCACACCCGGCGACCTGCACGAATACGACCTGCTGATCGGCATGGAGGCGCGCAATCTGCAAAACGCCCGCCGCCTGCTGGGCGACTCGCCCAAGTATCGCCGCCTGCTCGACTACACCGCTTCCCCGCGCGACATTGCCGATCCCTGGTACACCGGCGACTTCGAGACCACCTATCGTGAGATTCTTGAGGGCTGTCGGGCGCTGCTCGACGCCCTGCAAGGCTGACGCAAAGGCCCTCTCCCCGAGTGTTTTTCGGAGGGAGGGCCCGTTCAGCTTGTCAAAAAAAGTTTTGACAAGCTGGTGGAAGGGGAAGCACGCTCCCCCGCCACTGCCACCCTCACCAGTCTCCGCTAAAAATCGAAGATTTTTCGGGCGCGGAGCCTGCAAGGGAACGTTTTTCTCTGGAAAATGGGATTTACAAAAACCGCCCCGTGTTCACGCTGTATATTTGCACTGTTCGAGTCGGCAACGCCGACCGTCAATCCACGGAGAATTCGGGAACTTGAATCCATGATTCCCAATTCCGTCGCCAGATCCCGCGGCAGCAAGTGGGTGCAGGCCCTGCCTGCCGGCAGCAGGTGGAGCCGGGCACTGCCCGGTTTTCAGGCGGCGTCTGCGCGCCCCGCTTTCTGCTTGCGGATGGCGAAGAAGCCCGCGGCGGACACGGCGAGGGCGGCCAGCGCGTCGAAGATGATGTCCTTCATCGTATCGCGCAGCGCAGCCTGGCCCACCAGCAGCACGCCCTGCTCGGTGGCGTATTTCTGCATGTTCAGGCCCATCAGGCAGTCGCAGGTGTACTCGTAGATTTCCCACACCGCGCCGCAGGCCAGAGCAAAGCAGAACGCGAACAGCGACACGAACAGCGGACTGAGCGAGACCTTGACGTTCTCAGCCCGGTTGAGCAGGTCGACCAGTATGAAGCCCAGCGCCCCCAGCATCGCGCCGGAGAAGGAATGCAGTATGGTGTCCCAGTGCGGCACGATGTAATAGAAGGAAAACACCTCGCCCAGGAACACCGCGCAGTACAAAAACACGTAGTACAGCACGTAGATAAAGTTGGGTATGCTCAGGTTCCACCTTCTGGAGATGGCCGAGGGCAGCAGCATGACGATCAGGCCCAGCGTGCACTGCAGCACCATGAGCATGTAGTCGCTCTTGACCTTCTGGAAGGGCTTGCCCTCCGGGATCGCGCTGGGGGCCTGGATCAGGCGCACCACCGAGAAGACCACCGACAGCGCCAGCGAGACGAACAGTATTCGCCCGGCCCATTCGCTCAGCCCGAGCTTTTTTCTTTGTCTTTTCATGTCGTATACTTCCTTTCCACACAAAGCTTCACGTCATCTAGCATACCAGATTTTTCCCCTTCAGGCAATAGTCGATTCATGGCTTCTGTTCGAATTTCATGTAAGCGCATATTTTTTCTGTGCGCCGAGTTTGCCTGAATTTCGGGCTTTTCGGGCATCTACACTTTTCTTGGAAAATTGGAGATTTACACGCGCGGGCGATCTATGGTATAACCAGACTGTCGCCGGCGCGTTGTTTCGCCGGACACGCAACGGAGAGGAGCGATCCATTTGAGTCAGGCAACCGCAAACGGGGCGCGCGGGAAAAAGAGCGCGTTTTCCAGAACCCTGAAGACCATCGTGCAGGAGTACCAGGTCTACCTGCTGCTCTTGCCCACGCTGGCCTACTTTGTCATCTTTTGCTATGCCCCGATGTACGGCGCGCAGATCGCGTTCAAAGACTTCACGCCTGTCAAGGGCATACTGGGCAGCCCGTGGGTGGGCTTCAAGCACTTCGTGCGCTTCTTTGAGAACCCCTACTTCTGGGAAATCCTGCGCAATACCTTCTTCATCAGCCTGTACTCGCTGGTGGCGGGCTTTCCGCTGCCCATACTCTTCGCGATCATGCTAAACTATCAGAAGACGCTCTGGTTTAAAAAGTGCGTGCAGACCGTCTCCTTCGCGCCGCACTTCATCTCCACGGTGGTCATCGTAGGCATGCTCAAGCTGTTCACCTCGCCCAGCAGCGGCGTGTTCAACGAGATCATCAAGCTCTTCGGCGGCCAGCCCGTGCATTTCCTAGCCGAGCCGGGCATGTTCTATTCGATCTACGTCTGGTCGGGCATCTGGCAGAACTTCGGCTGGGGTGCGATCATCTACATCGGCGCGCTGGCCGGCATCAATCCTGAGCTGCACGAGGCCGCGATCGTCGACGGCGCATCGGTCATCAGGCGCATCTGGCACGTCGACATCCCCGGCATCGCGCCCACGATCATCACCCTGCTGATCATGAACACCGGATCGATCCTGTCCGTCGGCTATGAAAAAATCTACCTCATGCAGAACTCGCTCAACAGCTCCATGTCCGAGGTCATCTCCACCTATGTCTACAAGCAGGGCCTGGTCAAATCCCAGTACAGCTTCTCCTCGGCAGTCGGCCTGTTCAATTCCCTGGTCAATTTCACCTTCCTGGTCATCGTTAACGCGATCTCCCGCAAGGTGTCCGAAACGAGCCTTTTCTAGGGTGTATCTAAAAAAGGAAGAGGCGGCAGCACGCGCGGATTTTTCGTCAGTTTAAGGAGGGAAACCGAAGGTTTAGCGGGGCTAAATCGAGGTTTTCCGACGCGGAAATGGCGGAAAAGACGCCGCGATGGAGTCTCAGGGAATTTTTCAGATACACCCTAGCCAGGCTGAGCCTGGAGGCGGTGCTGGCGCCGGCCAAGCGAATCTGTCAGCCATACATTAAAGCCTCCAGATTCTTCGCAGGTCAAAGCCTCGGGAAAGTACCCCATAAGAATAACGAAGGAATGGGGCTGAGCCCGGAGGCGGTGCTGGGAAGCTCCGCTGAGCAAGCACAGTTCTTGCTCGTATGCAAAACCGACATGATTTGCCGCAAGGAGGAACCGAAGACATGTCTAAATCGCACATTCACGATCTGCCCGGCGACCGGGCGTTCTACATCGTCTGCACGGTCGTGCTGGCCATACTGCTCCTGATCGTGGCCTACCCGATCTACTTCGTGCTGATCGCCTCGATCAGCGACGTGACGCTGGTCAACACGGGCAAGGTGCTGCTGTACCCGCGCGGGCTGCAGCTGCTGGGCTATCAGCGCGTGCTGACCAACGCCCGCATACTGACCGGCTACCGCAACACCGTGTTCTACACGGTCGCCGCCACGCTGCTCAACCTGACCATGACCATGACGGCGGGCTACGCGCTCTCTGTCAAGGTGCCCGGCCGCAACTTCTTCTCGCTGATAATCACCTTCACGATGTTCTTCGGCGGCGGCCTGATCCCGTATTACTTCGTGATTCGCGGCCTGGGGATTCTGAACACGGTCTGGGTCATGATCCTGCCCGGCGCAGTGAGCGCGTACAACCTGATTATCACCCGCACCTTCCTCAAGAGCAACATTCCGCACGAGCTGTACGAGGCCGCGTCGATCGACGGCTGCAACCGGCTGCAGTTCTTCGTGAAGGTGGTCGTGCCGCTGTCGGGCACGCTGATCGCGGTGCTGACCCTGTTCTACGCCGTGGGCCACTGGAACGACTACTTCAACGCCCTGATGTTCCTGACCAAGCGCACGCTGCATCCGCTTCAGCTGGTGCTGCGCGAGATCCTGATCGAGAACTCGGTTTCCGCCGACGACATGGACGGCGAGGCGGCCGCGGCCCTCATGAACATGAAGGAGACGCTCAAGTACGCGCTGATCGTCGTATCCAGTCTGCCGATGATGATCCTGTATCCGCTGGTGCAGAAGCACTTCGTCAAGGGCGTCATGATCGGCTCGGTCAAGGGATGACCGCATCCCATTTTTCATCGAAGTTTGGCGGCCTGGAGCCGTTAAACAAATAAAAAGGAGGTCTTCACGCTATGAAGAGAACCCTCGCCCTCGCGCTGGCAGTCATCCTGCTGCTGGCCACCGCCGCCTTTGCGGACGACAACTTCAACGAGACCGGTCTGCCCATCGTCAATGAGAAGATCGAAGTCGAAGTGCTCGCCTCCACCACCGCGGCCGACCCCAACAACTTCCCGATGATCCAGAAGATCGAGGAAGCCACCAACGTGCACATCAACTGGAACTGCATCTCCCCCGACGGCCAGGCCGAGAAGATCGCGCTGATGTGGGCCTCCGAGGACCTGCCCGAGGTCTTCGGCCCGGGCACCGTCTCCGCCGACGACATCAACACCTACGGCCCGATGGGCTACATCCTGCCCCTGAACGACCTGATCGACAAGTACTGTGTCAACTTCAACACGTACCTGACCGAGAAGGGCATTCTGGACGAGGTCAAGGCCAAGATGACCAGCCCGGACGGCAACATCTACGCCTTCTCCACCACCGGCATCCAGTACAAGAACAACATGGGCGGCATGTTCTACAACAAGACCTGGCTCAGCCAGCTCGGCCTTGAGATGCCCACCACCCGCGAGGCGTTCGTCGAGGCGCTGCGCAAGATCAAGGCGACCGACCTCAACGGCAACGGCGAGGCCGACGAGATTCCCTTCTGCGTCGATCCGCTGTGGGGAGACGGCATGCAGGTGGGCCTGTACAACTTTGCCGGCTTTGAAAACGGCATGTACGGCTTCACCATCCAGGAGGACGGCACCGTGCTGGACAACCGCATGACCGAAGCCTTCAAGGACGCCACCAAGTGGCTGGCCTCCCTGTATCAGGAGGGCCTGATGGACATCGAGCAGTTCACTCAGAGCCGCGAAATGTTCATGGCCAAGTGCAAGACCGAGGGCAACCTGTACGGCTTCGTGCACGGCTGGCGCATCGGCAACATCTTCGGCGAGGAGAACGGCCTGGCCAATTATGACGTGCTGTCCCCGCTCAAGGGCAGTGACGGCAACGCCTACTACCTGGGCGACGACTCCGGCTTCTATGTGAACCGCTCCTTGTACCTGACCACCAAGTGCGAGCATCCCGAGGTCATGGCCCGCTGGGTGGACTACTGCTACGATCGCAAGATCTCCGAGCAGATCAATGCCGGCCCTGAAGGCATCGGCGTGGCCTACTCCGAGGACGGCGTGCACTACCGCAAGACCGTTCCGGACGGTTTCGACAGCATCGCCCAGTGGTTCACCGATCACCACTTCCAGGGTCTGCCCATGCTCTTCCCCGATGACAACCTCGAGTATAACGAGGCCGACTACGGCGTGACCGCCGAGGGCCAGCGCCTGAAGGTGGACGACGCGATCGCCCCCTACCTGGTCAACAACTTCCCCAGCGGCATCATCGCCACCGCCGAGGAAACTGAGGAGCTCGCGCTCTATCAGACCGACCTCGACACCTACATCAAGGACTCCATCGCCCGCTGGATCTGCGGCCAGCAGGACATCGACGCGACCTGGGACGAGTACCTTGCGCAGTGCGAGAAGCTCGGCGAAAAGAAGGTTCTCGCCATCAAGCAGGCCCAGTACGACCGCTTCATCGGCAAATAACCGGGCAGAGCCCGGTGCCACTTGCTGCCGCCGGTCGGCAGGGCCGACAGCCACTTGCTGCCGCCGGTCGGCAGGGCCGACAGCCACTTGCTGCCGCCGATACTGACACGAATCCGGGAAGCATAGATTGGACTTCCCGGATTCTTTGTGGTCAGCAGGGCCGATGCCACTGGCTGCCGGCAGGCTGAGCCTGCACGCACTGGCTGCCGCCGATACTAGCATGAATCCGGGGCCCATACATTCAAGGCCCCGGATTCTTTGCCGGGCAGTGCCCGGTTCCGGTTGCTGCCGCGGGTTCTATCGACGAATCTGTCGGCCATAAATTAGAGCCGCCAGATTCTTCGCCTGCGGAAGACTCGGTGCAGGCCGTGCCTGCACCCACCTGCTACCGCCGATACTGACACGAATCCGGGAAGCATAGATTGGAACCCTGGATTCTTCGTGGTATGCCCCTCCATCTATGTTGCGGGTACCTCATCTTTCAGGGAAGGTACACTGGACGCAGCCAATGCCCTCCTGAAAGGGGAGCTCTCGCCCGCATGCGCATTCTGGCGGGTTACAGGCGGTTTTCGGGCGCAGCCGGGTGATTCCGGCACAGGCCGCGCAGCAGGTCGCCTGGCTGAGCGGGGTGCAGCAGCGGAATGCGCAGGATGCTGTCCGGCCGGCCGCACTCGGGAACGCGCTCCCCCGCCTCGGTGCGGATTTCGGTCAGCGTGAACGGGAACACGCCCTCGGGGGTGAGCAGCTCGAGCGCGTCCCCGACGATCAGCTTGTTTTTCATCTGGACGAGCGCCTCGCCGCCTTCCCATTCCAGCACCCGCGCGGCCAGCTCCCGGGTCTGCTTGAGCGCGTCATCGCCTGGAAACTGGGGCCTGCCCAACAGGAAACCGGTGTCGTAGGGGCGGTGCGAGATGGTGCGCAGCTCCGCGTCCAGCGCATCGGCCAGCTCCGGCGTGAAGCGCCCCTCGGCCAGCGCGTCCAGTCCCCGGCGATACGCCCCCACGACGGTCGCGATGTAGTACTCGTTCTTCATGCGCCCCTCGATCTTGAGCGAATCGACCCCCGCCTCGCACAGCGCGGGCAGCAGGCGCACCAGGTTCATGTCGCAGGCGCTGAGTATCCGCGTGCCGCCCTCGACGTCCTCAATCGGCAGATACAGGCCCGGGCGCTTCTCCTCCTCGAGCGTGTACTTCCAGCGGCAGGGCTGGGCACAGTCGCCGCGGTTCGCGTCCCGCCCGGAAAGGTACCTGCTCAGCGCGCAGCGGCCCGAATAGGCCATGCACACCGCACCGTGGACGAACACCTCGAGCTCGACCGAACCGGGCGTATTCTCCCGCAGTGCCCTGATCTGCGCAAGGGACAGCTCGCGCGCGAGCACGATACGCTCCACCCCGCAGCGATGCCAGAACCGGGCCGAGGCGCTGTTCATCGTGTTCGCCTGGGTGGACAGGTGCACCGGCAGGCCGGGAACCCGATGCAGCACCTCGTCCACCGCGCCCGGATCGGCCATGATCACGCCGTCCGCAGAGGCCTCCTGCGCCAGCCTGGCCGCCTCCACCATCGCGGGCACGTCCTCTTCATAGGCGAAGATATTCAGCGTCACATAGACTTTCACGCCGCGCGCATGGGCGTATTCGACCGCCTCGCGCAGCTGCTCGGGCGTAAAGTTTCCGGCGTGGGCGCGCAGCCCGTAGCGCGTCAGGCCCAGGTACACCGCGTTCGCACCGTAGCGCACGGCGGTTTTCAGCTGCGGCATGCCCCCCGCTGGGGCCAGCAATTCAGGAATATGCATAAGAAACGCTCCTTGTATCCGCTTTTGTTCCCACCCATTGTACCACATGCCGCGCGCCTTGGGAAGACGCGGCGAATGATGTGCGTTTTTTTACATGGAAATGGAAAATAGGGGTTGATTTTTCCGGGCGTTTGTAGTATAATTGTATTTGTTCCCGCGAGGAAACAGTTGCTGATGTAGCTCAGTCGGTAGAGCGCATCCTTGGTAAGGATGAGGTCACCAGTTCAAATCTGGTCATCAGCTCCACAGACCAGTCAGAAATGACTGGCCTTTTTCGTGTTTCCAGGCTCTTTTTGCAGGACTCAGGTGATCAGCCTGCAAATTACGAGCCTCATCCCTGCTTCCGTCAAAAATCCGTCAGTTTCGAGAAATTCCTACATTATATGCGCGTCAGCCGGGCCGTCAGTTACACTGTCAAAACCATAGCACTTTGAGATGGCCTGGGCCGCGTCAGCAGCCGTGCCGCGCCCCTTATCGTAGTGCTTCAGCGTCATCTGTGGGGTCGAATGGCCAAGCATCCGTTGCACCAGCTTCAAGTCATGCGTCGTTGCCGAAATATCCGTAGCGACAGTCGTGCGAAAACGGCGCGGGGTGATCGTTTCATCGAAATGAAGCGCATACGTACATCAGCCACATTGAATCCGGTAAAAAGGGCTACTCTGTCGATCTGATGATTCAGATTTCTGAGATATTTGGGACATCTCTGGATTACCTGATTCTGGGTAAGTGCCACGACATTCTGGATGCTGCCCATCTGAAAGAAAACATACAGCATCTGATTGAAGACTTGGAGCACTTCCAGGCAAAGTTATAGGCCGTGTTCCCATTGGTGTTAGTGATGTTCCCAATGGTACGTTCCATTCATAGTGCAGTTTTCTTAAAATAGAATCACAGCGAAAGCTGACTGTTCCTTGAAAATTCCATGAAAAGCAGCGTAGGAGGATTCTCGGAACGCGGTGTAGCCGTGTAATAAACATGCAAGCACAGAATGTAGGGTGGGTATAGAAAAGGCACGGAGGAATATTTTCTTCCGTGCTTACCCATATTTCACAAAAACAGAACCACCGATAAATTAGCAATTCTGCTTTTCCATCGGTGGTTCTGTTTTTTGCCGTTCGGGAAACGCCTTAAAAACTCAATTTCTTGAAATCCCTAAGTGGACGTTCCTCACGGACGAGCGCCCTCGATATGCTGTTGTTACGCCTCTTCCCCGGCCAGCACGCGCCCCATGAGCACGCCCATGACGGAGGCCATCATCAGGCCGCGCGTCCAGCCGCTGGAGTCGCCCAGGCAGTGCAGGCCCTTCACATTGGTGGTGAAGCGCTCGTCCATCTTGACGCGGTTGGAGTAGAACTTGAGCTCAGGCGAGTAGAGCAGGGTTTCGTAGGCGGCAAAGCCCGGCACCACCTCGTCCATGGCCTGGATAAAGTTGATGATGTTGAGCATGGCGCGGTAGGGCATGGCGGCGGTGATGTCGCCCGCGACCGCGTCGGGCAGCGTAGGCTTGACGTTGGAGTGCACCAGCTCCTTCTGCCAGGTGCGCTTGCCGTCCAGTATGTCGCCGTAGCGCTGCACCAGGATGTGCCCCGCGCCCAGCATGTTGGTCAGCTCGCCCACCTTCTGGGCGTACTCGATGGGCTGGTTGAAGGGCACGTTGAAGTTGTGCGAGCAGAGGATGGCCAGGTTGGTGTTGTTGGACTTGAGCTCCTTGTAGGAGTGTCCGTTGACCACGGCCAGGTCATTGTCGTAGTTTTCCTGGCTGACGAAGCCGCCCGGATTCTGGCAGAAGGTGCGCACCTTGTTCTTGAAGGGCTTGGGGTAGCCGATGAGCTTGGACTCATAGAGCACCTCGTTGACCTTCTCCATGATCTCGTTGCGCACCTCGACGCGCACGCCGATGTCGACCGTGCCCGGCTGATGTGCGATGGCGTGCTCGGCGCAGATGCGCTCCAGCCAGTCCGCGCCGCGGCGGCCGGTGGCGATGATGGTGTGCCGGGCGTGAATTTCCTGGCAATCGGTTCCCTTCTCGATGTACACGCCCTTGCACTCGCCGTTTTCGAGGATCAGGTTGCTGCACTCATAGCCGAACAGCAGCTCCACGCCGTGCTCGATCAGGTAATGCTCGATGGCCAGGTAGATCTCCTGCGCCTTTTCGGTGCCCAGGTGGCGAATCGGGCAGTCCACCAGCTTCAGGCCCGCGCGGATGGCCCGGGCGCGGATTTCCTTGACTGCCTCGGTGTTGCCCACGCCCTCGACGTGCGGATCGGCGCCGAACTCCAGGTAGATGCCGTCGGCGTAGTGGATGGTCTCCTGGGCCACGTCCTCGCCGATAAGCTGGGGCAGGTCGCCGCCCACCTCATAGCTCAGCGACAGCTTGCCGTCCGAAAATGCGCCCGCGCCCGAAAAGCCGGTGGTGATATGGCAATAGGGCTTGCAGCCCACGCACTTGTGCGTCTTGGCCTTGGGACAGAAGCGCTTCTCAATCGGCTGTCCCTTCTCCACGATGACAATCTTCTGTTTACTTCCCTTTCGAATCATCTCGATGGCGGTAAAGATTCCCGCCGGGCCCGCGCCCACGATCACCACGTCCGTCTGCATGACAATCCCTCCCTGCTTTTTACATACGCAAGGCGGCGCGCAAGTGCTGCGAGCCGCCTCAATCAATCTCTTGCCTCTTATTCTACCAGTAAACCGTGGGCCTTGTCAAGTTATTTTCCTGACACGGCGGTTTCATTCCCCTATGCCTGCTCGAGAAAGCGCGCGGCCGCCCGTCTGGTGCGAAAGACCTGCACGTCCACGCCCTGCGCCTCATGCAGAAGCGAGAGGATCTTGCCGCGCTGCGTGCGCCGGAAGTCCCAGACGTAGCGCACGAATTCCCAGTCCAGCCGCTCCGGGCAGCCCGCGCCCATGTCCGATCGAGTGCGCCCCCGGCCGGAAAGCACGCGCCTGAACACGCCCAGAAGGCACGTAAGGCGCGGGTAGTCCAGGTAGACCGCCGTGTCGCAGCGGGCGAGCCGCATGCCGATCGTGCGGGAATAGTTGCCGTCGATAATCCACTCGTCCTTCGAAATCTCCGCGGCCAGCAGCCGGTCAAACTCCTCCCGCGAGACGCTCTGCCAGCCCTCCCGCCAGTTCAGCTTGTCCAGGTGTACCAGCGGCAGGCCCAGCTTCTTTGCCAGTGCCTTGCTCAGCGTACTCTTCCCGCTGCCCGGGCAGCCCAAAACCAACACGCGCTTCATTCAATCAACCTCCTGTTGGGAACGCTGGGGAGGCCGCCTTTTTGACCGGGCAGTGCCCGAACCCGTTTGCTGTCCACGAAGTGGACTGAGGGATTCGCAGCCCTTGTGTGGGAGCATCTCTGAGTCCTCCGACCGCGAAGAATTCGGGAACTTCAATCTATGCTTCCCGAATTCGTGTTAGAACCCGCGGCAGCAAGTGGCAGTCGAACCATTCGACCCGGCGGTAGCCCATGTCGGCAGCGCCGACTATCAATCGGCGAAGAATTTCGCCGATTCATAGACCCTGAGGGCTTCAATTTATGGCCCTCAGGGTCGTCGATAGAACCCGCGGCAGCAACCGGGTGCAGGCTCAGCCTGCTTAGACGATGCCCTGAGCGAGCATGGCGTCGGCAACCTTCTTGAAGCCGGCGATGTTCGCGCCCGCCACATAGTCGCCCGGCACGCCGTACTGCTCGGCCGCGGAGGACATCTGGCGGAAGATGTTGACCATAATGCCGTGCAAGCGCTGGTCGACCTCCTCGAAGCTCCAGCTCAGGCGCAGGCTGTTCTGGCTCATCTCCAGCGCGGAGGTGGCCACGCCGCCCGCGTTCGCCGCCTTGGCCGGGGCGAAGAGCACGCCGTTCTTCTGGAAGATCTCGATGGCCTCAGGCGTGGAGGGCATGTTTGCGCCCTCGCCCACCGCGAGAACGCCGTTCTTAACCAGCGTGGCGGCCTGTTCGCCGTTGAGCTCATTCTGCGTGGCGCAGGGCAGCGCAACGTCGCAGGGCACATCCCAGATCACGCCGTCGGTGTGGTACTCGCTGTTCGGGCGATAGTTCTTGTACTCGCTGATGCGCTTGCGCTCGACCTCCTTGATCTGCTTGATCGCGTCCAGGTCGACACCCTCGGGATCGTAAATCCAGCCGTTGCTGTCGCACATCGCGACCACCTTCGCGCCCAGGCTCGCCGCCTTCTCGGCCGCGTAGATGGCCACGTTGCCCGAGCCGGACACCACGACGCACTTGCCTTCAAAGGACTCGCCGCGGGTCGCGAGCATCTCCTGCATCAGGTAGACCAGGCCGTAGCCGGTCGCCTGGGTGCGCACCAGCGAGCCGCCGTAGGTCAGGCCCTTGCCAGTCAGCACGCCCTCATACAGGCCGGTAATGCGCTTGTACTGGCCGTACAGGAAGCCGATTTCGCGCGCGCCCACGCCGATGTCGCCGGCGGGTACGTCCACGTCCTTGCCGATGTACTTGTACAGCTCGGTCATGAAGCTCTGGCAGAAGGCCATGACCTCGCGGTCGCTCTTGCCCTTGGGGTCGAAGTCGGAGCCGCCCTTGCCGCCGCCGATGGGCAGGCTGGTCAGACTGTTCTTGAACACCTGCTCAAAGCCCAGGAACTTCACCACGCCCAGGTTGACCGACGGGTGCAGCCGCAGACCGCCCTTGTACGGGCCGATCGCGTCGTTGAACTGCACGCGGTAGCCCTTGTTCACGCGCACCTTGCCCTGATCGTCCACCCACGGCACGCGGAACATGATCACGCGGTCGGGCTCGGTCAGGCGCTCCAGCACGCCGTTTTTCTCATACGCCGGGTTGGAATTGACGACCGGCTCGATCGTGGCCAGCACCTCGGTCGCCGCCTGATGAAACAGCGACTCGCCCGGATTCTTCGCAACCAGCTGCTCAAGTACTTCGCTTACATAAGACATGATAAAACACCTGCTTTCCTATTGAATGAAAGAGTCTGAAATTATTTTACGTCCGCATGGGCCGAATGTCAACACACTTCGGTTCACGCGGACGTAAAATATGCATGTATTTGTGGATGCACTTCATTTCAGAAGAGGTTTACTGCATCATTTGATTCTTTTTCGCGTTAGTTTGCATCATTTCGCGGAGTGCAATTCATTTTCGTATTTGCGGTTCAGGTCGCGCACCAGGTGAAGGCCCAGCGGCACGCCGATCAAAAAGGTCATTACGTCGGCCGCGGGCTGCGCCAGCTGCACGCCCAGTATGCCGAAGCAGGCGGTCAGGA
This sequence comes from uncultured Clostridia bacterium, assembly GCA_934647305.1. Classification (GTDB taxonomy): domain Bacteria; phylum Bacillota; class Clostridia; order Christensenellales; family Aristaeellaceae; genus CAKUFI01. The sequence continues at coordinate 6,348 of CAKUFI010000023.1, read as the reverse complement.
TCAGGATCAGCGGGATGAAGCACAGTCCCTGCCGCGCCAGCGCCAGCACCGACGCGCGCAGGCCGTCGCCGATGGTCTGATAGGCCATGTTGCACATCGTGACCCATGCCTGAAGGGGCAGCACGCCCGCCTGCAGGCGAAGCGCCAGCGCGCCGATCTCGATGACCTGAGGATCGTCCGCGCGGAACAGCCTGAGCAGCGGCTCGGCGGCCACGCACAGTCCCGCGGCGATGATCGCCAGGGCGATAAAGGCCACCTTGACGCAGAACCAGAAGGCCTGCCGCACGCGGTCATAGCGCTTCGCGCCGTAGTTGAAGCCGCACACCGGCTGGAAGCCCTGACCAAAGCCGATCAGCGCAGCCATGGCGAACCAGCAGATGCGCGAGACGATCGACATCGCCGCGATGGCCGCGTCGGCCTGCGCCAGGTCGATCGTGGCGCGGGCGGCGCAGACGTTGAGCAGAATCGAGGCAATCGAAGCCAGTCCCTGCCGCCAGAAGGAGGGCATGCCGGTATACAGGATGTCGCGCCAGGTGCGCCAGCTGCGCTCGATGAACGAGAAGCGGATGCGCACCTCGCCGTGCCGCTGCACCATGAACAGCAGAATCACAAAGCCGATCAGCTGGCTCAGGATGGTGGCCAGCGCCGCGCCGCCCGTGCCCATGCCCAGCGCAAAGATGAACAGCGGATCCAGCGCGATGTTGAGCACGCCGCCCGCCGTCAGGCCAAACATGGCGTAAAACGCGCAGCCCTGCCCGCGCAGGATATTGTTGAGCACATACGAGGCCGCCATGTACGGCGCGCCGATCAGGATATAGGAGGCATAGTCCTCGGCATAGGGCGCAATGGTCTCGGTCGCGCCCAGCATGTCCACCAGCGGCCGCCTGAGCAGCAGGCCGAACACCGCCAGCACCACGCCGAAGGCCAGTGCGCCGAAGAACGCCGTCGAGCCCAGCCGGGACGCGCCCTCGGTATCCCTCGCGCCCAGGCGGCGGGAAATGTTGTTGCCCGCGCCCATGCCCAGCGTAAAGCCGATGGCCTGTATCATCGCCATCAGCGGAAACACCACGCCCACCGCGCCGGTCGCGCTGGTGCCCAGCTGACTGACGAAGTAGGTGTCCGCCATGTTATAGACCGACGTCACCAGCATGCTGATGATCGTGGGCACGGCCAGGCGAAGTATCAGCCGCCCCACCGGCCTGGTCGTCATGCGCTCAAAGCGCTCGTTGGACTGATCCTGCACGTAAAAAACTCCTTTCTTTCCGGGCAGTGCCCGGTTCCACTGGCTACCGCCGGATAGAACACGAATCTGTCGGCCATAAATTAGAGCCTCCAGATTCTTCGTGATCGAAAAGCTCGAGGGAACTGCTCCACAAGAACTGCGGGTCGGCAGTGCTGACAGCCACCTGCTGCCGCCGGGCAAGGGAACGTTCGAGAGGCCGGGCAGTGCCCGGTTCCACTGGCTACCGCCGGATAGAACACGAATCTGTCGGCCATAAATTAGAGCCTCCAGATTCTTCGTGATCGAAAAGCTCGAGGGAGCTGCTCCACAAGAGTTAGGGGTCGGCAGTGCTGACAGCCACCTGCTGCCGCCGGGCAAGGGAACGTTCTCCCCTCAGCCTGCTGCCTTGAAGGCGCGCTTCTTGACGATCTGATAGGTGACGAAATGGGCGATGCTGATGATCATCCAGGAGATGGGATAGTTGAGGAAGAGCGTAAACCAGGTGGGGTTCCAGGCGAAGAAGGTGTACATCCAGATCACGCGGAACACGCACGCGCCCACGATCGAGTTGGCCATGGGGACGGCGGCGTAGCCCATGCCGCGCAGCGTGCCCACCATGGAGTTCATCGTGCCGCCGAAGAAGTAGCCCGCCATCAGGATGACCAGCTTCTGCGCGCCCGCCTCGATGGAGGCCGGGTCGTCGGTGTAGATGCTCATCAGCGGATAGCGCAGCAGGAAGATCGCGCCGCCCAGCACCACCCAGATGACCAGCGACAGGAAAATGCCGATGCGGTTGATCTTCTCGATGCGGTCGTACTTCTTCGCGCCCATGTTCTGGCCGACGAAGGACAGGTTGACCTGATACAGCGCGGCGGTGGCCAGACTGATGAAGCCCTCGATGCTGCTTGCGGCCGAGCTGCCCGCGATGTGCGCCGCGCCGAAGGAATTGATACCCGACTGGATGAGCACGTTCGAAATGTTGAACATCGAGGCCTGAATGCCGCTGGGCAGGCCGATGCGCATGATCTCCTTCGCCCACTTTTTGCGGATGCGCAGGCGGCGAAGATCCAGGCGCACGCAGTTGTCCGAGCGAATCATGCACAGGATGATCATCGCGGCGGACAGGTACTGGGAAATGGTCGTCGCCCAGGCCACGCCCGCCACGTCCATCTTAAACCCGATGACGAACAGGAGGTTCAGCACCACGTTGACCAGACCTGAGACGATCAAAAAATACATGGGCCGTTTGGTGTCGCCCACGGCGCGCAGTATGGCCGCGGCGAAGTTGTACACGATCAGCGCGGGGGTGCCCACGAAGTAGATCTGCAGGTACTCGCTCGCGCCGCCGATCACGTCCTCCGGCGTGCCCATCAGCTCCAGCATGAAGTCCGAAACCAGCAGCCCGACGATGCCGATCGCCACGCCGCACACCACGCTCAGGGTAACAGCCGTGTGTACGCTGTCGTTGACGCCCTGCCGGTCGCCCGCGCCGTACAACCGCGCCGCGACCACGCTCGCGCCCACCGCCATGCCGTTGAAAAAGCCCACCAGCAGGTTGATCAGCTGCGCCGTCGAGCCCACCGAGGCCAGCGACGTGTCGCTTGCGAACCGGCCCACGACAATCATGTCGGCCGCGTTGTACATGATCTGCAGCACGCTCGTAATGACCACCGGGATGGCGAAAACCATCATCTTAGACAAAAGCGGGCCGGAGCACATGTCAATTTCATGACTGTGTCTGTTCAATCAAAGCATCTCCTTTCGGAAGTCGCCTGCGCACCGCGAAATAGCAGGCCAGCAGCGCCGCGAAGGTCACGAACCAGCTGACCGGATACGAGTAGAACAGCACTTCGAAGGTGTGCCAGCGGACGAACACCGTCGCCAGCCAGACCATGCGCAATCCGCACACGCCGGTGAGCACCACCAGCGTCGGCCCGAGCGAGTAGCCCATGCCGCGCAGCTGGCCGGTCACCACGTCCATGCCGCCGCAGAAGAAGTAAAACGCCATCATGATGATCTGCTTGCGCCGGCCAAACTCCAGCACCATGGGGTCGCTGTTGTAGATGCGCAGCAGCGGCTCGCAGAACAGGATCACCGCCCCGCAGCCCACCACATAGATGCCGAAGGTCAGCAGCAGGCAGGCGCGCAGGATGTGCGGGATGCGTTTGTAGTTCTTCGCGCCCATGTTCTGGCCGCAGAAGGTGATGGCCGCCTGATGCATGGCGTTCATCATGACGTAGATAAAGCCCTCGATATTGCCCGCCGCCGAGCTGCCCGCCACCGCGGCCGAGCCAAAGGTATTCAGCGACGACTGAATCAGCACGTTGGACAGCGCGAACAGCGCGCCCTGAAAGCCGGCCGGCAGACCCACGCGCACGATCTCCTTCAGCCGCGCCCAGTGGATGCGTATGCGCCGAAGGGTCAGGCGAATGCAGTCCTCGCTCCTGAGCAGGCAGATCGTCACCATCACCGCCGACAGATACTGCGAAATGATGGTCGCCCAGGCCACGCCGTCCACGCTCATGTCCAGCGCGATCACGAACACCAGGTTCAGGCATACGTTGACCAGGCCCGCAATCGTCAGAATGACCAGCGGACGCCTGGTGTCCCCCACCGCGCGCAGGATGGCCGAGCCGAAGTTGTACAGGAGGTTGCCCGGCACGCCCAGGAAATAGATGCGCATGTACACCTCGGACAGGTCGATCACGTCCTCCGGCGTGCCCATCATCTCCAGCAGCGGCCGGCAGGCGAGCAGGCCCAGCGCGCACACGAACACGCTCGAAATCAGGCTCAGGGCGATCGAGGTATGCACGGTGTCGGACACCTCGTCGTGCGCCTGCGCGCCGTAGGCGTTGGCCACCGCCACGCTCGCGCCCACCGACAGGCCCAGGAACACCGTGATGAGCAGGTTGATCAGCGAGGCCGTCGCGCCCACCGCCGCCAGCGCCTGAGAGCCGACGTAGCGGCCCACGACAATGATGTCCGCCGCGTTATAAAGCAGCTGCAGGATGCTGGTGAGCATCAGCGGCAGGGTAAAGGTCATTATCCCCGGAATCAGCGGCCCGTTGACCATATACAGACCGTCTCTTTTCTTCTTCATGCGCAGCACCCCTCCACGGGCATTCTTCTCTTCACAATGAAATAGCAGATGACATGCGCCGCGCTCGTCACCAGCCAGGTGAACGGATAGCACAGCATCAATACCACAAACGTCGGCTTCCACGCAAATGCCGTGTACATCCACGCCACGCGCAGCGCGCACACGCCGAGCAGCGACACAACCGTGGGCAGGATCGAATAACCCATCCCGCGAATCAGACCGCTGACCACGCACATCACGCCCACCAGTGTGTATGTGCTCAGCTGGATAAACAGCCGCTCCGCGCCGAAGCGCACCACGTCGCTCTCCGTCGCGAAGATGCGCACCAGCGGCTCGCGCAGCAGGCAGCACAACACGCCCGCCGCCGCCATCAGCAGCGTGGACAGAATCAGGCAGGCATGCAGCACCTTCGGCAGGCGCTCGTACTTCTTCGCGCCCATGTTTTGCCCGGCAAAGATGGTCGCCGCCTGGCCCAGCGAGTCCACGATCAGGTAGACCATGCTCTCGATGTTGCTGGCCGCCGAGTTGCCCGCCACTGCCGCCGAGCCGAACGAGTTCACGCCCGACTGAATCACGACGTTCGATATGCTGAACAGCGCGCTCTGAAGCGCCGCCGGTACGCCGATGCGCAGCAGCTGGCCAAGCTCCGATCGGTCGATGCGAAGCGCCTTCAGCCGCACCCGCACGCCGCCCGGCAGCCTGCACATATACGCAAGCAACATTGCGACCGACAGGATCTGCGAAATGACCGTCGCCCAGGCCACGCCCCGCACGCCCATGCCCAGCGCCGCCACCGAAACGAAGTTCAGCGCCACGTTCACCACGCCCGACACGATCAGCACGAACAGCGGATACCTGGTCTCCCCCGTCGCCCGCAGCGCCGCCGACGCGAACATGTACACCGCCGCGGCCGGCAGGCCCAGGAAGTAGATGCGCATGTAGGCCGTGGACTGCTCGATGATGTCCTCGGGCGTATTCATCCAGCCCAGGAAGGTGTGACTGCCGAAAAAGCCGACGATCGCCGCCAGCACGCCCAATATAAGGCCCAGCAGGATCGAGGTGTGCACCGTGTCCGAGACCTCGTCGCCCCGGCCAGCGCCAAAGGCGTTGGCCACCCGCACGCTGGTGCCTACCGACAGGCCCAGTATCGTCTCGGTAATCAGCCAGCACAGTGTCGTCGTCGCGCCCACCGCCGCCAGCGCTGAGCCGCCCGCGCACCGGCCGACCACGACCGAGTCCATCGAGTTATACAGCTGGCTGAGCACGCCCGTCGCCATCAGCGGCAATGAAAAGCGCAGCACGCTCCCCAGAAGCGGCCCCTCGCACATGTCCAGCGTTTTTTTCTCTCTCATATCGCACTGCCGCGGCCCCACGCCGCGTTCCCCTTTGAATTCATCCAACTAAAACAAGCCCGTTCTGATCGCTTCAGAACGAGCTCTGTCAAACGGTTCGGCCAGACGCGCACACCCGCCCCCCTGGGCAGCAAATCATACTCTTCATGGCCGTATCCTCCGCTGAAATGGAATGTTGTCTAGTGTGGTTATAACATATTCGGGAAGGAAATAACAGCCCTCTTCTGTTAATTTTATATGGCATCGACGGGCGTTCGCCGCCCTTATGACAAATCCGCGCAGTATTTGCGTCAGATCGAGGTCAAATCCTGTTGAAATCACAGAAGCGACTCCCCGTGGGGAAGCGCTTCAGCTTGTCAAAAAAGTTTTGACAAGCTGGTGGACGGGGAAGCACGCTCCCCCCGCCACTGCCACCCTCACCAGTCTCCGCTAAAAATCAAAGATTTTTCGGGCGCGGAGCCTGCAAGAAAACGATTTTTTCTCTGGAAAATGGGATTTTCCGGCGAAAAAAGCGCCCCGTGCCCACCGTATATACCGCTGGGCACGATTGAAAGTTCGAAAGGGCTGCGGCCCTCTCGAGCTCTCCCGAGTTTTTTTGACAGTCTGAACGCCTCCCTGCGGGGAATCGCTTCCGTATATCGTTTGTCTGCCGCCCCTTTCAAGGGAGCCTTAAT
>CAKUFI010000022.1 GCA_934647305.1 uncultured Clostridia bacterium | reverse complement strand
CCTCTCCAGTTTTGCTGAAATCTCTTAGATTTCAGCAAAACTGGAGAGGGTGGCAGGAAGGCTGAAAACCCTTGGGTTTTCAGGTTTCGCCCTTGGCGAAACTGCCGACGGCTCAAATCGCAGATTTGAGGCGCGGCACCTGGCGGGGAGCTTGCTTCCCCGTCCACCAGCTTGTCAAAACTTTTTTGACAAGCTGAAAGGAGCCGCCCCATTTGTGAGGGACGGCTCCATCTTTATGCTCTTTGTTACAGTTTGCCCAGCATGGCCGCGCCGACGATGCCTGCGTCGTTGCCCATCGTGGCCAGCTTGACCTCGGCATAGGGCATGTCCTTGTAGAAGATCAGCTTCTTGAGCTTCTCGCGAACCGGCTGCAGCAGGAACTCGCCCGCGCCGGACACGCCGCCGCCGACCGCGATGATCTCGGGGTCGAAGAAGTTGATGATGTTGACCATGCCCACGGCCAGGTAGTAGGTGTAGCGGTCGAACGCCTCGACGGCGGCCGGATCGCCTGCCCTGGCGGCGTCAGTGACATCCTTGGCGTTGAGCTCGTCGCCGCGCGCGGCCATCGCGCTGTCGGGATGGCGCTTGACGGCCTCGTGGCCCAGGCGGATGAGCGCGGTGGCGCTGGCGTAGCGCTCCCAGCAGCCATGGTTGCCGCAGGTGCACTCCTCGCCGTCCACGACCACGATCATGTGGCCCAGCTCGGACGCGACGCCGTGGGGGCCGGAGTAGACCTTGCCGTCGATCACGATGCCGCCGCCCACGCCGGTGCCCAGCGTCAGGAAGACCGAGTTCTTCACGCCTGCGCACGCGCCCGCGACCGATTCGGCCAGCGCGGCGACGGTGGCGTCGTTGTCCACCAGGATGGGCTTGTCGATGTACTTGTGCATTTCCTCGATCAGGGGCACGCGGTGCCAGCCCAGGTTGGTGCAGAAGGGCACGATGCCGGTGCGGGGGTCGAGTATGCCGGGGATGCCGATGCCGATGGAGTGAACCTCTTCCATGGGCACGCCGCTTTCCTCGATGGCCTTGAGGGCGAGATTCGCCATGTCCTTGATCACCGGGCCATAGCCGCGCTCCACGCCGGTCGGGCAGGAGACCTTGGAAAGCATCTTGCCGTTTTCATCCACCACGCCGGCCTTGAGACCGGTGCCGCCCACGTCAATTCCTACGTATACCATCTGAAAATACCTCCTAAAAATAGTATGTCTGTCAGTCTGCGTAATCGTTCTCGCTGAAGCCTCTGGCCATGCGCTCGTTGAAGCGCTGCTCCAGATCCTTCGCCGCGCTGTAGCCCTGCTGCTTGAGGCGCAGGTTGCGCGCCGCCACCTCGAGCACTACGGCCAGGTTGCGTCCCGGCCGGATGGGCATCAGCAGCCAGGGCACGTCCACGTCCAGGATCTTCCGCGTCTCGTCGGTCAGGCCCAGGCGGTCGTACTCCTTGTCCTGCTGCCAGTGCTCCAGGTGCACCACCATGTCGATGCTCTTGGACTGCATCACCGAGCCGATGCCGAACAGCGTGGCCACGTTGATGATGCCGATGCCGCGAATCTCCATGAAGTTGCGCACCATCTCCGGCGCCTGGCCGACCAGCCTGCCCGCGCTGACCCGGCGAATGTCCACCGCGTCGTCTGCCACCAGCCGGTGTCCGCGCTTGAGCAGCTCCAGCGCCGCCTCGCTCTTGCCCACGCCGCTGTTGCCCGTGATCAGCACGCCCACGCCGTAGATCTCCACCAGCACGCCGTGCATGCGGGTACTGGGCGCGAGCGCCCCGTTCAGGTAATAGATCAGCTCCACGATTAGCTGCGTGGTGTCGCTGTCCGAGCGATAGACCGGTATGCTGCGCGCCCGGGCCATATCGATCAGGTCGTCCATCCCGGCCAGGTGGCGGCAGATGATGATGCAGGGCAGATCGTAGCTCACGAAGCGCTCCAGCCGCTCCCGGCGAATGGCAGGCTCCAGGCTGCGCAGGTAGCTGGTCTCAACCAGTCCCAGGATCTGCGGCCGCTCATAGGCGAAGTGCTCCCAGAAGCCGGAGAGCTGCAGACCCGGGCGGTTCATGTCGCTGGCCTCAATCCTGAGCTCCTCGGCCGGCGCCGGGGCCAGCTCGGTCAGGCGCAGCGCCTTCATCATGGCCTTTGCGTTTACCATCCTCTATCCTCTCTTTCCAGCCGTGCAGGCTGAGCCTGCACGCACATGCTGCCGCGCATCCTCTCGACGACCGTTGGCCGCCATAGATTGGAGCGGCCAAGGTCTGCGGTTTTCCGGGTCGGCAGGGCCGACTGCCACCTGCTGCCGGTCGGCAGGGCCGACTGCCACTTGCTGCCGGTCGACAGTGTCGACGGCCACTTGCTGCCGGTCGGCAGGGCCGACTGCCACTTGCTGCCGCGGATTCTCTCGACGACCATTGGCCGCCATAGATTGGAGCGGCCAAGGTCTGCTTCCGGGTCGGCAGTGCCGACTGCCACCTGCTGCCGGTCGGCAGGGCCGACTGCCACTTGCTGCCGGTCGACAGTGTCGACTGCCACTTGCTGCCGGTCGACAGTGTCGACTGCCACTTGCTGCCGCGGATTCTCTCGACGATCATTGGCCGCCATAGATTGAAGCGGCCAAGGTCTGCGGTTTTCCGGGACATGCCCGAAAAACATCTGTCGGCGCTGCCGACGTGAACCCCACCGTCCGCTTCGCGGCCACCTCCCCTTTCAGGGGGGCTTTCGGGCAGTGCAGGCGAACCTGCGATTCATGCCTCGTTTTTGGGGAACCGCTTTGCTCCAATCGGCTCCGTCCGTCCCACACCACGCTCGGAGAACCACACTGCTCTAACCCGCTCTACCCAACCCGCGATTCATTCGGGGAATTACACTGCTCCAATGCATTTTGTTATGTGGATCATAGTGTTTTCCGGGTGGGGCCTGGGGAGGCGCCTTTTTCAAAAAGGCGGCCTCCCCAGCGTTTCCCTCGTCTCCCCCCTTACGTGCTGAAGTCGTTGCGGGGGTCGCGGCTGACGCGTTTTTTGCCGGTGTCGTCGAGAAACTCGATTTCCATGCGGTCGAAGCGGATTTCCTCGATGAACTGATCCTGAGTGAAGGCGGTGCGGCGGAAGTCGGCCCACTCGTGCTCCTGCTTGTCCAGCCAGATAGGCACGGGCACGTCGAACTGGTGGCACAGCTCGGCCAGCGCGTCCTTTTCCTCGCCCCACAGGCAGGGAATCGTGTCCTGGCGGTCGATCCGGTGGCGCCTGATCAGGCGCATCCACAGTCTGCTCATGCCTGGCCCGCCTCCTCGATCCAGTTTTTCAGGCAGGCCGCGTCCGAGAGCAGCTGTTCGTCCGAATCGCCCTTCACGAACTCGAGCAGCGCGCCGCGCGTGCCGTGAACCTGGCTGAAGACCTTTCGCCACATGGCCTCGCCGGCCTGAAGCGGCAGCCGCTCGCCCGCGCCCGTCCAGGTGAACACGTGCAGGTGCGAGAGCCTACTCGACACATCGGCAAGCGAGGCGAGGCGCTCCTCCTCGCGCCAGTCCCAGCGGGGCTGCCAGTAGAACCGGCAGGCGCTGGTCTCACGAAGCAGCGCCTGCGCGCCCTCGCGGGAGTCGGTCAGGGTGCCCGAGTGGTACTCGAGCGCCAGCGTTACGCCGCGCGTGCCCGCCGCCTCGCTCAGGCGATTAAGCTGCTCCGTCCACGCGCCGCGCTCGTCAGGCAAAGCCTCGTGCGAGCCCTTCGTGCCCGCCCAGATGCGCATGACCGGCGTTTCGAGGGCCGACGCGCAGTCCAGCGCCTGCATGAACTCGCCGTCCGGCTGACCCAGGCGATAGTAGCTGCCGTAGGAGCACGTGCTCAGCCCCGCGTCCCTCGTGCGCGAGAGTACCTCCCGGGCGCGCGAAACGTCACCCGCGGGCACGTGCACGTCACCGCCCCACTCGACCGCCCGCAGTCCCGCGCGGACGCACAGCGAGATGATTTCCTCGGGCGACTTTTTTCGGAAAGAAATTGAGACCAGTCCGGGAATCAGCACAAACCTTCCCCTCCCGTTTCCTGCGGTGATGAATATCCATGATCCACTCTATTATACCTTATTCTTTCCCATTTTACAAGACGCTGGGCACACAGAAAAAATCCCCCGGAAATTCCGGCGGATGACCGACTGTCGAAAAAACCGGAGAGCTCGAGAGGGCCGCAACCCTCTCGACCGGGCAGTGCCCGGCTCCACTTGCTGCCGCCTCTCCATAAGAAGGCCGAGCAAGTAAGCATGGTGGGCACGGGGCGGTTTTTGTAAATCCCATTTTCCAGAGAAAAAAGCGTTTCCTTGCAGGCTCCGCGCCTGAAAAATCTTCGATTTTTAGCGGAGACTGGAGAGGGGGCAGGAAGGCTGAATCCCTCGGAAATTCTGGGGATGGCTGAAATCAGGGAAAATCGGGCGGCGTTTCGCCGAAATAACGGCGGCAGCGCTCGAGCTCGCCGCAGACGCGCCGCCTGCCCTCCTCGGCCGCAAACCAGCTGTCCCGCGATATGCCCTGCGTTTCGACCGGCACGGTCAGGAGCTTCGCCTCGGGAAAGGCGCGGGCGTAGGACAGGAACGCGCGCCGGGCGTGAAAGGCCTGGCAGCAGACGATGGCGGTGTGCACGCGCAGTCCGGCCGCGTCGAGCGCCTGCCTGGAAAAGAAGGCGTTTTCGAGCGTGTGAGCGGCACGGTCTTCGCGCAGTATGGCCGAATCGGGCACGCCGTTATCTGTGAGCACGCGGCGCAGGAAGTCGAACTCGGTCGGGTATGTTCCCTCATAGCGCGTGCCGCGCAGGCGCTGCGAGGGGAAGCCTTCCCGCTTGATCGAAAAGCGGCCGCTGGGCAGCAGCAGGGGCGCATAGCCCTCGCGGTAGAGCCGCGCGGCGAATTCGGGCAGCTCGGGGTGGGAGCAGCCCGGAATCAGGATCACGTCGCACAGGCGCGGCGCGTCCTGAAGAAAGATGAAGTCGGTGATTGCCTGCGGCGAGAGCATGGCTGTTATTTGCTGTGCAGGCCCAGGTGGTTCTCCGCGTGCTTCTTGAGCGCCTGGAAGGAGGCCTCGCTCAGGTCGTGCTCGATCTTGCACGCGTCGGTGCGGGCGGTTTCCTCGTCCACGCCCAGGTACATGAGGAACTCGGTCAGGCGCTTGTGCCGGTCATAGATGCGCTCGGCGATCTCGCGGCCCTTGTCGGTCAGGGTAATCAGGCCCTCGCGGTCCATCGTGATGTAGCCGTTTTCGCGCAGGCGCTTGGTGGCGTAGCTGACGCTCGGCTTGGTCACGCCCAGCTCCATGGCGATGTCGATGGAGCGGATGTAGCCGTGCTTCTCCTTCATCATGAGCATGGCTTCCAAATAGTCTTCCGAGGATTCAAGGATTCGCATGTTCTCACCTCTGTCTTGGTCGTGGGCTGACGCGCTTTCAGGGCGATACCGGGGCGAAGACGTTTGTCGCTGCGATCCATGAACCGGCCCAGTTGATTCGCGCTTACTTTTTTACCAGTATACCACAGAAGATGCTTTCTTGCAAGTAAAAGAGGTCTAACTGCACGAAAAAGCCGTTTTTCGCCTTGAAAAACCAAAATGTGCAGAAAATGATCGCGCGTGCACGCGAATGTGCAGAATATGATCGTGACTTTCGGCGTGCGCGGGCGTATGATCAGGCTGTCTGGCCGGGGCGAGAGCGCTTTCGCGGGCGCGTGCCGGCGGTCGAAATCCGAACGGGGGAGATGGAACCATGAAGAAACAGAAGAAGAAGGTACGCTCCACGCGCGCGCTGAGCCTGAGCGTGGCGGCGCTGGCCGTGGCGGTGATCGTCGTGGGCGGCGCGCTGCTGTGGCAGGGGATGCGCGGCGGCAAGGCGAACGTGGCCTCGGGCGAGGGCGTTTCGCTGGACGCGAACGTGGCCAGGACCGTGGACGCGACTCCCGCGCCGCAGGAACCGGGCATCGTCATTCCGGGACGAACCGCGCTGTCGCTGCCCGCGGGTGCGACCGAGGCGGAGGTCTCCCTGCCCAATCCGGAGGAGAACGAGGGCTGGTACTACATCGCCTTTGAGCTTCGCCTGAAGCGGCCGGAGGACGCACCCGAGGACGCGCCGGAGGAGGTGATCTTCACCACCGGACTGATTCCGCCGGGCATGAGCTGCAGCAAGGTCACGCTCACCCGCCCGCTGGAGAAGGGAGAGTACCCCGCGGTGCTGCGCGTGCAGCCCTACCGCATGAACGACAGCCGAACGCCCACCAACAACGCGGAGCTGGACATCGTGCTGACCGTTCGCTGACACAACCGCGCGGGGCGAGCCTCGACCGGCCCTTTCCCGCGCCCCTGAACGACCCAATCAACTACTATTTCTAAGGAGGAATTGTCATGAAGAGGTTTCTCGCCCTGCTGCTGGCAATCTGCCTGCTGACCAGCTTCGCGCCGGTGATGGCGGAGAAAACCATCACGGAGGATCAGGGCACCGCCACGATGGAGATCAACGTCACGGTAGACCGCACGAAGGACACGTTTACGGTTGTGATCCCCAGCTCGCTGTCCATTGATCCGGTGAAAAAGGAAGCGACGTTCGACGTCCAGGTGAAGGACGTGGCGCTCGTCGCGTCTAAATCGCTTTCCGTGTCCGTGAGCTCGGCGAATTATGATAGTATGGGCGGCATCCATTACATGAAAGGCGATAATGGAGACTACGCCAGGTATCTCGTGTATAGGAAGGATGACGGGTCAATTTTGTCGTCGGGAGGAACTGTCCTTTCCGTCAGCCAGAGTACCGGCGAAACGGAGGCCTCCGCTACGCTGAAAATCGAAGTGGTTTCCGAGCTCAAGGAAGGCGTTTATACGGACACGCTGACCTTCAAGGTGATCTGCACCACCTGACGCGGGCGTTTTGCTCCGCGCAGCGCAATCCGAACGCGACGGGCAAGCAAGCAGCGCTTTCCGCTCTCCCTTCGGGCTCTTCCGCGAGGAAGGGCCTTTTCTGTATGGAAAAACGCCGCTCTCGTGCGAAAGCGGCGCGTTTTGCGCGGAATGAAACCGAGGACAGAATCCCGGCTTTGGGGACACAGGCCGGCGACACGATTGAAGAGGCCTGAGAATCGCGATTGCATTCGGGGAAGCGCATTGCGATTTTCGCTCTGCTGCGCGGATCAGTGTGTTTTCCGGGAGAGGTTTGGGGAGGCGCCTTTTTCAAAAAGGCGGCCTTCCCAACGTCTTAGTTCATCCGGCTGCGGTGCGAAAGGTGCACGGCCACGCCGATCACCAGACCCAGCAGCGCCGGGCAGACCCAGGCCAGGCCCAGGTTCGCGAAGGGCAGGAAGCCGCCGACCTTTTCCACGACGCTTGTCAGGCGCCAGGACTCCAGCAGGGTCTTAGGCAGGGCGTTGAACAGGTCGTAGACCGCCGCGACCAGCGTCACGCCGATTGTCCAGCGGAACACCGCGCGGTCATAGCGGAACAGCTTGCCGCACAGCGACAGCACGATCAGCACGATGGCCAGCGGGTACAGGAACATCAGCACCGGCAGGGAATAGGTCAGGATGGTGTTCAGACCCATATTGGCGAACAGGAAGGAGGCCAGGCTGAAGATCACCGCCCAGACGCGATAGGCCGGGCCCTTGGGGAAGATGCCGGAGAACGTCTCCGCGCAGCTGGTGATCAGGCCGACGGAGGTCTTCAGGCAGGCCAGCGTGACCGTGATCGCCAGGATCACCAGGCCCGCGCCGCCCAGGTAGTGCCGCGCGATCTGCGCCAGCGCCACGCCGCCGTTGGAAGCCACCTCGATCGCGCCGCGGCTGCGGGTGCCGATCAGGGTCACAAAGACGTAGATCAGCGCCATGAACAGGCAGCTGAAAATGCCGGAGAAGGCGGTGTTGCCCGCGACAGACTCGGGTTTGGTCACGCCCAGGCCGCGGATGACCTGCACCACCACGATGCCGAACGCCAGGCTGGCCAGCGCGTCCATCGTGTTATAGCCCTCGAGGAAGCCGGTGAAGAACGGCTCGGCGGCGTACTTGCCGACAGCCTCCACCTCGGACACCTTCGCCGAGGGATTGAGCAGCACCACGAACACCAGGATGCTCAGGAAAATCAGGAAGAACGGGGTCAGAATCTTGCCCACCCAGGTCAGGATTTTGCCCGGATACAGCGAGAACAGCAGCGCCGCCGCAAAGAACGCCACCGAGAAGAGCAGCAGGTACAGCCGCATGTTGCCCTCCGCGGGCAGAATCTGCTCGAGACCCACGGTGAAGGAGACTGTCGCGCACCTGGGGATGGCGAAGAACGGCCCGATGGTCAGGTACAGCGCGCAGGTGAAGAACATCGCGTAGGGGCGGCTGACCTTGCTCGACAGGTCGTACAGTCCGCTCGAGCGGCTGATGCCCAGCGCCGCCACGCCCATCAGCGGCAGGCCGACGCCGGTAATCAGGAAGCCCAGAATGGCGCGCCATACGTTGGCGCCCGCCATCTGACCCATGGATACCGGGAAAATCAGGTTGCCCGCGCCGAAGAACATGCCGAAAAGCATGCTGGCGATGTAGACGTATTCCTTGAACGTCAGTCGCTGCTTTGTCTCTGTCATGATAAAACAAGCCTCCCATACACGTGATGTATTTTTGTAACGATATTTCCATTGTACAGTACATTCCCCCCGCTGTCAAGCAAAGATACGCCGTATCGCAAAGATTTCGACAAAATTCCGACGTACAATCGGGAAAACCTGAAGATCGGGCGTATCCGGGAGAGATTTCCACATCAAATCTGAATACCGTCCACAAAAAAGAATAAATGAGTCCTTTACAAATCTGTCTCCATGTGCCATGATGGATGCAGGGACGCGTCGGGCCGGCTGCAGACGGAATCGTGCGCATCGCTCAAAAGAACGCATGGAGGTAAACAAAATGAAACGAATCATTTCCCTGCTGATCGTCCTGACGCTGCTGATGAGCTGCGCCTGTCAGGCGGCCTCTCTCAACCCCGGCGGCACGCTTCCTCTGGTGAGCGAGCCGGCCGAGCTGACCATCCTGCGCGTGCAGAATCCGACCGTCGTGGACTACGACACCAACCACTACACCCAGTGGCTGGAGGAACAGACCGGCCTGGACATCAAATTCAACTTCCTGCCCAGCACGGAAGCGGGCACCAAGCTGGCGCTGATGGTGCAGAGCGGTGAGAAGCTGGGCGACGTGCTGAACATTGACCTGAGCCGCGCGGACATCATGGCCTATGTGGATGCGGGCGTGTTCCGTCCCCTGAACGACTACCTGCAGAACAGCTCCTACTTTATGAAGGAGTGCTACTGGCACGACCGAATCGAGGAGAACCTGCCCTTCTACACCATGGAGGACGGCAATATCTACGCCTATCCCTACACCAACTACGCGGTGAGTAACGAGTACAGCTGGCGCGCCTACATCAACAAGACCTGGCTGGACAAGCTGGGCCTTGAGGCGCCGAAGACCACCGACGATCTGGTGAACGTGCTGACCCACTTCCGCGACGATGACCCCAACGGCAACGGCCAGAAGGACGAGATCCCCATGACCGGCGCGGGCGTCGCCTGGCGCTATTTCTACCCCTGGCTGATGAGCGCCTTCTGCTACTGCGACCCGACCACCAACTTCCTGCTGGTCAACGACGGGCAGCTTAGCGCGGCCTACGTCACCGACGAATGGAAGGCCGGCATTGAGTTCATGAAGAGCCTGGTGGACGAGGGCCTGGTGTCCCCGCTGGCCTTCACGCAGGACTCCAGCCAGCTCAAGTCCCTGCTGCTCAGCGGCGACGAGCAGTCGGTCGGCTTCATTGTCGATACGACCCTCTCCTCTATGAACGGCGACGAGCGCATCAAGGACTGGGACGCCCAGGCGCCGCTTCAGGGCCCCTACGGCACCGCCTACACTATTCACGCTTCCTCTAACCTGCCCGACGGCGGCGGCCGTGCCTTTATCCTCAGCGAGTGCAAGGATCCCGATCTGGCCTTCGCCCTGCTGGACTACTGCGCCAGCGACGAGAACACCCTGTCCGCGCTGTGCGGCGTGGAGGGCGTGGACTTCGAGCTGATCGCCGACGACGACCCCAACTACAAGAAGCTCAACCCCAACGCTGTGTACGGCGTGAAGTTTATCAACGACATCACCGCCAACTCCCAGAACTCCTTCTGGGGATCCGGCGCGCTGCTCTCCAACTCGGCCGACACCCGCGTGGCGGTCTGGAGCGGGGACTACTCCAACTGGCAGGATCCCAGCTATCAGAACGCGATGATGTGGAAGTGCAACGAGTACAACTTCGCCGCCGACGAGCCGGACGAGCTGGCGCTGGTGCTGATGTACACCGACGAGGAGCAGGAGATCGTTTCCACCCTCGCCGCCGACCTCGAGACCTGCGTCGAGGAGAACCTGACCGCCTTCGTGACCGGCTACCGCTCGCTGGACGAGTGGGATGAGTTCGTGCAGGAGGTTCACGCGATCGGCCTTGAGGACTACCTCGCCATCGCGCAGACTGCCTACGACCGTCTCTACAAGTAATTTTTCCCGGCAGGCGGACGACCCCTTCGCCCGCCTGCCGCAATTCTTCCCGGGAAAGGCGGATCCTCATGCAGAAAAAACTCCGCATGCGCATTGCGCAGCACTGGCAGCTGTATCTATTCCTGCTCGTCCCGCTGGCCTACCTCATCGTGTTTCACTATGTGCCGATGGCGGGCGTGCAGATCGCCTTTAAGAAGTTCAAGATCAGCCAGGGCATCTGGGGCAGTCCCTGGGTGGGTCTGGCCAACTTCAGGCGGTTCTTTTCGTCGTATTACTTTGGGCGGGTCATCCGAAACACGCTGTCCCTGTCCCTGTTCGGCCTGGTCGCGGGCTTTCCGATGCCCATACTGCTCGCGCTGCTGCTCAACGCCATGCCCAGCGCGCGCTATCGCAAGACGGTGCAGATGGTGCTCTACGTGCCGCACTTCATCTCGACCGTGGTCATGGTCGGCATGCTGATGCAGTTTTTGAACCCGCTGACCGGCTTCGTGGGCACCGTGGGGCGGCTGCTGGGCGTCACCAACCCCGTCAACCTCATGGGCAAGCCCTCGGCCTTCCGCTATGTCTACGTGCTCAGCGGCATCTGGCAGAACATGGGCTGGTCCAGCATTATCTATATGTCCGCGCTGTCCTCGAGCGACATTCAGATCCACGAGGCCATGCAGATCGACGGCGCAAACCGCTTCCAGCGCGTCCTTCACGCCGATTTTCCCTGCGTGCTGCCGACGGCGATTATCCTGCTGATCCTCAACGCGGGCAGCATCATGAACATCGGCTACGAAAAGGTTTACCTCATGCAGAACAACATGAACCTTTCCGCCAGCGAGGTCATCTCTACGCACGTCTTCAAGGTCGGCCTGCAGGGCGCGACGGCGGACTACGCCTACGGCGCGGCGGTGGGCCTGTTCAACTCGGTCATCAACTTTGCGCTGCTGGTGGTCATCAACTGGATCTCCCGCCGGGTCAGCGCAACGTCTTTGTGGTGAGGTGAGGATATGAAGATACAATACAGCCGGGAGGACCGGACTTTCTATCTGGCGGACTATCTCATCGTCACGCTTCTGCTGCTCGTCGTGCTCTATCCGCTGATTTTCGTGGTTTCCGCCTCGTTTTCAGACCCCAACGCGGTCTCGGCCGGCAAGGTGATCCTGTGGCCGGTGGGCTTCTCGCTGGAGGGATACAAGGCGGTCTTCCGCACACGCAGCATCGGCGTGGGCTATCGCAATTCGATCTTCTACACGACCGTAGGCACGCTGATCAACGTGGTGATGACCGCGGTGTGCGCCTATCCGCTTTCGCGAAGGACGCTGCCCGGCCGCAGGGGCTTCACCTTCCTGTTTACCTTTACCATGTACTTCGGCGGCGGCATGATCCCCGCCTACCTGCTGGTGCGGTCGCTGCACATGCTCAACACGGTCTGGGCGCTGCTTGTGCCCGGGGCGCTGAGCGTGTATAATATGATCATTGTCAAGACGTATTTCCAGACCAGCGTGCCCGGCGAGCTGCTGGAATCGGCGCAGATCGACGGCTGCAGCGACGCGCGCTATTTCCGCACGATCCTGTTGCCCCTATCCAAGCCGGTGCTGGCGGTGGTGACGCTGTACTACGCCGTGGGGCACTGGAACTCGTACTTCAGCGCGTTTCTGTACCTGAACAACCGGGAGCTGTACCCGATGCAGGTCTTCCTGAGAGAGATACTGATCGTCAACAGCGTCGATCTGGAGGCGATTACCGACCCGGAAACCATGGCGGTGCGGCAGAACCTGGCCGACCTGCTCAAGTACTCGCTGATCCTGGTGGCGACGGTGCCCATGCTGATCGTGTATCCGTTCATTCAGAAGCACTTTGCCAAGGGCGTGATGCTGGGCTCGCTGAAGGGCTGACGCGAATAAAGGAGAAATGGGTATGAACCGACTGCGCGTAAGGGGCGAGCCGCTGATGCGGCGCTTTCTGCTGAACTATGTGCTGCTGATCGTGGTGGCGAGCGTGGGCTTTTTTCCGGTGTACCGCGCCACCGCCGAAAGCATGCGCACCTATATGCTCTCCGAGCAGCGGCGCACCCTTGAGGCGCGGCAGCATACCCTGGAAACCGATCTCGCCCGATGGAAGGGCATCGCCGAAACCCTGCGCGGCTCTTCCGAGATCATCGAGGCCGCCGGACTGCCCCGCGGCCCGCTCCGGGCGGAGGACTATTATACCCTGATGATCGCCCGGAAACGCTTCCGCACCGAGTTCCAGCTCGAGGACTTCGCCGGGTGCCTGCTGATGTTTCAGGAAAACGACCTGATGATTCTCCCCGACGCGTTCTACGACAACGCCGCGACCGCCTATGGCCGGGAGGTGCTCTTTGACGGCATGACCTACGCGCAGCTGCGCGCCTGGCTGACGGCGGGAAACGAAACCTTTGCCTTCGCGCCCCAGACCCGCTATGCCCGCCCCTTCACCAGTCAGCAGGACAGGCAGGTCATCCCCTGCGCGATCCGGGTGGGGAGGGTCGACGACTCCGGCAGCTCCAGCATGCTGCTCAGGCGCAGAAACGATCTGTATCTTCTGTGCCTGCTGGATGCGTCCGCGCTGGCCGGGCGGTTTGCGGACGAATCCGTCGAGCGGGTGCGCCTGCTCGATCAGGACGGCGTGGAGCTCGCGCAGTGGGGCGAGGCACAGGACGATCTGGTGACCCTGGAGAGCGCGGGGGCAAGCGGTATGCGGGTGGAAATCGGGGTGCCGGCTGCGCGCCTGACGGCGGACGTAAGCCGCGTGACCCGCAATATCCGGCTATTCTACGCAGGAACGGTGCTGACCGGCCTGCTCGTCGCACTGCTTCTGTCCTGGCGCAACGCCCTGCCGGTGCAGAAAATGCGCCGGGCGCTGGACGTCGCCTCGCCGGAGACCCGCGCCATGCGGGACGTCTACGAGCGCTTCCATCACACCCTCTCCGATATGCGCGCCCTGCGAGAAAAGGCGGATCAGATGGAGAGCGTGCGCCGGGGTGCGCTGTTTGACAAGCTCATCGGCGGCATCGCGCTGCTGCCCGAGGAGCAGGAGCAGCTGGGCGAGGGTTTTCCCTGCCTACAGGAAACCTTTTTCCTGGCGCTGGCCAGCCTGGAGCGGGACGAGGGAGAGAGCGTGGAGCCGCGGCTTCAGTGCGCGATGGCGGTGGAAATTCTGGAAAGGTGCGTGCCGGGTGCGGTGTACGCACACCCGCTGGCACACAATCAGGTGGTGCTGCTGCTCAGCGGCGGGGACGCGGAGCAGACGCTCGAGGGCGGCGTGGATCGCGTCGAGCAGGAGCTCGGCTGCCGCGTGCGCGCCTCGGTCAGTGCCCCGGGTCACGCGCCCGGCGACCTGTTCCTGTGCTATCGGCAGGCCAAGGGCATGCTCAGATACCCGGGCGAGCAGGGCGGCGTGCGGCGCTATCACGAGGAAGAGGCCGGCAGCGGTCTGGTCTCCCTGGGTACGCTCAACCGCCTGTACATGGCGCTGGCGGCGGGCGACGAGGCGGCCTCCTGCGCCGTGCTGGATGAGATCCGGCGCAGCTGCGAGCAGAGCGGCGGCATGAGCGAGATTGCGCTGGAGTCGCTGCTGACCAGCGTGAGCAGCACGCTGTGTCTGGCCGCGCGCGATCAGGGGCTTTCCTGTCGGCCGGTGGAGCTGCGCGATTCGGGCAGCGTCGGACTGGGCGAGCTGTTCGACCGGCTGCGCGGCGCGGCGGCGGAGCTGTGCCTGCTCTCGTTGAAGCGGCGCACCGGGCGGCAGGCCTGTGTGATGGAGGAGATCATCAATTACATCGAAAAGCACTGCCGGGAGCCGCAGCTGAGCGCTCGCGCCCTGTCTGAGGCGGTCGGTTTGTCGGAGAAGTACCTGTACGCCTTTGTGAAGGAGAACACCGGGCGCACCGTCGGCAGCCTGATCGAGGAGGCCAGAATGGAGCGCGCCAAGGCGCTGCTGTTGGCGGGATGCAGCGTGGCCGAGGCGGCGCAGGCGGTGGGCTACGAGCTGCCCAACAGCTTTTACAAGGCGTTCAAGCGCTGCACAGGTGTTTCGCCGGGCGTGTGGCGGCAGCAGGCGGAGCGGGAAACCGGTGCGGACGGCCCGGAGCGGCCGGAATAGGAGGAGAGAGATGAACTGGAACGAGTATCCGTGGGCGCTGGAGGATCGGACGATCGAGCGCCCGGTGACAGGTGAGGACGGCGGCGAGGACGCGCTGCTCTTCTCAGTTTCCTACCACAAGCGCCCGGACAGCTTTTTCCTGATCAGCCGGGAATATCAGCTGGCCTGGTCGCGCCTGCAGCCCGAGCGACTCACTGTGCGCAGGAAGCGAACCGATCCCCTGCCGCTGATCGACCTGGGGATGCTTGCGCAAATCGAGACGGAGGAGGGCGCGGACGAGCCCGACGGGCAGCGCTGGGAGCTGGTCTATCCCCGGCCGGATATGTACCGGAACGGGCCGTATTTCTTTCACGAGATGGAGCGGGTAACGATCAGCCTGCGCACGGCGAGCAGGCGGGGTGGTGCGTTTCAGTTCGCCGTAACCTGCACGCGAGAGTCGCTCGAAGCGGAGTGCGTCTACTTCCCGCCCGAGGCCTGGCGCGGGAAGAAAATGTCGCGCGCGTGGCTGCTCCTGAGCCGGGAGGGCGGCTCGCGCGTGGACGCGGACGCGCAGTTCTCGCCGCTGTGCGAGGCGGGAGGCCCGCATATGCGCCCGATCGACGAGCCGGGCGCGCCCGAGGGTCGCTCTTCCTTCCTGACCCCGCCCTTCTGCTATCCGTTCCGGCGGACGGGCGGCGGGGAGTGGTTCAGCCTGTCAGTCGAGCCGGAGGCGGGGGAGATGACCTTTTCACGGGTCAGCACTTGGCCGGACGGAGAGGGACGCGTGGCGCTGCGGCTGGACTATGCCTCGCCGGTTGAGGTGGGCGAGCGCCTGAGGCTGCCGCGCGCGGCGGTGCGCCTGGGCGCGCGAGACCCCTTCGACGCGCTGGAAAGGCAGGCGCGGGCGCTGGTCGAGTGCGGCCGGGTGCAGCCGCCTGTTCGCAAAGCCGCCGCCTGGTGGACGGAGCCCATCGCCTGCGGCTGGCGCGAGCAGACCAACCGCATGCAGAAGAGCGGCCGCCACGCCTATTCCCACTGCACGCAGGAAGCCTACGAGGCGCTGACCGAGCGCCTGGACGCGCTGAACGTCCCCTACGGCACGCTGGTGATCGACGCGATCTGGAGCGTGAGCGAGGAGGACTGGACGGTCGACCAGGCGAAGTGGCCGGACATGCGCGGCTTTATCGACCGGCAGCACGCGAAGGGCAGGCATGTGCTTTTGTGGGTGTGCCCCAACTGCGGCGGCCTGCCCGACGAGGAGACGTATATCACCCGGGAGGAGGTCGAGGAGCTCGTCGACCCGGACGCGGCCCAGCATCGGACGGCGCGCCGCGCGCTTCAGGGACGCATGGTTGACCCGCTCAGCCCGGCCTACCGCGAGCGGGTGTACCGCTGCCTGCATACGATGCTTTCCGGCGAGGCGGGCTGCCTGAACGCGGATGGGCTCAAGCTGGACTATACCGGCGGCATGCCGCAGGGCGAGATTGTGCGCTGCACGCGGCCGCTCTACGGCTATGAATACCTGCTGGCGCAGTATTCGCTGTATCACGATGCGGCCAAGGCGGCCAAGCCCGACTGCCTGCTGGAATTTCAGGTCGCCAATCCCTACATGGCCGGCTGCTTTGACATGGCCCGGCTCAACGACTATCTCATCGCGCCCGGCCTGGGCATGGCCCGCGAGGTCATGGCCGACCGCATGCGCATCGCCCGCGCCGAAAACCTGGGCGCACTGATCGACGTGGACGGCATCCGCAGCCTGGACTATATCCGGCACATGGACGAGCTGGGCGTGCCGGCGATCTACCTGGGAATCGACGACTTTGCGCGCTGCCCCGAGTACGCCGAGGCGGCAAAGGAGACCTTTGAGAGATGGAGGAAACGCCATGGACGATGAACTAAACCTGATCGCCATGCGGCACGACCTGCCCGCGCGGCCCATCGCCTTCACCGGGAGCAGTCCGCTGCTGAGCGCGCTGTGGGACAACGCCCTTTCGGACGTGGAAAGGAGCTACTGCCTGGAAAACGAGTTCGGAAGGACGTTCGCCGCCGGGGGCTACGGGAAAAACTGGGTGGGGCTGACCTTCAACCGGGACACCAGCCTGTCCGGCCTGCTCTCGCTCAACGCGCTCTTTCCCGAGGAAATGCTGACCTCGATGAAGACCATCCGCGCCAGCCGCCTGAACTTGGGCTGGGCCTGTTATCCCGGCCGCGTGCTCGAGGGCGTGCCGGGCGTGGAGGTCTGCGACATGGATCTTACCGCCTTTAAGGCGCGCTTTCACAAGGCGTCCTCGATCAACAAGACCGATGACGTGGTGTGGATCTGGTGCATGTACGACCTGTTGGCGCGCGGGGAGCTGCCCGAGGCCGAGTGGAGGTGGACGTACGAGACCGCGCTGGAGTGTTTCAGGCGCTTCTACGACCCGCTGTTCGACCCGGCGGACGGGCTGTATTTCGGCCAGGCGCTGTTCATCGACGTGGGATTGAGCGGCTATCCGGACGGCTGGTGTGGGTACGACCAGGCCTCCTGCAACCGCTGCGTCTGGATCAAGGCGGCCTCGACCAACGCGCTGTACGTCAAGGCCATGCGCTGCCTGGGCGAAATCGCGCGGCGGCTGGGGCGCGGGGAAGAGGGTGCCGGGTGGGAGGCGCGCGCCCGGGCGCTTCGCCAGGCCATGCGGACGCATCTGCGCTTCGCGGACGGAACCTACGCCTACTTCAGGTACCGCACAGGCGAGCTGGAGCCGAGGCGGGACGCGCTGGGCACGGCGCTGTGCGTGCTGCTGGACATTGCCGCGCCCGAGGAGGCCGCCGACGCGCTGGGCGGCTATCCGGTTACGGCCTACGGCGCGCCGCTGATTCATCCGTTCTACGAGCGCGACGACCAGCCGTATCACAACCACTCCGCCTGGCCCTTCGCCGACACCTTCCTGCTGCTGGCCTATGAAAAGGCGACCGGGCGCAGCTATGCCGACCTAAACCTGCAGATCATGGTCAATTCGGTGCGGGACGGCTCGCTGGGCGAGGTGAGAAACCTGGTCACTAACCGCATCATGGGCGCGAACGCGCAGCTGTGGACGATCGCGGGCTTCCTGAACGCCTGCATCCGCGCCGGGCTGATCGAGCTGCCCCCAGAGACGGTGAACATGAACTGAGTCCGCTTTTCAGCCCCCTGTTGGGGGCTTCAGCTTGTCAAAAAAGTTTTGACAAGCTGGTGGACGGGGAAGCAAGCTCCCCGCCAGGTGCCGCGGCTCAAATCTTCGATTTGAGCCGTCGGCAGTTTCGCCAAAGGCGAAACCTGAAAACCCAAAGGGTTTTCAGCCTTCCTGCCACCCTCTCCAGTCTCCGCTAAAAATCAAAGATTTTTCGGGCGCGGAGCCTGCAAGGAAACGCTTTTTCTCTGGAAAATGGGATTTTCCGGCGCAAAAAGCGCCCCGCGCCCACCGTACACGCCGCTGGGCACGATTGAAAATTCGAGAGGGCTGCGACCCTCTCGAGCTCTCCCGAGTTTTTTGACAGTTTGCAGCCCCCTGTTGGGGGCTTTTTTCATTGGCTTTGCTTGCAATGCGCGCCGCGGGACGCTATAATGGATACAATGGGTAAGAAGCGAGACGGGAGGGTGCGAAAAAATGGCGAAAGAGGATGCGATGAAGGCGCTGCTTGCGGGCGTGGAGAAATGCGAGTGCGGCAGGAGCCATGCCTGTGCGATTCGCGAGGCGGTAATCGGTCACGGTGCAATCGGCGAGGTCGGGCGGCTGCTGGGCGGCTGCAGGCACGTCGTGCTGGTGTGCGACGGGAACACCTGGCGCGCGGCGGGCGAGCGGGTGGCAAAGAACCTCGAGGCGGAGAGCTTCGACGCGAAAATCTGCCGGTTTGAGGGCGAGGGCGTGCTCATTCCCGACGAGGCGGCGATTGCGCGGATCGAGGAAACCCTGACCGGCGAGACGCAGGCGATCGTGGGCGTGGGCTCGGGCGTGATTAACGACCTGTGCAAGTATGTCAGCGGCGCGCATGAGCTACCCTACATGATCGTGGCCACCGCGCCGTCGATGGACGGGTTCGCGTCGGTGGGCGCGGCGATGATTCTGGGCGGCATGAAGGTGACGGTCGACCGGCGCGTGCCCGCCTGGATCGTGGGCGACACGGCGGTGCTCAGGGACGCGCCCCTCGACATGATCCGCGCGGGGATCGGCGACATACTGGGCAAGTACTCCTGCCTGAACGACTGGAAAATCAGCCGTGCAATCAACGGCGAGTACTTCTGCCGGAGGGTGTACGACCTGGTGATGGACGAGGTGCGCGCCTGCCGGGACAATATCGATTTGGCGATGGCGCGGGACGAGCAGGCCGTCGGGGCGCTGATGCGGTCGCTGGTGACGGTGGGCGTGTGCATGGCCTATGTGGGCAACAGCCGGCCGGCCTCGGGCAGCGAGCATCACCTGTCCCACTTCTTCGAGATTGTGGGCGTGCTGCGCAGGGAGAAGTACCTGCCGCACGGCGTGGACGTGGCCTATTCGACGATACTGACCTGCCGCCTGCGCGAAATGCTGCGGCAGACGAGTCCCGAGGCCTTTTCGGCGCGGTTTGACCGGGCGGCCTGGGAGGCGGGCGTGCGCGAGGAGTACGGCAGTCTGGCCGGCTCGGTGCTCGCGCTGCAGGAAAAGTCCGCGCTGTTTGGCCGCGACCGACTGCCGGTCATCCGCGAAAAGTGGGCCGAGATTCAGGGCATACTTGCCGAGGCACCCTCCGCGCGGGAGATCGAGGCGCTGCTTGCGCGGGCGGGCTATCGCCGGGAGGAGTTTCTGAGCGTCTACGGCGAGGAAAAGATTCGCCGGGCGATCGTGTTTGCGAAGGAGCTCAAGGACCGCTACACGCTGCTCAACCTGCTTGCCGACGCGGGCCTGCTTGCAGACGCCGCACGGGCGATCGAGCTGTGACGGCGCGCGTCGGGGAACGCTGAAAAGACGAGGTTACTGAGGATGAAAATACGCACGAGCAACAAGCCTGTGGACGAGCAGGCGCTGGAGAATTCCTTCGTGGCGGTGGACGACCTGGAGACGCCGATGGGCACGCTGAGCGTCGCGCCGCTGCGAAACGACGAGCTGATGCCTGAGCGGCCGTTCGAGGTGAAGCTGACGGTGCACGGCAAGGCCGCCGCGGCCGACGCGCTGCTGGGTGCGGGACTGTCCAGGGGCATGTACCTGGCGCAGCAGGAGGGCGTGCCCGCGCGCATTTACGCCCAGTGCCTGCCCAGCGAGACGCAGAAGCTGGAGCTGCTGCTGGGATTGGGCTTCGAAAACGACGACGCGCTGGTTCGCATGCGCCGCAAGGTGGTGGGCGGACTGAGCATCGCGCGGCTGGGCGAGGGCATGGCCTTCGTCGAGGACAGGCTGGACGACGAGACCGAGCGCGCCTTCTTCCTCGAGCGCGAGGAAAAGCTGTTCAGGAAGGAAAAGCCCGAGGAATGGCTCGAAAAGCTGGAGAAGATGAACGGCTTTCGGCGGCTGCTGGCCGTCGGGCGGGACGGACTGGCGGGCGAGCTGCTGCTGTACGAGACCGGCACGGTCGGCGTGGTGGCCCAGGTCTACACCGCCCCCGCGCGCCGCAGGCAGCACGTCGCCATGTTCCTGCTCGAGCGCGCCCGGCAGTACTTCTATCAGGACCGCATGCAGGAGGCCATCGCCGACGTGCGCCTGAGGCAGACCGGCGCGGTCGCGCTGTTTGCGAGCGCGGGCTATCGCCAGAGCGAGGTCGTCTGCCGCTATCCCGGCGTGGACGTGGACTTTCGGGCAGGCTGAGCCTGGACGCACTGGCTACCGGTCGGCAGGGCCGACAGCCGCCGGGCAGGGCCCGGTTCCGGTTGCTGCCGCGTATCCTATCGACGACCATCGGCCGCCATAAGTTGAAGCGGCCGAGGTCTGCGGTTTTCCGGGACTTGTCCGGAAAACATCTGTCGGCATTTCCGACTCGGGCTGCCGCGGGTTCTGGCGACGACCGTTGGCCGCCATAGATTGGAGCGGCCAAGGTCTGCGGTTTTCCGGGACTTGTCCGGAAAACATCTGTCGGCATTTCCGACTCGGGCGGGCTGGGGGAGGCTCTCGAATAATGCACAGCCTGACGGCAGGATGCGCGGCAGCAAGTGGCTGTCGGCCCCGCCGACCGCTCCCCCAGCCCCCCACCGAAGTTTGTTTACGGCTGCGAACCCCACCGTCCGCTTCGCAGACACCTCCCCTTTCATGGGAAGTTTTCGGCCTGCGCAACGTAAGACTCTCCTGAAAAGGAAGCTGTCGCCATAGGCGACTGAGGGGGGTGGAGATTCCCCACACCCTGAATCGCATTCAGGCAGCCGCCTGCTGTAAACCGCTCCATCTAACCCGCGCCGCATTCGGGGAACCACGTTCCTTCCTGTCATTCTTTTGCGCGGATCAAAGTGCTTTCCGGGTGGGGTCTGGGGAGGCGCCTGTATAGCAGGCGGTATGGTTTAAAAACGCAGAATTCGGGAATTCCAATGTGCTTGTTCCAGGATTCGTCGCTTGAATCGGTCACAGCGCAGTCGGCAACGCTGACAGATGTTTTCCTTCTGGCAATGCCATGAAAGAAAACCGTAGAATTCGGGAACTTGAATCTATGGTTCCCGAATTCGTCGAGAGAATCGGCGGAAGCAGGTGGATCCGGGCCCTGCCCGGTGGCGGCCGATAGTTGTCGATAGAATCGGCGGCAGCTAGTGGCAGTCGGCTCTGCCGACCGGCAGCAAGTGGGTCCGGGCACTGCCCGGTCAAAAAGGCGGCCTCCCCAGCGTAACCTGAATGGAGGAAAGAAATGCTCAGATACCTGACCGGGCCGAGACGCGCGCTTGCGCCCAGGCTGTATGAGGAATTGCGCGAGGCGCTGGCGAGCGGGCGGGAGAGCCTGCTGGTGCTGGTGCCCGAGCAGTATACGCTGGAGGCGGAGCGCGAGCTGATGGACGCGCTGAACCTGCCCGGCTCGTTCCGGCTGCAGGTGCTTTCGCCGGGTCGCCTGTGCCGGCTGGCGTTCGAGCAGGCGGGGTATCCGCAGCCGGTGCGCATCGACGAGCGCGGGCGGGTGATGCTGCTGCACGAGGCGCTGAGCAGGCTGGGGAACGAGCTGACCTGGTACCGGGGCGCGCAGCACAGGCGGGGCTTTACCGAGCTGGCGGCGGGGCAGATCAAGGAATTCAAGCAGGCCGGGCAGACCCCCGAGTCGCTCGAAAAAATGGCCGGGGAGCTGGGTGAGGGCGCGCTGGCGCAGAAGCTGCGCGACCTGAGCCGCATCTGGACGGTGTACGAGCAGTCGCTTGCCGGGCGGTTCATGGACGGCGAGGACGAGGTGCGCGAGGCGGTTTCGCGCATGCCGGACGCGCCCGGTCTTCGGGGCGCGCGGGTGTGGGCGCACGGCTTCGAGCTGGTGTCGCAGACGCTGGGCAGCCTGCTGGTGGGCCTGTGCGGGGCGGGGTGCGAGGTGACGCTGCTCATGGGCCTTGAAAACGACGAGCACGCGCCGGACGCGTACACCTATCAGCCGGTCAGGGACGCGCTGGGCAAGCTGGATCGCCTGGCCGCGGCAAGCGGCGTGCGGCGGGAACGGGTGCGCCTTGAATGGACGGCGGGCGAGGGCGCGAAGGCCGACCTTCTCCACCTGGAAAGGCAGCTTTACGCCTATCCGTGCAGGCCGTATGAGGGCGCGCCGGAGCACGTGCGCATGATGCTGTGCGCCAACCCCATGCAGGAGGCGATGGCCGCGCTGGCCTATGCGCGGCGGCTTTCGCGCGAAAAGAGCTGGCGGTATCGCGAGATGGCGATCGTGCTGGTCACGCCCGGCTACGAGCAGGCGCTTCGGCAGGCGGCCGAGCTGTACCGCGTCGAGCTGTTCCTGCCCGAAAACCGCAGCGCGGAGCGGCACCCGCTGGCGCAGTACCTGCTGTCCTCGCTGAAGGTGGTGGCGCGCGGCTGGCAGGAGGAGGAAATGCGCCTGCTGATGCGCACGGGCTACAGCCCGCTCACTCCCGACGAGGCCGACCGGATGAGCAACTACGCTACGGTGTGGGGCCTGTCCGGCAAGGGCTGGCTGCGGAGCCTGACCCAGGGCGACTTCGAGGCGATCGAGCCGCTGCGGGCGCGCCTGGTCGGGCCGCTTGAGAGGCTGTCCGGGGCGCTTCAGGCGGCGCAGGACGACGTGCAGGCGCAGCTGACGGCGCTGTGGGGACTGCTTGAGGACAGCGGCGCGTATCAGCGGCTGCTCGACGAGCAGAAGCGCCTGACCGAGCTTCGACAGCTCTCCGCGGCCAACGAGAGCGCCCAGGTATGGAACCGCATCGTGGGCGCGCTGGATCAGCTGCACGCGCTGCTCTCGGGCCGCCGGCTCACCCCGAACGACCTGTACGAGCTGCTCAGCCAGAGCCTGGCCGCCTGCGACATCAAGCCCCTGCCCCAGTCGGGCGATGCGCTGGTTGCGGGGGCGCTCAACCGCCTGCGTGGGCACGACCTGAAGGCGGTGATCTTCCTGGGCTGCGCCGGGGGCGATTCGGCCGGGGAAAGCGGCCTGTTCCAGCCGGCGGAGCGACAGGCGCTCGAGCACAGGCGCGGGCTGTGGCTCTCGCCGGACGCGTTTTCCCGCAGCAGGCTGGGCGCGCTGGACATGAAGGCGGTGCTGTCGCTGGCACGGGAGGAGGCGCTGTTTCTGTACGCCCAGAGCGCGCCGGACGGCACGGCGGTGGCTCCGGGGGCGCTGATCGGCTGGATTCGGCGGGCGCTGCCCACGCTTCCGGTGCTCGGCGGCGTGACACAGGAGCGCGAGATGGCCGACTGGCTGTACGAAGCCCCGGAGGCGGCATTTTACCTGCTGCCCGCCAAAATGAGCGCGCACGAGCTGGCCGGAGTCGACGCGAAGGCGCTTCGGGCGCTGGGCAGTCTGCCCGAATACCGGGACAGGCTTCACGCTCTTTCCCGCGCGCTCAGGCGGCGCACGCTGTCCGAACCGCTGGGCGAGGAGCTGGCGCGCAGGCTGTACAACGGGCCCCGGCGGGTGAGCGTCACGCGGCTTGAGACCTTCGCCGCCTGCCCGTTCAAGCACTTCACGCAATACGGACTGCGCCCGGAGCCGGTTGAGCCGGTCACGCTGGACGCGCGCAGCGAGGGCATGTTCTTTCACGAGGCGCTGGAGCGCTTCCTGCGCGAGGCCGCGCTGCCCGTGACGCGCGAGCTGCTGGAGAGCAGCATGGACCGCATGGACGAGGTGACGGAAAGCCTCATAAGCGAGCTGATGGACGGCGCGCTGGGCGAGGATCCCATACTGCGCGCGCGGGGAAAAAGGCTGCGCGGCATTGCCAGGCGGGCGGCGCGCACCGCGGCCAGGCAGCTTTCAGGCAGCAAATTCGAGCCGCTGGCCTTTGAGCTGGACTTCGGCAGAAATCGCGAGCTGGTGCTCAGAACCCATCGGGGCGACGTGCCCGTCGAGGGGCGCATCGACCGCGTGGATCAGTGGAACGACGGGCAGCACCGCTACCTGCGCGTGATCGACTATAAGAGCGGAAACAACCAGATCGACCTGGTGAAGCTGTACTGGGGCCTTCAGCTGCAGCTGATCGTGTACCTGGCGGCGGCGCTCCGGCAAAGCGACGCGACGGCGGCGGGCGTGTTCTACTTCCACGTGCAGGACCCGACCCTGCGCACCGACGAGCGCGAGGAATCCGTGGTCGAGCGGCTGCGGGAGGACAAGCTGCGCCTGACCGGCCTGTTTCTGAACGACCCGGAGGTGCTCAAGGCCATGGCGCCCGACTTCGAGCGCTCCATCGCGCTGTCGACCAACAAGGACGGCTCAGTGCGCAAGTCCGACAGCGCCCTCGAGGAAGGCGACTTCTCCGCGCTGGTGGATTACTCGCTGCGCGTGGCGGCCGAGCTGACCGAGCAGATCCTCGCGGGCAGAACCGACGTGGCTCCCGCGCGCATCGCCAGCTCCTTCGACGCCTGTCGCTACTGCGAGTACCTGAGCGCCTGTCAGATGGATGAGCGCGTCAGTCCTGTCGCCCGCCGCCGGGAATCGTTTTCCGCTAGGCAGGCCATGGAGCGTATGCGCGGGCAAAACCATCCGCAGGAATAAGAAAATCCCCCGACTGCCCGATACCGGCGGCCGGGGGTGCGTTTTATTGTGGACGCCAAAATCACGGCGTTCCCTCCTGAAGGAGCGTGAAGTGGTTCTTGCGGAAGGTCAGCAGCCCCTCGGCCTGCATCCTGCTCAGCTCGGCGGATAGTCCGCTTCGCTCAACGGAGAGGTAGTCGGCCAGCTGCTGCCGGGAAAAGGGGATGTCGAAGTCGGGGCCGCCCTGGCGCTGCGCCTCAGCCGAGAGGTAGGAGAGCAGCCTGGCGCGGGTGGTGCGCTGGCTCAGATGGGACACCTTTTCGTTCAGGCGAAGGTTCTTGACTGCCAGGTCGGCCAGCAGGTTCTGCAATATGGCGCTGTGGTGTCGGCATCCGGACGGGCACAGGCCCAGCAGGCGGCGCACGTTCAGCCACAGCACGGCGCTTTCCGCCTGGGCGACGACCGAGACCGTGCTCGCGGAGCCGGGCGCGCAGGCGAAGGACTCGGCGAAGCACTGGCCGGGCTCGATGGCGGAGAGCAGGTTTCGATTGCCCCAAAAGTCCTCCTGGATGATGAACGCGTCTCCCGCCGCCAGCAGGCCGAGCGACTCGACCGCCGCCCCGGCGCGCAGGATGTACTCGCCCTTTTCATAGCGCACCGGCCTTGCCTCCAGGCAGTTCAGCACGCTCTCCAGCTCATCCGGCGCGACCCCGGCAAACAGCCGCGCCCGGCTTAGTACGGGAAGATATTCTTTCATTTCTGCGCCTCCGTTGAAAATTCAACAGACTTTTCGCTTCCATTGTACTATACTGTGTATGAAAAGACAAGAGGAGGAGAGAATAATGCTTCGAAAGATCATCCGAATTGACGAGGAAAAGTGCAACGGCTGCGGCGCATGCGCGTCGGCTTGCCACGAGGGCGCCATCGCCATGGTGAACGGCAAGGCGCGCCTGACGCGGGACGATTACTGCGACGGCATGGGGGACTGCCTGCCCGCCTGCCCGACCGGCGCGATCACCTTCGAGGAGCGCGAGGCTGCCGCCTACGACGAACAGGCCGTGCAGGCGCATAAGCAGGCGAAGGCGGAGACGCTGCCCTGCGGCTGCCCCGGCACCCATGCCCGCGCGATTGAGCGGCCCGACTGCTCGTCTCAGCCCGCCGCTCAGGAAGCGCCCAGCCGGCTTTCCCAGTGGCCGGTGCAGATCAAGCTGGTTCCGGTCA
Source organism: uncultured Clostridia bacterium (assembly GCA_934647305.1). GTDB lineage: Bacteria > Bacillota > Clostridia > Christensenellales > Aristaeellaceae > CAKUFI01. Next base: position 12,842 of record CAKUFI010000022.1, on the reverse strand, counting down.
ACGCGCCGTATTTCAAGGGAGCCAGGCTGCTGATCGCCGCCGACTGCACCGCCTATGCCTACGCCGCCTTCCACGAGCGCTTCATCAAGGGGCGCATTACGCTGGTGGGCTGCCCCAAGCTGGACGGCGTGGACTACGCGGAGAAGCTGACCCGAATCCTCGCGGAGAACGACGTGCACAGCGTGACCGTCGTGCGGATGGAGGTGCCCTGCTGCGGCGGGCTGGAGAACGCGGTGAAGCGGGCGCTGAAGGACAGCGGAAAGCTGATCCCCTGGCAGGTCGTGACGATCGCCACCGACGGACGTATTTTGGAGGAATGAACCATGATCGAAACGGTATTTCACCTGACCCAGACTGACGGGAAGACCATCGAGCGGGTCGCGGCCGACGAGAACATCCACTACATGCACATGATCCTGCCGCAGGGCGACCGCCTGCCTGAGCACGACACCAACGCCAACGTCTACATGACGGTTGTACGCGGCACGCTGACGATTGCGCTGGCCGGGGAGCCTGCGCGCGAGTATCCGGCAGGCACGCTGCTGCGCATTCCGGTGCGTACCCACATGAACGTGGTCAACACGCATCCCGAGACACTGGAGCTGATCGTGGTCAAGGCCCCCGCGCCGACGGGCAAATAACGTCCCCGGGGCGATAAACCGCCTTCCATCTCCAATAAACGCGGCCCTGCTCTGGTTTTCAGCCGGAGCCGGGCCGTTTTTGCGTTTCATGCGCGGTTATATTTATGCGAAAAACTGATTCTGAATCGCAGTCAGGCATTTTTCACCGACACTTGGAAAGAAATGCAGGATTCTGAGCGCACACCTGCCTGTCGCGTAAAAGAAACAGAAGTGAAACATAGATTTACTTGAACATATGCAGGCAATGAGCCATAATAATGCATCATTAGTTGATGCGAATCGGGGAGAAAAAAAGAACCCCGGAGCGCGGAACCTGTCGAAAACGGCGGGAAACGTGTGAAATATTAACATGAACAGGTTTAATTATGCAGCGGCGCGCAGAAACGGACCCTGCAGAAGGCGGTGCACGATGAGTTCGAAAATGTTGTATTACATCCTCAAGCGAATCCTGCTGGCGGTGCTGACCATCTGGATCGTCATCACGGTGACGTTCTTCGTCATGCACGCCGTGCCGGGCGGCCCCTTCATGTCGGAAAAGGCGATTTCGAAGGAGGCGCAGGCGGCGCTCGAGGCCAAGTACGGCCTGGACAAGCCGCTGTTTGAGCAGTATACGACCTATCTTCGCGATATCGTGACGAAGTTTGACTTCGGCCCCTCGCTCAAGCAGCGCGGCCGCCAGGTCATCGATATCATCATGGACGGCATGAAGACCTCGGTCAAGCTGGGCCTGATCGCGGCCTTCAGCGCGGCGGTCGTGGGCATCGTGCTGGGCGCGGTGGCGGCGATTCGCAGGAACACCGTGCTCGACAAGGTCATCATGGTTATCACGACGGCGTTCGTTTCGATGCCCTCGTTCATCATGGGCTCGTTCCTGCTGATTATCTTCGCGGTCAAGCTGGGATGGCTGCCGGCCAACGGCTCGACCGGGCGCGGACTGATCCTGCCGGTCATCACGCTGGCGCTGTACCCGATGGCGTACATCACCCGCCTGACCCGCTCCTCAATGCTGGACGTGCTGGGCCAGGACTACATCCGCACGGCGCGCGCCAAGGGCGTGTCCCGGCGCAGCATCATCTTCGGCCACGCGCTGAAGAACTCGCTGATCCCCGTGCTGACCTACTTTGGCCCGATGCTGGCCTTCATCGTGACCGGCTCGATGGTCGTGGAGCAGATTTTCGCCGTGCCGGGCATCGGCCGCCAGTTCGTCTCCTCGATCACCAACCGCGACTACACCATGATCATGGGCACCACGATTTTCCTGGCCTCCCTGATCGTCATCATGAACCTGATCACCGACCTGCTCTACAAGGTGGTTGATCCGCGGATTCAGTACGAATAAGAAGGAGGCGAAGTCCCATGCTCAACAAGAACAAGCCCTTCAGTCTGCAGCTGGACGCAAGCGCTCTCCTGCCCGCGACCGCCGAGGAAAAGGCCTACATCACCACGATGCGCCCCTCGTCCACCTTCTTTCGGGACGGCGTGAAGCGCCTGCTGAAAAACAAGGTGGCCTTCGTCAGCCTGATCCTGATCGTCGTCATCACGCTGGCCTCGATCGTCATCCCGATGGTCTGGCCCTACTCGTATGACCGGATGCTGGGCGTGATGCCCGGCCGCCCGGTCGACAGCTCCTACAACAACCTCGCGCCCTTCACCTATGGCAAAACCGAGATGAAGAAGATTGACGCGGGCGAGAAGGTCTTCCCGCACATCTTCGGCACCGACGCGCACGGCCGCGACTACTTCATCCGCGTGGTGTACGGCACCCGCATTTCGCTGGCCGTCGGCTTCTTCGCCAGCATCATTGTGCTGGTGATCGGCATGACCATCGGCGCGATCGCCGGCTACTGCGGCGGCAAGGTCGACCTGATCATCATGCGCATCGTGGACATCATCTATTCGCTGCCCGACATGCTGGTCATCATCCTGCTGGCCGTGGTGCTGGGGCAGGTGCTCAACGTCGAGGGTACCTTCCTCGAGAAGATCGGCTCGAACGTCATCAGCATGTTCATCGTGTTCGGCCTGCTGTACTGGGTCAGCATGGCGCGCCTGATTCGCGGCCAGATCCTGTCCCTGCGCGGCCAGGAGTACGTGCTTTCCGCCCAGGCGACCGGCGCGAAGGGCAGCTGGATCATCAAAAAGCACCTGCTGCCCAACTGCATCAGCGTGGTCATCATCTCCACCGCCCTGCAGATTCCCAACGCGATTTTCACCGAGAGCTTCCTGTCCTTCCTGGGACTGGGCGTGAACGCGCCCATGCCCTCGCTGGGCTCGCTGGCCTCGGACGCCCTCAACGGCATTACCACCTACACCTACCGCCTGATTATTCCGGCGCTGGTGATCTGTCTGATCGTGCTGTCCCTGAACCTGTTCGGCGACGGACTGCGCGACGCGTTCGACCCCAAGCTGAACGCATAACGGGAGGAGGAGAGAGCAATGGCACTGCTTGAAGTCAATAACCTGCACACCTCTTTCTTCACCGACGCGGGCGAGGTCAAGGCGGTGGACGGCGTGTCCTTCCAGCTCGACCACGGCAAGGTGCTGGGCATCGTGGGCGAGTCCGGCTCAGGCAAGTCGGTCACGGCCTACTCGATCATGCAGATCCTGGCCCCGACGGGCAAGATCGTCGGCGGCAGCGTGAAGCTGGACGGGCAGGAGCTGGTGGGTGCGGATGAAAAGGTGCTGCGCAGCGTGCGCGGCAACCGCATCTCCATCATCTTCCAGGACCCGATGACTTCGCTCAACCCCACCTACACCGTCGGCCATCAGCTGATGGAGGCCATCCTGCTGCACACGAAGCGCAACCGCCGCGAGGCGAAGGAACGCGCGCTCGAGATGCTGCGCCTGGTCAACGTCAACGAGCCGGAAAAGCGCCTGAAGCAGTATCCGTTCGAGCTGTCGGGCGGCATGCGGCAGCGCGTCATGATCGCCATGGCGCTGGCCTGCGAGCCGGACATCCTGATCGCCGACGAACCGACGACCGCCCTGGACGTGACCATACAGGCCCAGATCCTGGAGCTGATGCAGGACCTGCAGAAGCGCCTGGGCATGGCCATCATCATGATTACCCACGACCTGGGCGTGGTCGCGCAAATGTGCGACGAGGTGATCGTCATGTACGCCGGCTCGATCTGCGAGCAGGGCACGGCCGACGAGATCTTCTATAACCCTTGCCACGAATACACCAAGGGCCTGATGCGCTCGATCCCGACCGCGGCCAACAACGGCCAGCGGCTCCAGCCCATTACCGGCACGCCGATCGACCTGCTGAACATGCCCAAGGGCTGCCCGTTCGCGCCTCGGTGCGACGCGGCGCTCAAGGTGTGCCTCAACTGCCGCCCCGAGCGCATGGTCATCAACGAAGACCACCACGCCGCCTGCTGGATGAACGTGAAAAAGGGCGTGGACGAGGGCATGATTACCCTGGAGGGAGGCGCCAGCCATGAGTGAAACGGCGAATCGTCCGCTTCTTGAGGTCAAGGGCCTGAAGGAATACTTCGACATCAGCATGGGCTTCTTCCGCACGAAGCCGCTCAAGGCCGTCGACGACGTGTCCTTCACCATCAGAAAGGGCGAGACGCTCGGCCTGGTGGGCGAGTCCGGCTGCGGCAAGACCACCGTCGGGCGCACGATCCTGCACCTGTACAAGCCCACCGCGGGCGAAATCATCTATGACGGCAAGCCCATCAAGACCAAGGCGGACATTCACGAGTTCCGCCGGAAGGCCTCGATGGTCTTCCAGGACCCGTATTCCTCGCTCAACCCGCGCATGACCGTGTCGGACATCGTGGGCGAGCCGCTGGACGTGCACCACATGTACTCCAGCAAAAAGGAGCGCGAGGAGCGTATATTGCAGTTGCTCTCCTATGTCGGACTGAACAGCGAGCATGCCTCCCGCTACGCGCACGAGTTCTCCGGCGGTCAGCGCCAGCGCATCGGTATCGCCCGTGCCCTGGCCATGAAGCCCGAGTTCATCGTCTGCGACGAGCCGGTGTCCGCGCTGGACGTGTCCATACAGGCGCAGGTCATCAACATGTTCGACGATCTGCAGGACGAGCTGGGCCTGACCTACCTGTTCATCGCGCACGACCTGCTGGTGGTTCGGCACATTTCCGACCGCATCGCCGTGATGTACCTGGGCAAGATGGTGGAGCTGGCGGACGCGGAGGAGATTTACAACCACCCGCTGCATCCGTATTCCAAGTCGCTGCTCTCCGCCGTGCCCCTGCCCGACCCCAAGGCGGCCCGCGCAAACAAGCGCATCGTGCTCTCAGGCGACATTCCCAGTCCCCTGAATGCGCCCTCCGGCTGCCCCTTCCGCACCCGCTGCCGCTATGCGACCGAGGCGTGCGCTCAGTCCATGCCGCCCTTTAACGAGGTGGAAAAGGGTCACTTCGTGGCCTGCCACCGCGTCAAGGAGATCGGCTGATCCCCATTGTTCAAAGATGCGTCATTCGCATTTTTGATAGATTACTCTAAGGAGGAATTACCATGAAAAAGCTCGTTGCACTGATGCTGACCCTGGCGCTGCTTCTGACTGGCTGCGTGTCCGCGTTCGCGGAGACCACCGGCACGTCGATGGCCGTGTGCCTGGCTTCCGAGCCCGACACGCTTGACCCGGCGCTCAACTCCAGCGTGGACGGCGCGACCATGATTGCTCATATGTTCTCCGGCCTGGCCACCTGGGCCCAGAAGGACGATGGCACGCTGGAAATCGTCGCCGACTCCGCCACTGAACTCACCGCGCCCGTCGAGAACGAAGACGGCACCGTGACCTACACCTACACCCTGAAGGACGGCCTGACCTGGTCCGACGGCAAGGCGCTGACCGCCGCCGACTACGCCTTCGCCTGGAAGCGCGCCGCGTCTTCCGCGCTGGGCGCCGACTACGGCTACATGTTCGAGGTCGTCAAGGGTTACCCGGACGATCTGGCTGTTGAGGCCACCGACGACAAGACCCTGACCGTGACCCTGAACAACGCCGTGGCCTACTGGAACGAGCTGCTGGCCTTCCCGGTCTACATGCCCGTGCGTGAGGACGTCGTGTCCAACGAAGCCTGGGCCACCGATCCTTCCACCTATGTCTGCAACGGCCCCTACACCATGACCGCGTGGGAGCACAACAGCAAGATCACCCTGACCAAGAACCCCGCCTACCATGACGCGGCCGACGTGACCATGGATACCCTGGAGTTCTACCTGTCCGACGACGCCAATAACATGCTGGCCAACTTCCAGAACGGCGACTGGCAGCTGATTGACGACGTGCCCACCTCCGAGATCGCGACTCTGAAGGAGACCTATCCCACCGAGTTCGTGGTCGCCGGCCAGATCGGCACCTACTACGTCTGCTGGAACATCAACGAGAACATCCTGCCCGCGACCAGCGAGCTCACCGGCGTCGAGGCTGAACAGGCCGAGGAGGAGATTCGCAACGCCGTCGCCCTGCTGTTCGACCGCAACTACATCGTCACCGAGATCGGCCAGGCTGGCCAGGTTCCTGCCTCCAGCTTCGTCGCCATGGGCATGACCGATGCGGACGGCTCCGAGTTCTGCAAGAACGCCGGCTCCTCCGATGAGTACGACGGCTACTACAACGTGGCCGAGGACGCCTACATGGACAACTGGGACAAGGCTCTCGAGGTGCTGAAGAAGTACTACACCTACGATGAGTCCACCGGCATGTTCACCGACTTCCCGTCCATGACCTACCTGTACAACACCTCTGAGGGCCACAAGGCCATCGGCGAGTACCTGCAGAGCGCGCTGGCCGGCGTGGGCATCACGCTGAACCTGGAGAACCAGGAGTGGAACACCTTCCTGAACACCCGTAAGGCCGGCGACTACACCATCGCCCGCAACGGCTGGGTGGCCGACTACAACGACCCGATCTGCTTCCTGGATATGTGGGTGACCGCGTCCGGCAACAACGACGTGCAGTTCGGCAAGGGCAACCATGCGGATCTGGCCATGTACAACCTGGACCTGACCCCCTATGGCTACGACGTGAAGGTGGAGAACGGCACCTGGGCCGAGACCTATGACGTGCTGATCAGCGCCATCAAGTCCTGCACCGACAGTGCCAACCGCTATGCCATGATGCATATCGCCGAGGATATGCTCATGCAGACCGGCTGCATCACTCCCCTGTACTTCTACACCGACATTTATATGCTCGACGACAGCGTGAAGGGCTTCTACTCCAACCCGCTGGGCTACAAGTACTTCATGCACTGCACCATCGAGGGCTAATCCTCAACGGCGCACGCACCGGGGCCGGGAAACCGGCTCCGGTGTTTTGTATACAAAAAACTCCCCGAACCGCGTCGGATTCGGGGAGGTACATGTTTTTTCTGCCTTGTTGTGCGGATCAGAGTGCTTTTCGGGAGAGCTCGAGAGGGGCTTTTCTCAGAAAAGCCGCCTCTCGATCGTTTCCTTCCCGTCAGTCGACGTAGCCGTTCGGGTTCATTTCCTTGAAGCGCCAGGAATCGGCGCACATGTCGTAGAGTGTCTTTTCGGCCTTCCAGCCCAGCAGCTTCTCGGCCTTGGAGGGGTCGCCGTAGTACAGCGGCACGTCGCCGGGGCGGCGGGGAGCCATGTCGTAGGGCACCTTTTTGCCGGTGGCCTTTTCGAAGGTGGTCAGGATGTCCAGCACGCTGTAGCCCACGCCGGTGCCCAGGTTGATGGCCTCCGCGCCGGTATGCGTGTCGGCGTAGCGCAGGGCGCACAGGTGTCCCTTGGCCAGGTCGACCACGTGGATGTAGTCGCGCACGCAGGTGCCGTCGGGCGTGTCATAGTCGCTGCCGAAGACGTGCAGCATCTTGGTCTTGCCGCACACCGCGTTGACCACGTTGGGCATAAGGTTGTTGGGCCTGCCGTTGGGGTTTTCGCCGATCAGGCCGGACGGATGCGCGCCCACCGGGTTAAAGTAGCGCAGCAGGATGACGGACAGGCTCTTGTCGGCAAAGGCCCAGTCGCGCAGGATCTGCTCGATCATGTACTTGGTCCAGCCGTAGGGGTTGCTGCAGCCCAGCCTGGCCGTCTCGGGCACGGGGGAGAAGTCCGGCGCGCCGTACACGGTGGCCGAGGACGAGAAAACCAGCTTCTTCACGCCGTGAGCGGCCATGACCTCGCACAGCGTCAGCGTGGCGTCCAGGTTGTTGCGATAGTACATCAGCGGCTCGCTGACCGATTCGCCCACCGCCTTGAGGCCGGCAAAGTGGATCACCGCGTCGATCGACTCCGCGTCGAACAGGTCGTTCATCGCCTTCTTGTCGCAGCAGTCGGCCACGTACAGCTTCACGTCCTTGCCGGTGATTTTTTTTACGCGGCGCAGCGCTTCCTCCTGGCTGTTGACCAGGTTGTCCACCACCACCACGTCGTAGCCGGCATTCAGCAGTTCTACACAGGTATGCGAGCCGATATAACCGGCGCCGCCCGTCAGCAGGATACTCATAAGACACATCCGCCTTTCATCGAAAGAATCCCTTGAAACACCTGTTATTATAAACGCATTCCGGCTGTATTTCAAGTCAAAAAGAGGAAAAAGACGCGCGGCGGCGAACACAATACATATCAAAAGACTGGGAAATCCCGGATCCGGAGGAATATTTATGGAAGAGCAATTCATTCGCACCGCGCGCCTGATCGGCGGGGAGGCGGTGGAAAAGCTGGCGAAATCGAAGGTACTGCTGTTCGGCGTGGGCGGCGTGGGCTCGTTTGCGGCCGAGGCGCTCGCGCGCGCGGGCGTGGGGGAGATCACGCTGGTGGACGGCGATACGGTCGCCCTGTCCAACCTGAACCGGCAGCTGGTGGCGCTGCGCTCGACGATCGGCCGGAGCAAGGCCGAGGTCATGGCCGAGCGCATCCGCGACATCAACCCCGCCTGCCGCGTCACGCCGCTGCAGGTATTTTATGGAAAGGACAACCCGGACGCGTTCGACTTTTCGGCCTGTGATTACGTGATCGACGCGATCGATTCGGTGACCTCCAAGCTGCTTCTGGCCGAAAGGTGCAACCTCGCCGGCACACCGCTCATCTCCAGCATGGGCACGGGCAACAAGCTCGACCCCACGAAATTCGTCGTCACCGACATCTCGAAGACCCACACCTGCCCCCTGGCGCGCGTCATGCGCCGGGAGCTGCACAAGCGCGGCATCGACCACCTGAAGGTGCTCTACAGCCTCGAGCCGGCGCACACCCCCGCCGAGGACGAGACCGGCAGCCGCCGCACCCCGGCCTCGATTTCCTTCGTGCCGCCGGTCGCCGGAATGATCCTGGCGGGCGAGGTGATCTGCGATCTGGCCGGAATCGAGCGGTAGATTGCCTGGAAATCAATGGAAAAGGGTTAAATATTGCCCGAAAACCTTGACGCGAGGCAACTTTTCGGGTAAAATTGCGTCAGATATCATGTAATTACCAAAAATGTAAATACAGGGAGGTCTTCCAAATGAAATATGCCTCGAAATGGATTGCCATGCTGTTGGCCGTGCTGATGCTGCTGAGCAGCCTGCCCGCGCTCGCAGAGGGCACGACCGGCCAGGACGCGACGGCTGCGCCCCAGACGACCGCTGCGCAGGACCTGAAGTCGGTCGAGGGCGCGTTCGCGGCCAAGTCCGATTCGCAGCTGTTTTTGATCCTGCCCAACGAGACCGGCTCCAGCCTGTACGCCATGCCTCTGACCGGCGGCGCGCTGACGCTGGTGGATTCGGCGACGCAGATCGACGAGGCCTTCTGCGTGAATAACGAGCTGTACTACCTGTCCTACACCGGCGCTTCCTTCAACGTGAACCGCCGCGCCGTCGACGGCAGCCGCACCATCCTGGCCGCGTTCAACGCGCCGCAGGTCGTGCACGCGCTGACCTGGTACAACGGCAGCCTGTACTGCCTGGTGGACAGCAAGCTGACCCGCGTGGACCTGAACGGCACGATCACCACCGTCAGCGACCAGCTGATGGAGGAGTACACCATCGCCGACGGCATCATCTACTATGCCTCCAGCGACAACCAGAAGACCTACACCAAGGAATCCGCCCTCAAGCCGGGCACCACGATTTCCCAGAGCGCGGGCTGCCTGTATCAGATGCTGCTCGACGGCACCGGCAACGTGGTCTTCTACGAGCAGGGCGTTACCTCGATCAAGGCGTTCGGCGACAACGTGTATTTCCACAACATGGACAAGAACTACAACGTCAGCGGCACCGACCAGGAGTGGCTGGACGGCCTGCTGTTCCGCGTGAACGTGCTGACGGCGCAGATGGTGCTGGTGAGCAGCACCTATGACTGGGACTACAAGCCCACCTCCTCCGGCATGGTCATCTACCGCAAGGAGCAGATCGCTCTGACCGGCATGGACGGCGCGGAGACCACGCTCTACACCCCCGACGCCTATTCCTACGTGGCGCTGCTCGACGACTGCGCCATTGTGTACGAGTACAACCTGCAGAAGCTGACCATGGTGCCCTACAACGGAACCGGCGCGGTGCTGCTGCACGAGGGCGCGTTCGTCGCCAACAACTCCGAGGCGAATAACCCTGTGACCCAGACCGGCACGGCGACTACTCCGACGGACACCACGAATAACAACACGACCAATAACACCACGAACACTGGCAACACGACCACCGGCAGCACCGCGACCGGCTCCATCCTTTACGGCGAGAGCGGCGACCGCGTGAAGGCCATGCAGAAGCGCCTGGTTGAGCTGGGCTACCTGGCCAGTGCGGACGGCATCTTCGGCGACAGGACGCTCGCGGCGGTCAAGGCGTTCCAGCGCAAGGCGGGCCTGACTGTGGACGGCATCGCCGGCACCCATACCCTCAACTCCCTGAACAGCTCCAGTGCCCCCAGGGCCGACAAGATCGCCGAGGTTGAGGGCGACTCCAGCTACATCTTCCCGCATTCCTCGACCAAAAAGCTCACCCGCGAGCAGATCCTCAAGGTGGACAGGAGCCTGTGGCCCTATGCTCGCAACGAGATCTACGCCCGCCACGGCTACTCCTTCTCGCACGCCAACTTCAAGAACTACTTCAGCAAGAAGAGCTGGTACAAGGAAGGCGGCTTCTCCACCAAGGATCTCAACGAGATCGAGTGGTATAACATGGATCTGATCAAGTCGATGGAGAAGGAGTACGACTCCGGTTCGGATACCCCCTCCACCACCAGCGACTACATCTTCCCGAATTCCTCGACCAAGAAGCTGACCAAGGCGGAGATCCGCAAGGTGGACAAGAGCCTGTGGGCTTATGGCCGCAACGAGATTTACGCCCGCCACGGCTACTCCTTCACCAAGGCCAGCTACAAGAAGTACTTCCAGTCCAAGTCCTGGTACAAGGCCGGCGGCTTCTCCACCAAGGACATCAGCGACATCGAGTGGTACAACATGGATCTGATCAAGTGGATGGAGGACAACGAGGGCTGATTTGACCCCATGACAAAAAGAAGGCGCCTTCCGCGTGGAGGGCGCTTTTTCTCGGGAGAGGACAAAGCGGTGAAAAACGACTTTTTACAGAGGCTCGAGGCGCGGCCGGTCATTGCGGCGGTGCGCGACCCGAAGGACCTGGAGACGGCCGTTCGCAGCCGAGCGGCGGCTGTCTTTTTGCTGGGCGGGAGCCTGATGACGCTGCCCGGAAGCGTGGAGCGCGCGAAGGCCAGCGGCAAGTACGTGTTCGTGCACCTGGACCTGTGTGACGGGCTGGGCAAGGACGCGGCGGCGGTCGACTGGATCGCGCTGGCGGTGCGGCCGGACGGGCTGATTTCCACCCGGCAGCAGCTGCTCAGGCGGGCGCGCGAGCATGGTCTGATGACCATTCAAAGGCTGTTCCTGATGGACTCCGAGTCGCTCAGAAGCGGCGTGAAGCTGATTTCAAGCGCCCCGCCCGACCTGGTTGAGGTGCTGCCCGGGCTGGTGCCCAAGGCGATTCGCGCGCTGCGGGAACGGCTGGGCCTGCCGGTCATCGCCGGGGGTATGGTGACGGAGCGCGCGGACGTGGAACAGGCGCTCGCGGCCGGGGCGGCGGGCGTGTCGAGCAGCGTGCGCGAGCTGTGGAGCATGGAAGAGAAAGGATGACTTGAAATGAGGTATGTCGGATTTGACGTGGGCGGCACCAAGTGCGCGGTCACGGTGGCGACGGTGGAAAACGGCAGGGTGACGTTCGAGGGCAAGCGCGCCTTCCCCACGCCGGAGGCCTGGCAGGAGGCGGTCGAGCAGATGTTCTGCGCGGCTGAAGAGCTGCTGGGCGATAAAAGAGCGGACGCGTGCGGCTTCTCCTGCGGCAGTCCGCTGGACGCGGAGAAGGGGATCGTGCTCGCGCCGCCGAACCTGCCCACCTGGGATCATGTGCCGGTGACCGAGCTGGCGAAGGCGCGCTTCGGCATTCCCGCCTTCCTTGAAAACGACGCGAACGCCTGCGCGCTGGCCGAATGGCGCTGGGGCGCGGGGCGCGGCGTGGACAATATGATCTTTCTGACCTTCGGCACCGGCATGGGCGCGGGACTGATCCTGGGCGGGCGGCTGATCCGCGGCGCAAACGGCAACGCGGGCGAGGTCGGCCACATGCGCCTGGCTGACTTCGGCCCGGCCGGCTACGGCAAGGAAGGCTCGTTCGAGGGCTTCTGCTCGGGCGGCGGCGTGAAGCAGCTGGGCGTGACGCTCGGCAAGCGCGCGGTGCAGTCGGGCGTGCATCCGGCATATTTCACCGGTAACTGGGAGGCCATCAGCGCGAAGACCATCGCCCAGGCCGCGCAGGCGGGGGACGAGACCGCGCGCGAGGTGTACCGGCTGTGCGGTGAGAAGCTTGGCCAGGCGCTCAGTGTGCTCGTCGACGTGTTCAATCCCGACCGCATCGTGATCGGGTCGATCTATGCGCGCAGCGGCGAGCTGCTCGAGGAGGCCATGCAGCGCGTCATGCGGCGCGAGTGCCTGCCGCAGAACCTGGCCGTGGCGAAGGTCGTGCCGGCCGAGCTGGGTGAGACGCTGGGCGATTGCGCCGCGCTGTGCGTCGCCGAATACGGCCTGACGCGGTAAACAAAGGCCTATACAGGCTCCGAATCGCGGTGTATGCTGCGGATTCGGGGCCTTTTTGCGCGGCGAAAGGAACCCCGGGCCGCCTTCGCGGCCCGGGGTCGGGGGAGTGGCCGCTTCGCGCCCCCTCCCCCGAGCCCCCACCCCGTTCCCCGGCGGCACTGCCGCCGGGCGTTCCGCTG
>CAKUFI010000021.1 GCA_934647305.1 uncultured Clostridia bacterium | reverse complement strand
CGTCGATAGGATGCGCGGCAGCAGGTGGATGCAGGCTCAGCCTGCCGGGAACTCCCGGAAAACCGCAGAATTCGGGAGCTCCAATTTATGGCTCCCGAATTCGTCGCCAGGATGCGCGGCAGCAACCGGCCGTCGGCACTGCCGATCGGCAGTAAGTGGAACCGGGCACTGCCCGGTGAGGAAGTGAGGAAAAGAGATGGAATTCAGAGTACAGGCAATCGACGAGGGCATCGTCCGGCTGAGGCGGTCGGAGACGTTCGCGCCCTCGATGCTGGAAAGGTACGGCGTGCTCCACGCCGAACCCGTGACGGACAATTCGGGCATTGAGGTCAGCGGAAGCGAAATCCGCCTGCCCAGCGGGCGAATCATTCGCCTGGATATGATGACCGACCCGACCGACGCACGTTGGCAGGAACGTCTGAGCGCACTCAAGGAGCACTTTAAGGACAGATGCGGCGGTCAGCGCGTGATCGAAGGCGACCCGCGCGGCACCACCCGCAACAATGCCCAGGTTGAGCGCGGTGAGCACACGCCCTTCGGCTTTTCGCTGTCGCTGTCCGAAACCGAGCGCTTTTACGGCGAGGGCGAGGGCTGCCGCGAGGGACTGAACCTGCGCGGCCGGGTGTTCCAGAACTGGGCGTATTACCAGTTCGACGAGGCGCCCATCCCCTTCCTGATGAGCACGGAGGGCTGGGGAATCCTGATCAACAACGACTGGAAGCACTTTGTGGACGTGGGCGCGCGCGACAGAAACGAGCTGACCGTCGTGGGCGAGGACGGCGAGATGGACGTGTTCCTGCTCTGGAGCGGGGACATGCCCGGCGTGCTGAAAAAGTACTGCCGCCTGACCGGCCATAACCTGCTGCTGCCCAAGTGGGCCTACGGCCTGACCTACATCGCGCCCATCTACGCCAACGAGTTCCAGGTCACTTCCGAGGCGCGCATGTTCCGCGACAAGCATATTCCCTGCGACCTGGTGTCGCTCGAGCCGGGCTGGATGACCAAGTTCTACGACCACGGCCTGGACAAGGAGTGGGAGGTCACCCGCTTCCACATGCCCAAGTGGCGCAGAAGCCCGCACCCCAACTCCTTCATCAGCGCACTCAAGCGCTACGGCTTTCATACCGAGCTGTGGCTGTGCGTCGATCACGACCTGACCGCCGAGGAGGAGCGCATCGTGCGCGGCGAGGATTCCTGCGACCCGCCGGCCTGGTTCGACCACCTGAAGCCCTTCGTCGAGGACGGCGTGGAGGCGTTCAAGATCGACCCGTGCGAGCTGGTCTATGAAGTCCATCCGGACATGAACTATAAAAACGGGGCCTGCGACGAGCAGATGCACAACCTGAACCAGACCCTGATCGTCAAGCAGATGTACAAGGGCTACGCCGAAAAGACCCACCTGCGCCCGATGAACCACTACTGCGGCGGCTACACCGGCTTCCAGCACTGGGGCGCGATGACCACCGGCGACAACGGCGGCCGTCACGGCGCGCTGACCTGGATCATGAGCCTGGCGATGTCCGGCATCATGAACACCACCTGCGACATGGACGCGCACAGCCTGGAGACCATTCACTTCGGCATGCTGCTGCCTTGGAGCCACCTGAACAGCTGGTACGGCTTCACGCAGCCCTGGTGGGTGGGCGATGAGAACGAAAAGGCGTTCACCGAGTATGCCCGCCTGCGCTACCGCCTGCTGCCCTACATTTACTCCGCCGCCATCGAGGGTCACGAGGACGACCTGCCCATGCTCAGGCCCATGCCGCTGGCCTTCCCCGAGTGCGAGGCGCTCGCCGACTGCACCACCCAGTTCATGCTGGGCGACAGCCTGATGGTCACCTCCTTCACCGACAGGGTGACCTTCCCCGCGGGCGAGTGGGAGGACTACTTCACCGGCGCCAGGTATACCGGTCCCTGCACGATCGACTTCACCCCGGCCGAGGGCAAGGGCGGCGGCCTGTTCGTGCGGCGCGGCGCGATCATCCCCACCTGGAAGGATCGCGACTTCGTGGGCCAGTACGGCGACGAGGAGATCATACTGGACGTGTATCCCGGCGGCGAGACCCATTACGTCTTCCGCGAGGACGACGGACTGAGCCTGGACTACGAGCACGCGATGAGCTGCCATACCGAGATCACCTGCCGCGCGTCGGCGCAGGAAACCCGCCTGACCATCGGCCGCCGCGAGGGCGAGTATCAGGGCAAGTGTGCCCATCGCCTGTGGAAGGTGCGCGTGCACGGCGCGGTCAGCCCGGTCACGGTTGAGGTGCTCGATTCCGCCGACCAGGCCGTGCTGGAATAAAACCGAAAATCATGAGAAAGAGCCGTTCGACCCGTTGGGGCCGGGCGGCTCATGTTTTTTTGAAAAACTGTTGACAGGAGCGAATGACAAGAGTATAATACAAAATGACAAGAATGATTGTCATAATGACGCGGATACTTGTCGGAGGGAGGCGCGCTATGATCCTGCGAAATCGCCTGAAGGAGCGCAGAGCCGCGCTGAATGTCAATCAGCAGGAGATGGGGAGGCTGTGCGGCGTGTCGCGGCAGACGATTAGCCTGATCGAGCGGGGCGACTATTCGCCGTCCGTCACCCTGGCCCTGACGATTGCAAAGGTGTGCGGCGTGACAGTGGAGGAAGTTTTCTATTTACAGGAGGATGAAAAGCAATGAGCGAGAAGGAAATCAGGAAGGCAAACCGCAGGGCACTGCCCGGTTTTTTGCTGATGCTGGTCGTCTGCGTGGCCGTCGGCGGAGGGATCGGCTATCTTTTTGGAAAGTACAGGCTGGACACGCTGGCGGGCGGCCTGAAGCGCGCGTGCGCGTTTTTCGGCGGGCAGATTGCGCCCTGGCTGCTGCTGGCGCTGGCCGTGATCGTGCCGGCCGTCGCGGTTCCGGCGTACAGGGGCGTGAAAAAGCGCCTGAGCGCGTGGGACGGCGAGGATGAGGAGGCCTCGGACGCGATGGAGGCAAGGCTGTCCACGATCCTCTGGTTTACCGGTTCCGCCATGATCGTGAGCTACTTCCTGATTGCTGCGTCCTACTCCATCGGCATTGCCGCGCTGGACGACCGGGGAAACGCGCTGCGCTTTGCCCTGGCCATCGTGGGATTGATTACCGTACTGGTCGAGACGCTGCTCATCCAGCAGCGGTGCGTCGACGCGGCAAAAATCCTGAACCCCGAGAAGACGGCCTCCGTGTACGATATGCGCTTCCAGAAGAAGTGGATGGACAGCTGCGACGAGGCGGAGAAGGTGCTGATCGGCCAGTGCGCCTACAAGGCGTTTGGCGCGACGAACATTGCCTGCCTGGCGCTGACCATTCTCTTGGTCGTGGGTGCGCTGGTGTTCGACATCGGCTTCGTGCCCTCGCTGGTTGTCTGTGTGATCTGGCTGGTCAATCAGTCGGTTTACTGCCGGGAGGGCATCCGCAGCAGCAGGGCCGGGAACAGGATTTCCTGACCGTCAAAAGCAAAAAAGAGCCGCCTGATCTTCTGACCAGGCGGCTTTGCTCTGTGAAAAACAGGCGCAGGGGACGAGCCTCCCGGCAGGGGACTTGCGCCGCCAGGAAGGCAAAAGAAAACACCAGTCACTGAAGACTGGTGCTCTCTGGTGCGGTTGACGGGACTTGAACCCGTACCCATTGCTGGACACGCCCCTCAAACGTGCGCGTATGCCGATTCCGCCACAACCGCACATCGACAACGATAGATATTATAGCGGATGAGGCGGGTTTTGTCAATAGCCTGGGAAGTAAAATTTCACATGGACATGCGTTCAGGCGTACCGCCTCGCCGCTGCCTGTTACAGGCCCAGCAGCTCGCGCAGTACTGGGGTGATGGCGTTGGCCATCCGGCGGAAGCCCAGGTCGTTGGGATGGGTGCCGTCGACCAGGCAGTCGCGGCGCTCGGTCGTGCCGAAGAGCGTTTCGCCGTCGATGAAGCGCACGCGCGCGTCGCCCGCGGCCAGGGCGTGCTCATAGGTGCGGCGGATGACTGCGCGTCGGGCGGCGTTTCCCTCGGGATCGATGTCGAAGTCCGGCTTGGAAATGAGCGCGATGGGCAGGTCGGGCTGCGCCTCGCGCACGATGCGGAAGAACCTCTCGTGGGTCGCCTCCAGGTGGGCCGCGTCGGGCGCGTTGTGGTCGTAGTCCATCACGAAAAGGCTCATGTCCAGCCCCGCGATGTACCGCGCGATGTTCTCCTCGCCGCGCGCGCTGCCCGAAAAGCCCAGGTTCAGGAAGCTCGCGTCCAGGCGGCGGCAGACGATCGAGACGTAGGCGTTGCCCGCGTGGGTAGCCGACGCGCCGTTCGTGATCGAGGAGCCGTAGAACACGATGGGCTTTTGCACGGCGTAGGGTCGGGGCGGTTTGACCTGCGCGTCGTCGTCCAGGCCGATCATGAGGTCGTACAGCGGCGTGAACAGCGGCAGGTAGACCGTGTGTTCGTGCATTTTCCCGTCCAGGTCATACGCGCCGGTCATTTCCTCCGCGTCCGAGGCGGCGGGGTAGACCACGTAGTGCCATTCGCCGTCCACGTACCCGGCCAGGCCGCACTTGCCGATCGCGCCCACGTTCTTGATATAGCCCGCCGGGCCGACGACCGCGCACAGGGCAATGCGCCGGCTGTCCGTGGCAAAGCGAACCCGCGCGCCGGAGGGGAATTTCGCCACCTCGGACACGCCCGAGTTGACCTGGTCGATCACGTCCGCCGGCAGCCGCCAGTACCTGCGTCCCTCGCGGTCGGAAAGCGCCAGCCCTTCAAGGGAAAGCGCCGGGTCGGTCAGATGATACCATTTCATTGTGTCGTACCTCTCTTTGTCCTTCGTTTTTTTCAGGCATAGTGGATGAGCAGGCAGGCAAGCAGCGTCGCCTGAAACACCAGCATCGCCGGCACGCCCCAGGAAAACCGCTTGTGCAGCGTCTTGTGGTGAAAAACGCGCATGCCCAGCAGGCCGCCCAGCGCGCCGAAGCAGGCGCAGGCCAGCAGCAGCGTCCTTTCGGGAATGCGCCACCTGCCCCTGATCGCGCGGCGCTTGTCTGCGCCCATCAGGCAGAAGGCGGTCAGGTTGGTCAACAGCAGGCAGCATCCTCCCGCAATCCATATCGATTCAGTCTGCATAATCCCTCCGTGTGCGCGAATTATGCCTCGCGCTTTGCCCGCTCAAGCACGGGTTTCAGGTATCGCCCGGTGTAGCTCTCGGGCACCTGGCACAGCTCCTCGGGCGTACCGCAGGCCACGATGCGCCCGCCGCGGTCGCCGCCCTCCGGCCCCAGGTCGATCAGGTGGTCGGCGATCTTGATCACGTCCAGGTTGTGCTCAATGACCACCAGCGTGTTGCCCGCGTCGGCCAGCCGGGAGAGGATGCGGTTCAGGCGTGCCACGTCGTCCATGTGCAGCCCGGTCGTGGGCTCGTCCAGTATGTAGAGCGTGCGCCCGGTGGCCTTTCGGGAAAGCTCAGTGGCCAGCTTGACGCGCTGCGCCTCGCCGCCGGAGAGCGTGGTGGCCGACTGGCCCAGCTTGACATAGCCCAGACCCACCTCGACCAGCGTGGCGATCTTTTCATAGATGCGGGGCAGCGGCCGGAAGAACTCCATCGCCTCCTCGCAGGTCATGTCCAGCACCTCGAAGATATTCTTGCCCTTGTAGCGCACCTCAAGCGTCTCGCGGTTGTAGCGGCGGCCCTTGCACACGTCGCAGGGTACGTATACGTCGGGCAGGAAGTGCATCTCGATCTTCAGTATGCCGTCGCCCGCGCAGGCCTCGCACCGCCCGCCCTTGACGTTGAAGCTGAAGCGGTTGGCCTTATAGCCTCGGGCTTTGGCGTCGGGCGTGGCGGCGAACAGCTCGCGGATCAGGTCGAACACCCCGGTGTAGGTGGCGGGGTTGGAGCGGGGCGAACGGCCGATGGGGGACTGGTCGATGGCGATGACCTTGTCCAGCTGCTCGATGCCCTCGATGCCGTCGTGCAGGCCGGGACGCAGGTGACTTCGGTTCAGGTCGTGCGAGAGCGCCTTGTACAGGATCTCGTTGACCAGCGAGGACTTGCCGCTGCCCGACACGCCGGTTACGACGGTCAGCACCCCCAGCGGAAAGCGCACGTCGATGCCGGTCAGGTTGTGCGCCCGCGCGCCCTTCACGGTCAGCCAGCCGGAGGGCTTCCGGCGCGTCTCGGGCACGGGCACCTGCTTTTTGCCGGTCAGGTACTGTCCGGTCAGCGAGGCCGGGTTGGCCATGACCTCCTCGGGCGTGCCGGCCGCGACGATCTGCCCGCCGTTTGCGCCCGCGCCCGGGCCGATGTCCACCAGGTAGTCGGCAGCGCGCATCGTGTCCTCGTCGTGCTCGACCACCACCAGCGTGTTGCCCAGGTCGCGCAGGGAGCGCAGTGTGGAGAGCAGCCGGTCGTTGTCCCGCTGGTGCAGGCCGATCGACGGCTCGTCCAGTATGTACAGCACCCCGGTCAGCGAGGAGCCGATCTGCGTGGCCAGGCGGATGCGCTGCGCCTCGCCGCCGGACAGCGTGCCCGCGCTGCGGCTCAGTGTCAGGTAGTCCAGGCCCACGTTCACCAGGAAGCCCAGCCGCGAGTTGATCTCCCGGAGAATCTGCTCGGCGATGAGCCGCTGCTTTTCGCTCAGCTCGACCGTCTGGAAGAACCTTGCGCTGTCCCGGATGGACAGATCGCTGACCTCGGCGATCGATTTGCCGCCCACCGTGACCGCCAGCGACTCGCGCTTGAGTCGGCGCCCGCCGCACATCGGGCAGGGCACCTCCTGCATCAGCGCGCCGATGCCGTCCTTCATCACGTCCGAGCTGGTCTCGGCGTATCGCCTTTCCAGGTTGGGCACGATGCCCTCGAACGGGGCGTTGAAGGTGGTCTTGCGCCCGCCGCTTTCATAGGTGACGCTGATCTTTTCCTCGCCTGTGCCGTAGAGGATTTTGTCGAGGACTTCCTTCGGCAGGCTGCTCACCGGCGCGTCCAGCGAGAAGCCGTAGTGTGCGGCGAGCGCCTCGAGGTAGGAGCGCGACATGCTGCCCCCGTCGAGGGCGCTGTTCCAGCCGCTGACCTGTATCGCGCCCTGATTGAGCGAGAGCGACCGGTCGGGCAGCACGCAGTCCGGGTCGACCTTCTGCAGCACGCCCAGACCCATGCAGGCCGGGCACGCGCCGTAGGGGTTGTTGAAGGAGAACATGCGCGGGGTGAGTTCATCGATGGATACGCCGCAGTCCGGGCAGGCGTAGTTCTGGCTGTACAGCGTGTCCTTGCCGCCGATTTCGTTGACGATCACCAGCCCGTCGGCCAGCTTCAGCGCGGTTTCGAGCGAGTCGGCCAGCCGCTTGTGGATTTCGCCGCGCACGATCAGCCGGTCGACCACCGCCTCGAGCGTGTGCTTCTGCTTCTTGTTCAGCTCGGGCGTGTCGCTCACGTCGTAGATTTCGCCGTCCACGCGCACGCGCACGAAGCCCTGCCGCCCCAGATCCTCGATCAGCTTGACGTATTCGCCCTTGCGGCCGCGCACGATGGGCGAGAGCACCTGTATCCTCGTGCCCTCGGGCAGCAGCATGATCTGGTCGATGATCTGGTCGACCGTCTGCTGGCGGATTTCCCGGCCGCAGTTCGGGCAGTGAGGCACGCCCGCGCGCGCGTAGAGCAGGCGCAGGTAGTCGTGAATTTCGGTCACGGTGCCCACGGTCGAGCGCGGGTTGCGGCTGGTGGTCTTCTGGTCGATCGAGATGGCGGGGGAAAGGCCGTCGATCGAGTCCACGTCCGGCTTGTCCATCTGGCCCAGGAACTGGCGGGCGTAGGAGGACAGCGACTCGACGTAGCGCCTCTGCCCCTCGGCGTAGAGCGTATCGAAGGCCAGGGAGGACTTGCCGCAGCCCGAAAGCCCGGTGAACACGGTCAGCTTGTCGCGCGGAATGGTCAGGTTCACGTTTTTCAGGTTATGCACCCGCGCGCCCTTGATGATAATCTTGTCAATCATATCGGTAACCTCTTATTTTTTGCGCCGGCGCAGGCGGCCCTTGCGGGAGGTCTGCTCGGTGTTCATCGGCGTTTCGCCGCGCAGGGCGAGCAGCCGGTCGCGCAGCTTGGCGGCCTTTTCAAAGTCGAGTGCCTCCGCGGCGGCGAGCATCTGCTCCTCCAGGTTCTCGATGGCCAGCTGCCGCTCGGTCTCGTCCATGCCCTGGGGAAGAGTGCCGCCCTCCTCAGCGCTCCGGCTGATCTCCAGCAGCTCGTGCACCTTGGCGGTGACGGTCTGCGGGGTGATGTTGTGCTCCTCGTTGAAGCGCTGCTGAATCGCGCGGCGGCGGTTGGTTTCGGAGATGGCGCGCTCGAGCGAGTCGGTCATCTGGTCGGCGTACATGATGACGCGCCCCTCGGCGTTGCGCGCGGCGCGGCCGATGGTCTGCACGAGCGAGGTCTCGGAGCGCAGAAAGCCCTCCTTGTCCGCGTCCAGTATGGCCACCAGCCCCACCTCGGGCAGGTCGAGGCCCTCGCGCAGCAGGTTGATGCCCACCAGCACGTCGAACTCGTTCAGCCGGAGCCGGCGCAGCAGCCTGATTCGCTCCAGCGTCTCCACGTCGGAGTGCATGTACTCCACCCGCACGCCCATTTCGCGCAGGTATTCGGTCAGGTTTTCGGCCATGCGCTTGGTGAGCGTCGTGACCAGCACGCGCATGCCCTTCTGCACGGTCAGGCGAATCTCGCCCAGCAGATCGTCCACCTGGCCGGTCGCCGGGCGCACGACGATCTCCGGGTCGAGCAGGCCGGTCGGCCGGATGATCTGCTCCACCACCTGCTGCGCGCGCCCCAGCTCATAGGGCCCGGGCGTGGCCGAGACGTAGATCACCTGCCCCACCCGCTCCTCGAACTCGTGGAAGCGCAGCGGGCGGTTGTCGTAGGCGCTGGGCAGGCGGAAGCCGTAGTCCACCAGCGTGTGCTTGCGGGCGAAGTCGCCGTTGTACATGGCGCGGATTTGCGGCACGGTGACGTGCGACTCGTCGATGAACACCAGCATGTCCTTGGGAAAATAGTCCATCAGGGTGAAGGGCGGCTGGCCGCTCTCCCGCCCGTCGAAGTAGCGCGAATAGTTTTCGATGCCCGAGCAGTAGCCGATCTCGCGCATCATCTCGATGTCGTAGTGGGTGCGCTGCTCCAGGCGCTGCGCCTCCAGCAGGCGGCCGCTGTCCCGGAACAGCTTCAGCTGCACCTCGAGGTCGGCCTCGATCTGCTCAAGGCATTTGTCCAGCTTGGCGCGGGAGGTGGCGTAGTGCGAAGCCGGGAAGATCATGACGTGCTTGAGCAGCCGGAGCGCCTTGCCGGTCAGCGGATCGATCTCGCTGATGCGGTCGATCTGGTCGCCGAAGAACTCGACCCTCAGCGCCTTTTCGGAGTAGCCCGCCGGGATGATCTCCAGCACGTCGCCCCGCACGCGGAAGGTGGTGCGCTTGAAGTCCACGTCGTTGCGCTCGTACTGAACGTCGATCAGCGCGTCGATCAGCCGGTCGCGATCCATCTGCATGCCCTCGCGCAGGCTGATTGACAGTCCCTCGTATTCCTCGGGATTGCCCAGACCGTAGATGCAGCTGACCGACGCCACGATGATCACGTCCCGCCGCTCGGTCAGCCAGGCGGTCGCGCTGTGGCGCATGCGGTCGATTTCCTCGTTGACCGCCGAGTCCTTTTCGATGAAGGTGTCGGTCGAGGGAATATAGGCCTCGGGCTGGTAGTAGTCGTAGTAGGAGACAAAGTAGCCCACTGCGCTGTCCGGAAAAAACTCGCGAAACTCCCCGGCCAGCTGCGCCGCCAGCGTCTTGTTGTGGGCGATGATCAGGGTGGGGCGCTGCGCGTTTTTGATGATGTTGGCCATGGTGAAGGTCTTGCCGCTGCCGGTCACGCCCAGGAGCACCTGCTGGCTCAGGCCGTCCGCGACGCCCTGGGACAGCTTTTCAATGGCCTGAGGCTGGTCGCCCCGCGGGGCAAACTTCGAATTCATCTCAAACACGGGCATTCCTCCCTTAAATCGTCGAGTGTATGCTGTGATTATACCACATTTCCGCCGCTCTGCTCGCGTCTGAGGGACTTTTAATCTTGTGTTCGATATAGCAGGCTGAGCCTGCACGCACTTGCTGCCGCCGGTTCTGGCGACGAATTCGGGAACCATAAATTGGAGTTCCCGAATTCTGCGAATCCGCAGGATTTCCTGCGGATTGACTGGCAGGCGCTGCCTGCCTCGGCTGGGGGAGGCTCCGGCAGGCTGAGCCTGCACCCACCTGCTTCCGCCGGTTCTGTCGACGAATTCGGGAACCATAGATTGAAGTTCCTGAATTCTGCGGATTTCCAGAAGTTTTCTGGAAATCATAAGTCGGCGCTGCCGCCGGACAGCACACGAACCCAGCCGCCATAGATTGGAGCGGCTGATTTCTTCGAATTCTGCGAACGTAAACCCCACCGCCCGCGCTGCGGGCACCTCCCCTTTTAGGGGAGGCCAGCTTGTCAAAAAAGTTTTGACAAGCTGGTGGACGGGGAAGCAAGCTCCCCCGCCACTGCCACCCTTACCAGTCTCCGCTAAAAATCAAAGATTTTTCGGGCGCGGAGCCTGCAAGGAAACGATTTTTTCTCTGGAAAATGGGATTTTCCGGCGAAAAAATCGCCCCGTGCCCACCGTACATGCCGCTGGGCACGATTGAAAGTTCGAAAGGGCTGCGGCCCTCTCGAGCTCTCCCGAGTTTTTTGACAGTCTGACCTCCCCTTTTAGGGGAGGCATGGACGCGTCGTTATAGGCTCTTCTGAAAGGGGAGCTGTCGCCGAAGGCGACTGAGGGGTTTCCGGAGCCACCTTCTGCCGGTCGGGCAGATCGGGTTCGTGCATGGGCGATGGTCAGAGCCGGCAAGGCGGCGGTGAGTCGCGATGAATGCCTTGTTCTGCGGATACCCGTGTCTATTTGGAGGACAATTTGCGGAAAAACCCCCATTTTTGGCGCAAAAATGAATTTTGATGCCGTGCGGCTTGCAAACTTCACACAGAAGCGCTATACTATAGCCAACTTAAAACGGCTGTGCTTGGGAGGTATCTATGGAAAACACGCAGGAGCTGATTCAGCGCCTCAACCAGAGCGGCAGGAAGCTCTCCAAGAGCCATCGCCGCATCGCGGAGTGTATTGTGGCGCATTATGATAAGGCGGCGTTCATGACGGCCTCGCGGCTGGGCGAGTACGTGGGCGTGAGCGAATCGACGGTGGTGCGGTTCGCGGCGGCGCTGGGCTACGACGGCTATCCGCAGCTGCAGAAGGCGCTGCAGGAGTTCATCCGCCACCGGCTGACCGTCTCGCAGCGCTTCGAGATGACGTCCGACATGGATCAGACGCAGGTGCTGAGCAAGGTGCTCAAGGGCGACATGCAGAACATCCGCTCGACGATCGACGAGATGGACGTGCAGGTCTTTGAAAACGTGATCGAGCAGATGCTTCAGGCGCACACGATCTATGTCCTGGGCCAGCGGGCCAGCGCGCCGCTCGCGCAGTTTCTGCACCACTACCTGACCTATATCTTCCCCAATGTGGTGCTGGTCGGCTCGGGCGTGAGCGATGTGTTCGAGCAGCTCAGCCGCATTCAGGAGGACGACCTGCTCATCGGCATCAGCTTCCCGCGCTACTCCAACCGCACCATCGAGGCCATGCAGTACGCCAAGAGCCGCGGCGCCTCCCTGACCGCGATCACCGACGGCCCGCTCTCTCCGCTGCACGCCGTGGCTGACCAGTGCCTGACCGCCAAGAGCGACATGGCGTCGTTCGTGGACTCGCTGGTCGCTCCGCTGTCGCTGATCAACGCGCTGATCGTGGCGCTGGGTCAGCGGCGCAGAACGCAGGTGTCAGAGCACTTCGAGCAGCTGGAGAGCATCTGGGAGGAGTACCACGTCTATCAGGGGAAGGAACACAGTGCAGATGATTGACGTACTGGTCATCGGCGGCGGCGCGGCCGGCATGATGGGCGCGCTGTTCGCGGCGCGCGAGGGCGCGCGGGTGACGCTGCTGGAGAAAAACGAAAAGCTGGGCAAGAAGATCTACATCACCGGCAAGGGGCGCTGCAACCTGACCAACACGGCCGACGAGGATCAGTTCCTGAAAAACGTCGTGCGCAACCCGCGCTTCCTGTACGCCGCCCTGAGCGCCCTGTCCAATCGGGACGTGATGGCGCTGTTTGAGAAGCTGGGCGTGCCGCTCAAGGAGGAGCGCGGCGGGCGGGTCTTCCCGGTATCCGACCACGCGAGCGACGTGACGCGCGCGCTCGAGCGGGAGCTTTCCCGCCTGGGCGTGACGGTTCGCCTGAACGCCTGCGTCAGGCGGCTGCTCTGCGAGGACGGCCGCGCGGCCGGCGCGGAGCTCACGGACGGCGAGGTCATCCCGGCCCGATCGGTGCTGGTGGCGACCGGTGGACTGTCCTACCCCTCGACCGGCTCGACCGGCGACGGCTGGCGGTTCGCGCAGGAAATGGGGCTTGCGACCAGGTCGGGTCTGCCCGCGCTGACGCCGATCGAAACCGAGGAAGCCTGGCCGTATGCTCTGAGCGGCCTGTCGCTCAAAAACGTCGCGCTGCGCGCCCGGGGCAAGGGCAAGCGGCCGCTGTTTGACGAGATGGGCGAGATGCTGTTCACGCATTTCGGCATTTCAGGCCCGCTGGCGCTGTCCCTGTCGAGCCTCCTGCCCGAGGAGCCGGCCGGTACGCGCCTGGAGCTCGACCTGAAGCCCGCCCTGTCGCCCGACATGCTGGACAGGCGGCTGCTGCGCGACTTTCAGGAAAACCCGAACAAGCGCCTTGGCTCGATTCTCGAGGGGCTTGAACCGCGGTCACTGGCCGAGGCGCTCGCCTCGCTGCTGGCGGCGGAGGGACTGTCGCCCGGCACGCCGGTCAACTCGATCACGCAGGCGCAGCGAAAGGCGATCGCGTCGCTCGTGAAGGCGGTGCCGCTGACCGTGAAGAAACTGCGGAGCTTTAACGAGGCCATCATTACCCGCGGCGGCGTGTCCGTGAAGGAGCTCAGCCCCTCGACCCTGGCCGCAAGGCACGTGGAAGGCCTCTACTTCGCCGGCGAAACGGTCGATCTCGATGCGCTGACCGGCGGCTATAACCTGCAGGTGGCTTTCTCCACCGGCGCGCTGGCCGGACAGAGCGCCGCCCGATATGCCTCTACCCTGCGCTAAGCATATTAATAAAAAGAAACGCCCGGACGGGCGCGGAGGAATACCTATGAACGAACATCCGATTACCATCGCCATCGACGGCCCGGTGGGTGCGGGCAAGTCCTGCATCGCCGCGCTCGTGGCAAAGCGGCTGGGGATACTGTACCTGGATACCGGCGCGATGTACCGCGCGGTGGGCCTGTATATGCTCAGAAACGGCGTCGATCCGCACGACGCGATCAACGTGGCCAAGCGCGCGCCGCTGGTGCATGTGGACGTGCGCTATGAGGACGGCGAGCAGCGCGTGCTGCTGGGCGGCGAGGACGTGTCGGAGGCCATCCGCAACAACGAGGTCTCCATGGCCGCGTCCGCCGTGTCCGCCGTGGCCGTAGTGCGCCATCTGATGGTCTCCCGCCAGCAGGAAATCGCCCGCGCCCGCAGCCTGGTCATGGACGGCCGCGACATCGGTACCTGCGTGCTGCCCGAGGCGACGCTCAAGGTCTACCTGACCGCCGATGCCGAGGAACGCGCCCGCCGCCGCTGCCAGCAGCTGGCTCAGAAGGGCGTGGACGTGCCGCTCGAGCAGGTGCTCTCCGAGCTCAAGGCGCGCGACCACGCCGACATGACCCGCGTCGTTTCCCCGCTCAGGCAGGCCGACGACGCGGTGCTCATCGACAGTACCTCACTGACCGTCGAGCAGGTGGTCGACCGCATACTGGCCCTGTTGGACGAAAAGACGCATGCCTGACCCGCGCTGCCAGTGAGTTTGCCGGAGCATGAAGCGAAGCGGAGCCTTCCCCAGTCTGCCCGCGTCGGCAGCGCCGACCAACAATCCGCAAGGAATCTTGCGGATTCGGAGAATTCGGGAACTCCAATTTATGGTTCCCGAATTCGTCGAAAGAACCGGCGGCAGCAAGTGGGGCCGGGCACTGCCCGGCGCAGAATTCGGGAACTCCAATTTATGGTTCCCGAATTCGTCGAAAGAACCGGCGGCAGCAAGTGGAACCGGGCCCTGCCCGGCGCAGAATTCGGGAACTCCAATTTATGGTTCCCGAATTCGTCGAAAGAACCGGCGGCAGCAAGTGGGGCCGGGCACTGCCCGGCGCAGAATTCGGGAACTCGAATCTATGGTTCCCGAATTCGTGTCAGAACCGGCGGCAGCAAGTGGCAGTCGGCCCTGCCGACCGGCAGCAAGTGGGTGCAGGTTTAGCCTGCCTGAAAGGATGAGAATTATGGAAATTAACCGGGCCTACGCCCGCATTCGCAGATTTCTGATCTGCCTGTTTCACCTGATCTTCCCGATGAAGGTCACCGGACTCGAAAACCTGCCCGCCGAGGGCGCCTGCATCCTGTGCAGCAACCACCTCTCCGACTGGGATCCCTTCCTGCTGGCCTGCGCGCTGCCCCGCCAGGTAGTCTTCCTGGCCAAAAAGGAGCTCTTCGAGGTGCCGGTCGTGCGCTGGTTCGTGAAGAAGATGGGCGCGTTCCCGGTCAACCGCGGCAGCGCCGACCTGGCGGCCATCCGCAAGTGCATGAGCGTGGTGAAGGAGGGCGACGTGCTGGGCATCTTCCCCCAGGGTCACCGCTACAAGGCCGACGACCACCGCAAACTGGAAAGCGGCGCGGCGCTGGTCGCCCTGCGCACCCGCACGCCCATCGTACCCGTGCACATCTCCGCGCCCCTGCGCTATTTCCACCGCGTGCGCATCGAAATCGGCGCGCCGGTGCCCCTGGACGATTTGTTCGGCAAGGCGGACTCGGCCTCTCTGGAGACGGCCACTCAGCGCCTGACCGACGCCATCTGGCATGACTGACCGCACTAAAAAACAGCATCCCCGCGCCGGAGGAGCGATTCCTTCGAACGCGGGGATTGTTTTACCCGGAGCGCGTTTCCGCCCTCACATGCCCCGATTGACGCGCAGCGCGACGGTCGTGCCCAGTCCGGGCGCGGAGTCGATCGACAGGCCGCTGCCCTCGCCGTAGAGCATCAGCAGGCGGCGATGGATGTTGTACATGCCGATGTGGCGATGGCCGTCCGGGCCGCGCGCGGGCTCGGTTTCACACTGCAGGGTTTCGGTCAGGCGCTCAAGCGTGGCCGCGTCCATGCCCGCGCCGTCGTCGCGAATCGTGCACAGCAGGCCCTCGCTGGTCTGCTCGATGCGCACGTTCACGTGGAGCGTTCGCCCGACGGTCTGGGCGTGCTCGCAGCAGTTTTCGAGGATGGGCTGAAGCGTGAAGCGCGGCAGAATCCCGTCTTCACAGGCGCATTCGATCGAGATGCGGATTTTTTCCTCGCCGGTGGGCGCGCCGCCGGGCAGCTGCCCGTTGAAGCGCAGGTGAATCAGGTCGACGTAGTTCTGGGTGTAGGCCAGCTCCTGCCGCAGCGTCCACTCCTCGGACCAGTCGCTGAAGATCGGGTGCAGCAGCCGCGTGAACAGCTCCAGCAGCCGCGCGACGTGCTTGCTGCCCGACATCGAGGCGGCCCAGCGGATGGAGGTGAGCGTGTTGAACAGGAAGTGGGGCGTGATCTGGGCCTGCAGCGTGCGCATTTCCAGGCGATGCTTGGCGCGCTCGTTTTTCTCGTTGCGCGCGATCAGGTCGTTGATCGAGGCGAGCATCTGGTTGGTCTGCTCGGCCACGAGGCGCACCTCCTCCGCGTCGTGTTCGCGGGATACGACCCGCCGGTTCAGCTCGCCGTCGCGCACCCGGCGCATCACCTCGGCCAGGTCCTCCAGCGGGCGGCAGATGCTCCTGCTCCACAGGGCGGTCAGCGGGATCAGCACCAGCGCCGCCGCGGCGCAGATCCACAGCGTAAGCCGCCGCATGCTTCGTCCGGCGCTCAGGTAGACGTCCATCGGCACGTACCGGGCCAGCACCCAGCCGGAGAGGTTCAGCCGGCGATAAAACACCTGATACCTGGCCCCGTTCTCCCGGGCGCAGGAAAAACTGCCGCTTTTTTGCTCGGGAAGGCGCTCGGCGAAAAAAGCGGGCCGGCCGATCGCGTCCTCGGCAGTGGAGGACAGGCAGGTGCCGTCGGAGGAGAGCACCATGACCTGCGCGCCCGCGCCGGAGAGATGGGAAAAGCAGTCGCGCACCGTCTGCTCGCTGATCGCCGTGACCATGACCACGCCCCGCACGGGCGCCGCGCCCGCGTAGGTGAAGGAAAGCCGGTTGGCCGCGCAGATGCGCCAACCCGTCCGCTGCGGTTCGGAGGGCATGCTCGGCAGCAGCGAGGACGCCTGCACCACGGTGCACCAGTCGGTGGTTCGGCTGCGCGCGCCGGTCAGGAAGGCGGTCTCGTGAAACGGGCTCCAGGAATCGGTCTCGGCGCTGTAGTGCCAGTCGAGCGAGCTGCCCTGCAGGGTGCGGTCTTCGTGCAGGAACAGGATGTCCGTGACGCAGGGGCTGAGGTAAAACGCGCTTTGCAGCGCCTGGTCGAACGCCTTTTTGTTCTCCACCTTCTCAAGCGGAGTCATCGCCTGCCCCAGCACGTATTGCTCCACCGCGGGCTGCGCGGCGACGGTGTTCACCACGTCGACGGCCTCGCCCAGCATTTTGGTGAGCGTCCTTTCGAGCACCTGGAAGCTCTCCGCGATGCGCTGCTCGTCGTTCTGGATTTCAACCTTGGTCGTGTGCTCCGCGATAATCATCGAGGGCAGCAGGATGGCCGTCAGCACCAGCGCGCACACCATGGCAAGCACCCGAAAGCGGAAGGAACGAAATCGGTTTCTCATGAAGAGCGCATCTCCCTTCGCCAGGCCTTGGGGCTGCGGCCCGCGCGCTGAGAAAAGTAGCGCGTGAAGTAGGACTCGGAGGAAAAGCCGCAGCGCTCGGCCACCGTGCGAATGGGCAGGTCGGTCTGCGCGAGCATGCGCGCCGCCGCGTCCATGCGCAGCAGCGACAGGTATTCGGTGAAGGACAGCCCGGTGTTCTTCTGAAACAGCAGCGCCAGATACCCCTGGCTGAAGGAATACCGCTCCGCCAGGCCGCTCAGGCGCACCGAGTCGAAGGCGAAGCGCTCCTGGATGTACAGGCAGATTTCCTGAATGGTGGCGCGGTAGCTGGGCGAAATCTCGTATTCGGGCAGGGCGGCGAGCAGCGCGCGCAGGGCCTCGGGCGCGTCGGCGGTCTGGGGGAGGGCGGCCGCGGGAAAGTGCAGCGCCAGACTGGCCGACAGCCGGTGAAGCGCCGTTTTGTACAGCGGTTCGTTCAGCCCATAGGACACGTCCAGTATGTGCAGGCACTCGGAAATTGCCTGGTTTCCGCCCCGCACCAGCGCCTGCGTCAGCGGATGCTGCGCGAGCCGCCGCACGCCCTCCTTCTCGAACGAGGGCGCGGTTCGCGCGCCGCCGGTGAAGTCGTAGAACGACCGGGGATAGAAGAAGGGCGAGCGCAGGATCAGCTCGGCCCTGTGATAGAGCGCGGGCAGGCCCTCAATCGGCACGCTCAGCGAGTGGGCCGCGAACCGGGGCGCGGGGGAGAGATCCTTCGCCAGGCCGCCCAGGCATCCGGTCAGCAGCGACGCGTCGATCGGCTCCCGCGCCAGGGCGACGCACACCTCGTCGTCCATCGAGACCTCCCAGGCGGACAGCACGTTCAGGCGCGCCAGAATCCCCTCGCGGGACGCGCCGTCCGCCGTCCAGAACACTGCGGAGCCCACCTGCGGAAAGGCGCGCTCGAATTCCTGCGCGGTCGCCCGGCCCAGGCGAATGTACGCGTCCATGACCTGCCGCGCGCCCGCCGAATCCGCGCCCGCGGTCGTGCCGTCCAGCGCCCGAAGCTGCGTGACGGCGCGCTTCACGGCCTCCTCCACATCGCCCGCGGCCATGGTGGCCTTGAGCAGGTAGCTGGTCAGATCCTTGTCGATGATGCAGTGGATCGCGGGAAAGTCCTGCAGGCAGGTCACGACGAGGATGCGCGTGCGCCGGGAGAGCCGCCTGACGCGCTCGATCAGCTCCTGGCCGGTCAGTCCGGGCATGCGCAGGTCGGTAATCAGCAGATCGGGCATGCGCTTTTCGCAGTGCGCCCAGGCGGACAGGCCGTCCGAAAAGCACTCAGGCGCACAGATCCCCAGCTTTTCCCAGTCTACGCTCGACGTGATGCCGGCCAGAATCAACGCTTCGTCCTCGGCGATTGCGGCGGTGTACATCCTTCGCCCTCCCTTCGGTTTCTCTTTTCATTATAAAGTGTCCGGGTTTTACCTGTCAACCGCGCGGGCGAGGCTGGGGGAAAGAAAGACGTATCGTTCAAGTGCAGGTGATGATTTGTGCAAGTCTGACACACTTTCCGCGCACTCGGCGCGAATCGGGCAAGCAACTGCCCGGAAAAGTGTATTGAAATTAACGGAAAATGTGCGTATGATAGAAACAGATCGGGCGGATTGAGGGAACGGCGTTCATGGAAATTTGACGCGCTTTTGATGGAACGCTGACGGCGATCTGATCGAGGCGTGCCATACTGTCTGCGTCCGGAAGGGAGGACACGCGCTTCCTGCCCGGACGGTCGTGAAAACCGCACCCGAAACGCACCGAAAACAAGACGAGAAAGGGGAACAAACTCACATGAAAAAAACTGTCTCCGGTTTCCTGAGCCTGCTGCTGACCCTCTGCCTGCTGTGCGGCTGCTTCTGCGCGAGCGCGAGCGCCGAGCCCGAGGAGGTCACGCTCTCCCTGGTGTCCTACCGCGAGCTGCAGAAGACCCCTGTGGCCTGGTATGAGACCGACGTGTACAAGTGGGTCTTCGACCAGATCGCCGACAAGTACGGCTATCGCATCAACCTGGAGTACGACTGCTACGACAACGACAAGCTGAACCTGATGTACGCCTCGGGCGAGCTGCCGGACATCGTGTACTTCTACACCGCCACTCAGGTGCAGACCGTCATGGACAACGGCTACGCCCTGAACCTGGCCCCGCTGCTGGAGGAGTACGCGCCCCACATGCTGGACGAGAAGTTCGCCCAGCGCAACGAGCTGATGCAGAGCCTGGCCGGCGGCGAGGACAACGGCCTGTACTTCATCCCGACCACCTACGGCCTGGAGATGCGCGGAGGCGGACAGAACAGCACCCGCGGCTACGTGGTCAACTGGGAGTGGTACAAGGAAATCGGCGCGCCCGACATCGCCAATGACGCCGCCTATATCGACGCGCTCGCCCAGATGGTCGAGAAGCACCCGCAGACCGCCGACGGCAAGCCGGTGTACGCCTTCGGCTATATCGATGATATCAATAGCTGGACTGGCTGGCGCACCTTCCCGACCAACGAGAGCCTGATGAACCTGTGGACGTTCTCCGGCTACCTGTACATGGAGGGCATGGATGACAACGTGCTCTACAACGGCTACACCAACACCGAACGCTCCACCTTCTGGCAGGAGATGCGCTTCGCCAACGCCCTGTACAACAAGGGCCTGCTCGATCCCGATTCCTTCACCCAGACGAACGCCGAGCTCACCGCCAAGATCGAGGCCGGTCAGTACGCCGGCGTGGCGACCGACAGCTCTGCCAACGGCTACGTCGTGGCCCCGGCGACCGGCGCGATGCTCTTCGGCAACAAGATTCACCTGGCCGGCTACTATCCGGACCAGCAGGTGTTCGTGTCCTCCTCCAGCGAGAACTGGAAGGCGGCGCTGGCCTGGATCGACTACATGCACACCGAGGAAGCCGAGCGCGCGCTCTACTCCGGTATCGAGGGCGTGCACTGGAACTACGTCGACGGCGTGCCCACGCTGACCGACGAGACCATCGCCATGTATCAGGAGAACGGCGACGCGCTGAAGAAATCCGGCGTGGGCGTGACCACTCCCATCCGCATTTCGCAGCCCGGCATGTCCCACTCCGACGGCTATCCGCTGAGCCTGTTCGAGACCGACGAGATGCGCGCCGCTTCCATGACGCCCATCATGAAGGACTACTCCGACTACTACGGCGTGTCCTATCCCTCTCAGGCCCGCCAGAAGCTGGTTGATGAAGGCAAGATCATCGACCACAGCCACAACTTCTCTCAGCTGGTGGCGGTCGCCCGCGAGCCCATCCCGACCGACATCCTGCGCATCCTGACCAAGTGCAACGACGTGGTCTACACCGCCGTGCCCAAGCTGGTCATGGCCGCGAACCAGGAAGAGTTTGACGCCATCCAGGAGCAGGTGCTCGCCGACCTCGAAAAGGCGGGCGAACCCGAGGCCTGGGCCTGGGCCAGCGAGGCGCAGGCGAAGGCGCACAGCATGGTCGACCCGATCATCGGCAAGTAAATCACAATGACGTTCGCGAGGCGGCTTTCCGGGCGGATGGCCGCCTCCGAGCATATCACAGAAAGGCAGTGACGGCATGCAGAAAATGACCTCCGGCCGGCGCGCGGCTCCGAAAAGAAAACCAAAGAAGGAATGGGTGCTGTTTTTCATGGCGTTTCCGTTCCTCGCGGCCGTGCTGCTGCTCAATTACGTCCCGCTGATGGGCTGGGCGTACGCCCTGTTTCAGTATCGCCCGGGCAAGCCGCTTTTTGATTGCGCCTTCGTGGGGCTGAAGTACTTCAAAATGGTGCTGACCGACCCGGACATACTCAACGCCCTGAAAAACACGCTGATCTTCTCGGGCATCGGGTTCCTGCTTTCGCCGCTGCCCATGATCTTCGCGATCTGCCTCAACGAGATCTCCTTCCCCAGGTTCCGCAAGCTGACCCAGACCGTGACCACCCTGCCGCACTTTGTCAGCTGGGTCATCTGCTACTCGCTGGCCTTCGCGATGTTCTCAAGCGAGGGCGTGGTGAACAACCTGCTCTACATGAAGCTCGGCCTGCTCTCCGCCCCCAGCTCGCTCCTGACCAACGAAAAGCTGGTCTACGTTTTCCAGACGGCGCTCGCCCAGTGGAAGGGCCTGGGCTGGAGTTCGATCATCTACATCGCCGCGATTTCCGGCGTGGATCAGGAGCTGTACGAGGCCGCCTCGATCGACGGCGCGGGTCGCTTCCAGAGCGCGCTGCACATTACGCTGCCCAGCCTGCTGCCCACGTTCATCGTGCTGCTGATCCTGTCGGTCTCGAACTTCGTCAACACCGGCTATGAACAGTACTACGTCTTCAAGAACGCCATCGTCTATGACAAGATCGAGGTGCTCGACCTGTACATCTACCGCATGGGCATGCAGCTGGGCGACTATTCCTACGCCACCGCGGTGGGCATCATGAAGTCGGTCGTCAGCGTCGTCATGCTGGCCGTCGCCAACCTGCTGGCCCGGCGCGTGCGCGGCCAGTCGATCGTGTAAGGAGGCGCGGGCAATGAAGAAGAAAATCACCCCCTCGCGGGTGCTGTTCAACGTGCTCAACTACACCTTTTTCGCGGCGTTTCTGATCCTGTGCGCTTACCCGCTGTGGTACGTGCTCATCTACACGATCAGCGACCCCGCGGTGCTCAAGAACCAGACCGTGACCTTCCTGCCGCGCGGCTTCAGCCTGACCAACGTCAAGAAGGTGCTGGCGCTTCAGGGCGTGTTTCAGGCCTTTGGCATGAGCGTGGCGCGCACCGTCGTGGGCACGGCGGCGACCGTGTTCTGCTGCACGGTGCTGGGCTACCTGTTCACCAAGGAGAAAATGCCCTTCCGCAAGGTGCTCTATCGCTTCCTGATCGTCACGATGTACGTCTCCGGCGGCATGATTCCGACCTACCTGGTCTTCCGCTCCTACGGCCTGCTCAACCGCTTCGCCGCCTACGTACTGCCCAGCATGGTCAGCGCCTACTACGTCATACTGGTCAAGACATATATCGAGTCGCTCCCGCCCGCGCTGGAGGAAAGCGCCGTGCTGGACGGGGCGCGCTACGACCAGATCATCCTGCGCCTGATCGTGCCGCTGTCGGTGCCCATCATCGCCACGATCGCCATCTACTCGGCAGTCGGCCAGTGGAACAGCTGGTTCGACAACCACATCTACACCTTCCGCAACAAGAAGCTGCTGACGCTGCAGTACATGCTGTACAACTACCTTCAGGAGGCGGAGGCGCTGGCCAAGCTCATGGCCGAGTCCTCCGAGGTCATCCGCGCCGAGGACTACATCACCCCCACCGGCGTGAAGATGACCGTCACCCTGATCACCGTGCTGCCCATCCTGCTGGTCTATCCCTTCCTGCAGCGCTTCTTCATCAAGGGCATCATGATCGGCGCAGTCAAGGGCTGAGCGTCTGAAACATGTGAGGAGGACTGAACGATGAACCAAACGACAAAATACGCCAACCTGCACCTGCACTCGATCTACTCGGACGGCATTGCCACGCCGGAGGAGCTGTGCCAGATCGTGAAGGAAATGGGCTATCGCGCGCTGGCGCTGACCGACCACGAGACGATCGCCGGCTGCGCGCGCCTGAAGAAGGCCGCGGACGAGGCAGGCCTTGAGATGCTGATCGGGGTGGAAATCAGCGCGACGCTGCCGGACGGGCGCGAGACGCACCTGACCGGGTACGACTTCGACCCGGCGCAGAGCCGGATTCATGCCTACCTAGCCCGCCGCGAGGACGAGGCGGAGCGGATGACGCGGCTGTGGCTCGCGGCCTGCCAGAAGGCCGGGCTGTTTCGCGAAATCACCTGGAACGACGTGCTGGAGGCCGCGCCCGAGCATGCCTGGCTGTGCAACGAGCACATCTTCTCCGCACTGATGCGCAAGGCGGGGTATACGCAGAAGGACTACTGGGCCTTCCGGGACGACCTGTTCTCCGCCCGGCCCGTCGACCTGCCCGTCAGCGTACCGCTGTCTACCCAGGAGACGATCGACATGATTCGGGAGGCGGGCGGCGTGACCCTTATCGCGCACCCGCACGAGCTGACCGACAGCCTGCCCCTTCTGTGGAGCCAGGGTCTGCGCGGCGCGGAATACGACCACCCGGACATCGACGACTGCGATTCCCGCCAGGTCATGCAGTTCGCCCGGACGCACGACTTCTACCTCAGCGGAGGCACCGACCACACCGGCCGCCCCGGCAACAGCATGGAGCGCGGTGACTGGCCGCTGGTCGACGGAAAGCGCGCCGACACGTCGCTGCTTCCGTACGACGCGGACGTGGTCTGCGGATCCACGCAGGAGGAATTCCAGAACCTGAAGCATCGCGTCTTCGGATAGGCGCAACAGGCCGCGAATCGGCTGCCGCACTCGTTTGGAGTGCACAGCTGGTTCGCGGTTTTTGTCTTATAAGACGCAGCATCGCGGAAAGACGCGAATGCGGATGGCAAAACGGAACAAGGGAAACAGTTTGCGCCGCGCCGGAAAGCGCGCGAGGGATTGCCGCGCACGCTTTGAGCGCCGCGCAGCCGCTTCGCGCCCCCGAGCCTGCCGAAAAACCTCGGAGCGCTTGAGAGGGACGCAGCCCTCTCGCACTTTCAATCGTGCCCAGCGGCGTGTACGGTGGGCACGGGACGACTTTTATGCCCGGAAAGCTAAGGCGCCGCGCAATTCAGCGGCGGCATCGGGCGGGAAAGCATGCTTTCCCGCCCGGCTCGATTAGAGCAGCTCGACCAGCAGGCCGTGGGGGTAGCGCCCGCAGCCGCGGCCATAGAGCGCCAGGCCGTTTTCACCGCGCACGCGGAAGGTGAGCGTGAAGCCGCTGCGCTTCTCGATCTCCGGAAGCAGATGACTCGGCAGCGCGACGCGCTTTTGCTCGCCGAAGGAGCCGGCCTCGTCGAGCTTCCTCGGGTTCGGCTGGCGGTGCCACGACAGCATGCCCCGCGCGTCCGCCCAGTCGTTTTCCAGGTGAACCGTCTCGACCGGCTTGCCGTTGACGAGAATCTCCACATCGCCCGGCAGACGCGATTCGTCCGTCATCCAGTACGAGTTCGCGAACGCGCCGCGATCCACGCGGTAGCCGCGCATAAAGCCCATGTCTACCTGATCCGCGCCGATTTCCTTCAGATCCTTCTTCAGAACCCGCTTCGACCCGGCCTCGAAGTACAGGTTCACATCCGAAAGGCCGGCGCGTTCGGGCAGGCGCACCTCGTACGTCACCGCGCCGGAGCCGCCCATGCAGAGCTTTTCCTCGCCCATGGCCGTCCAAACGGGCGCGAAGCCCTCCGTGCGGCCGCCGCAGACCGGAATCTCCAGCAGGTTTTCCGGGAGCGCCGCGCGCACGTCAAACGTCGTGAAGTTGCGCGAAATGACCGTGCCGTCCGCGGCCTTCATGTACAGGCTGAGCACCGCCGCGGCGTTTTCCTCCGGCATGACGACGCGCAGCGGCTGGGCCAGCGGCGTCGCGCCCCACCCAAAGTCGGGCAGCGCAATCCGGCCGCGGCTGTCCAGCACGCGGCCGTTCAGGCCGTCATGCCACAGCTCCCAGTCCAGCGCGCAGGCTTCGCCGTGATGCGCGTCGGTAAAGCTGGAGATGATCAGCGGAATTTCCGCGCATTCGCCGGCGTTGATCGTCTGCATCGGGGGGCAGACCGTGGCGATGAAATCCGGCGCGTGCAGGTCGCGCAGCGTCATGCCGCGGCAGAAGTCCTGATAGCCGAAGTCCTTGTCGGTGTCGTCGATGCGGTAATAGCCGTTGAACTCGTTCACCACGTCGTGGAACTCGGTGAACACGAAGCCGCACAGCTTTTCATACTGGCGATACTCGTTGAGCATGTAGTGATACTGCCAGGCAAGGTCGCTGTCGCCCGCGGAGCCCTCCACGCCCCAGACCATGCCGCATTCGCTGTTCATCAGCGGCGCGTCGGTCTGCTTGTTGCCGCCGATGAAGTTGAATTCGGAGCCGGGATACGTTTCCTCCACGACCCTGCGAATGTGGTCGCGCACGATCTCATAGCCGTTATAATAGAAATGCCAGGTATTCAGATCGGTCTGCACATGGTCGTAGCGGCAGGGCGAGTTGTCCTCGACGATGCGCGTGGGATCCAGCGACTTCACCTGAAGGTACATCCGGCGCACCCATTCCTGCGTCTCGGGGAGGTATACCTTTTCCCCCGGCCCGCCGTGCAGCAGACCCCAGCTCTCGTTGAACACGACCCAGGCGAAGGTGGATGGATGGTTGACGTCGCGCGCGATGATGTCCGGCAGCTCCGCCTCGTAGGCCGCGCGCGCCTCCTCGACCGGCTTGCCCCAGAAGCACGGAACGTCCTCCATGACCAGCACGCCCAGCTTGTCCATCCAGTACAGCTTGCGCGGCTCCTCTGGCTTGATGTGAATGCGCACCATGTTCAGCCCCAGCCGCTTCAGCCGCCACGCCTCGTCGCGCATGTCCTGATCGGACGGATAGGTGAAGTGTCCCTTCGGGTTAAAGGCCTGATCCAGCGTGCCGTTGAGGTAGATCGGCTTGCCGTTCAGCAGAATCCAGCGGAAGCCCCGCCCGTCGACCCGGCCCGTGGCGATCTCGCGAATGCCGAAATAGGTAAAGGTCTCGTCCTCGCCCAGCTTCAGGCTGCCCTCGTACAGGAACGGCGAATCCGGCGACCAGAGCTGCGGGTTCGGTATGTCCAGCGCGATCTCCGCCCGGCCGTCCGCGACCCGGCCCTCCCAGGCACGTCCGTCGAAGCGCGCCTCGATTTTCTCGCCGTCCGGCGCGTCGGCCCGCACGTGGAAGGTCACCTTTCCGGTGATCTTCGTCTCAACCCGCCAGTCGCGGATGTACGCGCGCGGGCGATCCTCGAGCCATACGGTCTGCCAGACGCCCTGAATGTCGCCGTAGCCCTGCTTGCCATAGAGCTGCGTTTCGCGGCGGTAGTCCTCGCAGCGCACCTCGATCGTGTTTTCGCCGTCGCGCCAGAGGTCGGTCACTTCAAACTCAAAGCAGGTATACCCGCCCTGATGCGTGCCCGCCGGCAGGCCGTTGACGTATACGTCCGTCCGGTAATCGGCCGCGCCGAAGCACAGGAACAGGCGCTCCTTCCTTTGATGCGTGGTCGTGCGGCGATACCAGCCCACGCCGGCGACATCCTCCTGGATCTCCGAAAGCGGACTCACCCAGGAAAACGGAACCACGATTTTGCGGTCATATTCGTTGCGGCTGACGGCGAACGCCGCCTCTTGCTCCTCGGAACCCGCCGGGAACAGGCGGAAGTCCCACCGGCCGTTCAGGTTTTGCCAGCTCTCGCGGCGCTTCTCCGGGCGGGGGAACTCGGGCTTTGGAATTCTGGAAAACATTCAATCATTCCTTTCAAATCAGAGTGTGTTTCATCAATCGGGGGCGGCCTCGTGTGAACAAAGGGCGCTCCACTTTTGATGAAGCGCCCTGAGGCCGATCATGCACCCCAAGTAAACGCTGATTCATTCGGGGGGGAGCATTCACAGCGCGTCTGAAAGCCCTGATTCGGCGCCGCAAAGCCTGCGGCTTTCATCCCTGAACGGACGAAAAGCGCGCTTTGGTGAATGCCTCCCGATTGAAGCCTCGCATACCTGACAATCGGTCGTTTCCGGTCAGCCCGGGCCGGTGAATCCAGCGTCAGATTACTTGTGGGCCCAGTTGGTCGGGATTTCCTTCGCCACGAAGGCGTCCTGCGCCTCCTGCGTGATGGCGATGGCTTCCTCGATGCCCATGGTCTTCATGGTGTCCATGTACTCCTGCCAGGCCGCGTCGTCGTTGATGTCCTTGGTGCCCTGCAGGAACAGCAGCGTCGACTCGTTCATGTAGGTCTCGATGTTGACCATGTACTCGGCGCGCGCAAGGGACTGCTCGGCGGTCAGGGACGCGAACAGGATGCAGTCGGAGGAAACGGTCGTGTCGTCGGAGTACAGCTCTCTCCAGTACAGCGCCTTGGGATCGCCGATGGTGCCGGGGTTGCACTCAACGTCCGCCTCGGCCAGCTTCGGGCCGAAGTGCAGCTTGTAGATGTACTGGCCGTCGGCCATGGGGATGGTGGGGTTCTTCAGGATCAGGTCGGTGAAGTGCTTGTTGCCGTCCGCGTCCACGGTGTAGGACTCGCCCTCGACGCCCCAGTTGTAGATCAGGGCGCCCTTCTCGGTGTAGCCGTAGTTCAGCAGCGCCATGACCTGCTCGAACACGCCGTTGGTGTTCGCGGCCTCGGTGACGACCGTGCGGATGCCGTCGGCGGGAACGACGTACCAGGTGGTGTTCTCGAAGGGATACTTGTCGCCGGCGTGCAGGCGCGGATAGTTCACGCAGGTGATGTCATAGCCGCCGGCAACCGCAGCGCCGTACGCGATGTCGGAGGGGGTGATGTACATGCCGATCTGCTTGTTGGTGAACAGCGCGGCGGTGCTCACGTCGGAGGCCCAGTCGGGATGGACGTAGCCCGCGACGATCCACTCGCGAACCTGCTTGAGGTACTCGCGATACTGATCGTCCCACATGCCGTAGCCGATCGTGCCGTCCGGCTTGACATACCAGCCGCTGTAGATGCCGTAGGCGGTCATGATCTGACGGTCGCGGCCGCTGCTGGAGGTGCGATAGCCGTAGTAGCCGGCTTCCTTCATCGCGGCGAACATTTCGGTGTACTCGTCGATGGTCTCGGGCAGGCGCAGACCGGACACGCCCTTCTCGTCAGTCCAGCCGATTTCCTTCATGATGTCGTCGCGGACATTCACGCGGCTGTACTGCGGGGAGGTCTGCTTGAGCTGGGTGAACTGAACGACGCGGCCGTCCGCGGTCGTCGCCATCTGATAGGCCAGCTCGGAGGCGGTGATGCCCGCGAGGTAATCCGGGGCATACTGCTCGAGGTAATCGGTCAGGTCAACGGCGACGCCGTCGTCCACCAGCGCGGCAGCGCCGCCCGCGGACTCGAGATAGCCGTCGATCTGGATGATGTCGGGCAGCTTGTCGCTCATCAGCAGCAGGTTGAGCTGCTCGGTCTCGGTGCCGGCCGCCGGGTGAATCCACTCGATTTCAACGCCCACGTCCTTGGCGATCTGCTGCCAGCAGATGTTGTCGTTGTGGGAGGACTGATAGGAGGGCGCGCGCAGCGGATGCCACCAGGTGATCTTGGCGGATTGCTCGACGGGATAGGTGATCTCCGCCATCGCGCCGCAGCAGGAAAGTACCATTGCCAGGAGGATGAGAAGGGACAGGAATTTCTTCATGTGTCAAGTCTCCTTTCTTATATCTGATGCGTCTCTCTCGCCGCCGCTTCCCGTGGAAAAGGGTGCTTGCTTCCGGGGAAAGCGGCCTTGCAGAGCGCGCTCATCAGGCCGGACAGCGCGTTATTCTCCCTTCAGGGAGCCCAGCATGACGCCCTTGACGAAATACTTCTGCACGAACGGGTATACAATCAGAATCGGCACCGTCGCAATGATGATCGTGCAGTACTGCAAAAGCTCCTTGATATAGTTGATGCCGACGCCGGACTGGATATCCGCGCTTCCCTCCAGGTCGGTGCTCTGCACCAGGATTTCGCGCAGGAACAGCTGCAGCGGGTACAGCTTGCGGTTCTGCAGGTAGATCATCGAATTGAACCAGGAATTCCAGATGCCCACCGCGTAGAACAGCAGGATGACCGCCACCGTCGCCTTTGAGCAGGGCAGCACCACGCGCACCAGGATCTGCAGATCGTTCGCGCCGTCGATCGTCGCCGCCTCCTCCAGACCCTTGGGGATCGACGCGAACGCCGTGCGCAGAACGATCATGTTCCACGTGGAGATCGAGCCCACGATGATGATCGCCCAGCGCGTGTCCAGCATGTGCAGCGCGCGCACCACCAGGAAGCTGGGTATCATGCCGCCCGAGAGGTACATCGTCAGCGCCAGATAGATCGTAAAGAATTTCTTGAGCTTGTAGCCGCGCCGGGACAGCACATACGCGCCCATGATGGTCAGCACCATCGAAAAGACCGTGCCGCCCAGCAGGTAGATCAGCGTGTTCATATAGCCGGACAGGATGTCCGCGTTCGTCAGCACGATCCTGTAGCCGTCCAGCGTCATCGGCGCGAGCGGCGCGAACAGGGGGCCCGTGTGGAAGTGCAGCCGGTTGCCGTTCGAGAACGAGGCGAAGAGCACGAACAGCATCGGATACAGGCAGATCAGGCAGATCAGCGTAACCAGCGCGTAGATGATGAC
Source organism: uncultured Clostridia bacterium (assembly GCA_934647305.1). Classification (GTDB taxonomy): domain Bacteria; phylum Bacillota; class Clostridia; order Christensenellales; family Aristaeellaceae; genus CAKUFI01. The sequence continues at coordinate 9,960 of CAKUFI010000021.1, read as the reverse complement.
GTCGAACACGATATCGCTCTTCGTCTTTCGAATCCCGCCGAGACCGCCCGCGCCGATTTTGGCTCTCTGATAGTTCATACTCGTTCTCCTTTCTTACCACAGGCTCTGCTCGGTGAGCCTGCGGCTGACGGTATTGGCGAAGAACAACAGCGCGATATTGACGATCGAGTTGCACAGGTCGACCGCCGTGCCCAGCGAATAGTCCTGATTGAGCAGGCCCGCGCGATAAACATATGAAGAGATGATGTCCGCCGTTTCATACGTGGACGGGCGGTACAGAAGAATGACCTTGCCGGAGCCGAGGCTCATCAGGGAGCCGATGCGCATGATCAGCTGCACGACGATGACCGGAACCAGCGCCGGAATCGTGATCGACCAGATCTTGCGCAGGCGGCCCGCGCCGTCGATGTCGGCGGCCTCGTACAGGCTCATGTCGACGCACGACACGGTGGCCAGGTAGATGATCGAGCCCCAGCCGAGCTCCTGCCAGATATCCTGCAGCACGTACAGCGCCCGGAAGTATCGCGCGTGCCCCAGCAGGAAGGTCTTTTCCGACAGCCCCAGCGCGCTGAACAGCGCGGTGATGATGCCGGTGGACTCGGTAAACATCATCAGCAGGCCGCACACGACGACCGACGAGACGAAGTGCGGCATGTAGGAGATGGTCTGCATCAGCGACTTGTACTTGCCCGGGCGCATCTCATTGAGCATCAGCGCAAAGACGATCGGCGCGGTGAAGCTGAACGCCAGCAGCAGCAGGTTCAGCACCAGCGTGTTGCGAATCAGGCGGAAGGCGTACGGCCCCTTGAAGAACTTCACAAAGTTCTCCAGCCCCACCCACTTGGAGCCCAGTATGCCCTTCGCCGGGCGGTACTTCTGGAAGCCGATGACGATGCCGAACATGGGCACGTAGTGGAATATAAAATAATATATGAAGATCACAAGGAACATCAGGTAGATGATTTTGTTCCTCTTCAGGTCGTATCGCCAGGTCTTTCTGCGTTCCGGGAGCATCGCGGCGGACGTTTTTCTTCCCATAGGGCAATGGCTCTCCCTTCAAATTTACTATTCGACAGTATTATAACACGGAAAAGAGACTTGTCCAGACTTAACATATGACAAATAGATTCCAAAAGTATGTATTATTTGCTTGCCGCCGCAGTTTGCCCATTTTATAGCGCGTATTATGGGCGCTTACGAGCACGATGTAAACGATCATTGTTGCGTCTTCGTGTTTTATACAGTAAAAAATGCGAAGCTTCCTTGACAGACAATAAATACGGGATTACAATCATAACATACAACGCGTGTCAGGGGAGGATAAGATGGAACAAAAGGAACAGTTTGTGACTCATCGGCGCGAGGACGGGAGCTTTCAGCTGCTGAAGGAGCACCTGGAGGGCGTGGCACGCCTGGCGGAGCAATTCGCGGGGGCGATCGGCGCGCCAAAGGAGGGCAGGCGGACCGGCCTTCTTCACGACGTCGGCAAGTACAGCCGAAACGCCCAGCGGCGGCAGCGCGACCCGGAGCGCGCGCCCCGTGCGGACCACTCCACGGCGGGCGCGAAAGCGGCCCGCGACCTTGGGGATATTCCGGCGGCGTTCGCGATCGCCGGGCACCACGGCGGCCTGCCGGACATCGGCTATGACGAGGGCACGCTGTTCGCCCGGCTGCAAAAGAAGCTGGACGGGGACGACGATCCCTCGGCCTGGCGCACGGAGATCGCGCTTCCCGCGCAGACCGACCTGCCCGCCTGGGCCGACCCGCGAAACGCGCCGGATCCCCGCAATCAGTCGGAGCTGGCGATGTTCACCCGGATGCTGTTTTCCTGCCTGGTGGACGCGGACTTCCTGGACACGGAGCGGGCGCTTCGGGGCGAACAAATGCGCGGAGGCAGGGAGAGCCTGGACGCGCTGCTGGGGAAGCTGCAGGCCGAGGTCGCGCCCTGGCTGGAAAGGCCGCGCGACGAGCTGTGCGGGCGCAGGAATCAGGTGCTTCTCGAGTGCCTGAAGGGCGGGGAGCGGCCGCAGGGGCTGTACACGCTGACCGTGCCGACCGGCGGCGGAAAGACCATGGCCTCGCTGGCCTTCGCGCTGAGCCACGCCCGGGCGAGGGGACTGGAGCGGGTGATCTACGTCATTCCCTACACCAGCATCATCGAGCAGACGGCGGAGAAGTTCGCGAAGGTGCTGGGCGAGGAAAACGTGCTGGCGCACTACGCGCAGGCCGACCTGGATGACGACCCGTCGGGCGCGGACAGCCCGGCGGCGGAGCGCAGGCGGCTGGCCTGCGAGAACTGGGACGCGCCGGTCGTCGTGACCACGGCGGTGCAGTTCTTCGAGTCGATGTTCGCCGCCAAAACCTCGCGCTGCCGCAAGCTGCACAATATTGCGCGCAGCGTCCTGATATTCGACGAGGCGCAGACCCTGCCGGTGAACCTGCTCAGGCCGTGCGTCTGGGCGATTTCGCGTCTGGCGCTGCGCTATGGCGCGACCGCTGTGCTGTGCACAGCCACGCAGCCCGCGCTGGGCAGGCTGTTCGCCCAGTTCGCGCCCGAGCTGCCGATTCGCGAGCTGGCGCCCGACCCGGACGGCCTGTTCGACTTCTTCCGGAGGGTGCGCTTTGAGCGGGAGGGCACGCGTTCAGACGAGCAGCTCGCCTCGCGCCTGGCCAAGGAGCATCAGGCGCTGTGCATCGTCAATTCCCGCAAGCGGGCGCGCGAGGTGTTCGCGCTGCTGCCCGAGGAGGGACGCTATCATCTCTCCACGCTGATGACCGCCGAGGATCGCACCCGCACGCTGGACGAGATTCGCACACGGCTCAGCGCGGGAGAGTGCTGCGTGGTGGTCTCCACCAGCCTGGTCGAGGCGGGCGTGGATGTGGATTTTCCCACTGTCTGGCGCGAAATGGCCGGGCTGGACAGCATCCTGCAGGCGGCGGGGCGCTGCAACCGCGAGGGTCTGCGGCCTGTGCAGGACAGCGTGGTGCACATTTTCACCGGCGAGGGGCGGGTCAGCGCCGGTCTGAGCCTGCGCATCGCCCCGGCACAGTGGGTGCTTGACCGGTATCGGGAGATCAACACCCGCGCAGCCGTCGCGGACTATTTCGATAAGCTGCTGCAGATGACGGGCGATAAGGCTCTGGATCAGCCCAATCTCGCGGATCAGAACGCCCCCGGCGTCATGAAGCTGGAGGGCCAGCCGAACTTCAGGCAGGTGGCCGAGGCCTTCCACATGATCGACGACCAAGGCACCCGCACCGTGTACATCCCCACCGCGGGCAACGCCGCCGACCTGAGCGCGCTGCGGCTGGGCGAGTTCTCCAGGGCGCTGCTGCGCCGCCTGGGCAAGACCGCCGTGAGCCTGCCCCTCTACGAGTATCAGTCGCTGGTCAGCTCCGGCGCAGTCGAGGATCACGCGTCGGACGGCTTCGGCATCCTGCTCAATCCGGACGGCTACAGTCCCGAATGCGGCCTGAACGTGCACTGCGAGGGCGGCTCAGGTCTGTTCGCCTGACGCACGGCAAAAAGAAGGCCGGGGGAACGCGCGCGTACGCGAACCCCCGGCGGCTTCTGGCCGAGCACAAAAAAGAAATGTTTCAATCCCCGGGCTGACACCCGACATGCTCCATTTTATGGGCAAAAGGTCGGGTGGTCAATCGTTTGGAAGGTCTTTTGAACAAGAATTAACAATTGATCACAAAAATGAAATGAAGAAATGTATTGACGGACTTGGATTCATGTGCTATACTGAATGTGCATTCGGAAGTGCTGCGTGAGAAGTGGGCGAAGGGGATGTATACGCGAAAGGTGTGTCTGAAATCGGCCTGCCCTTTGCCCACGCTCAGCAGCCCCGACCAGAGAATACAGAAGGAGGTGACGGCACATGTCGATACTGGCGGAATTCTGGGGACCCACCGCATTATTTACGCGCCCCGAAATGAAGACTGAGCGCGTAGGCTATGAAGTACCCACGGCGAGCGCGGCGCGGGGGATGATCGAGAGCGTGTACTTCCATCCCGGCCTGCGCTGGAAGATTGACAAAATCTGGGTGTGCGCCCCGATTCAGTTCATCAACGTCCGGCGTAACGAGGTCAGCTCGAAGATTCTCGCGTCGAGCGTCATGACGGAAGCGAACGGGGGAAAACCCGGCCGCATCGTGACCGCGCAGGACATTCAGCAGCGCGCGTCGATGATGCTGCGGGACGTGCGGTATGTGATCGAGGCGCACTTCGAGATGACGGACAAGGCCAACCCGTCCGATAATCCGGGCAAGTTTCAGGATATCGTGAAGCGCCGGCTGAAAAAAGGAGCCTGCTATTCCACGCCCTATCTGGGCTGCCGGGAGTGCACGGCGCACTTTGGCCTGTGGGAGGGCGCGGAGGAGGACATCCCCGCGATCGACGAGACGCGCGATCTGGGCTACATGCTCTACGACATGGACTATTCCGACCCGGAGAATATCACGCCGCTGTTCACGCGCGTGAAGATGGAGCACGGGGTCATTGACCTGAGGAACTGCGAGGTGATCGGATGATATTGCAGGCGCTGGTGAAGGCCTACGAGGCGCTGGCCGAGCGCGGCGAGCTGGAGAAGCCGGGCTGGGTGGAGGTCAAGGTTTCCTTCGCCCTCGAGCTGGACGGGCAGGGGAAGCTGCTGCAGGTTTTTCCGCTGGGCCTTCCGGACAAGAAGGGCAAGCGCACCGCCCGGCCGATGAAGCTGCCCGCACCGGTCAAGCGCGCCAGCGGCGTGGCGGCCAATTTCCTGTGCGACAACGCGATGTACATGCTGGGCCTGGATCTCAAGGGCAAGAAGGATCGCGCCCTGAAGTGCTGCGCGGCCTGCGCGGCGCTGAATACGCGGCTGCTTCAGGGGGTAGAGCACCCGATGGCGCGGGCGATCTGCCGGTTTTTCGAGACCTGGGACGCGGAGCACGCCGAGGAGCATCCGCTGATTGCGCCGATACTGGCTGAGCTGAAGGCCGGCGGTAACCTGATTTTCAGCATGGACAGTACCTTCGCGCAGGAGGTGCCGGAGATCCGCGCGGCCTGGGACAGGCATTACGGCGACCGGGCCGACGCCCCGCGCGGGCGCTGCCTGGTGACCGGCGAGGAGGGGCCGATTGCGCTTTTGCACCCCAGCATCAAGGGCGTGCCCGGCGCGCAGCCGACCGGCGCGTCGCTGGTGTCCTTTAACGCCGTGTCCTACGAGTCCTATGGACGCTCGGCCTCACAGGGGCTCAACGCCCCGGTAGGCGAGCGGGCGGCCTTTGCCTATGGCGCGGCGCTCAACTACATGCTGCGCGAAAGGGACTACCACACCCGCCTGGGCGACACCACGATGGTTCTCTGGGAGGCGGGCGCGCAGAGGGTCTACAGCGCGGCGATGAGTTACCTGATGAACAGCGCGGATGACAGTTCGGATGACGAGCTGGATCAGCAGAAGCTCCGGCAGGCGATCGAGGAGCTGCGCAGGGGCAAGACTGCGCTCATCGACGGCATTTCGATGAACCCCGAGAATCGCTTTTACATCCTGGGCCTCGCGCCCAACGCTTCCCGCCTGTCGGTGCGCTTTTTCCTGCAGAACAGCTTCCGCGCCTTTGCGGAAAACCTGCACGAGCACCAGAAGCGGCTCGAAATCGTGCGCCCGGCCTTCGACGAGCGGGAGGAGCTCTCCCTGTGGATGATGCTCGGCGAGACGACGAACCAAAAAAGCAAGGATAAAAAGCCCCCGGACCGACTGGTGGGTGAGGTGATGCGCGCGATACTCAGCAACGCGCCCTATCCGGTCTCCCTGTTTGAGCAGGTGCAGCTGCGCCTGCGCGCCGAGCAGGACGTAAGCCGCGGCAAGGCGGCCATCATCAAGGCATATCTGCTGAAGAACGTGGTGCGTGACGACGACGCGCATCCGATGAAGGAGGTACTGAAGGTGAAACTGAACGACGAGGCGACCTATACCCCGTATGTGCTGGGACGGCTGTTTGCGGTGCTGGAGAAGCTGCAGGTCGATTCGACCGACTCCAAGCTGAGCACCACCATCCGCAACCGCTACTTTAACGCGGCCTGCGCCACGCCGATGCTGGTCTTCCCCACGCTGCTCAAGCTGGCTCAGGCTCATCTGAACCGGGCGAATGAGGGCACGCGGGTCTATTACGATAAAATGCTGCAGGAGCTTTACACCCGCCTGGACGAAACCTATCCCAAGCGGCTGACGCTCGAGGATCAGGGCGTGTTCCAGCTGGGCTACTATCACCAGAAGCAGAAGCTTTGGACGAAGAAGGAGGACAGGGACAATGGCTGAGTGCATTCGCAACCGATATGACTTCGTGATCCTGTTTGACGTGGAGAACGGCAACCCGAACGGCGACCCCGACGCGGGCAACATGCCCCGGACCGACCCGGAAACCGGCTGCGGCCTGGTCACCGACGTGTGCCTGAAGCGCAAGATCCGCAACTATGTGCAGATGGTGAAGGAGGGCGACCCGCGCTACGGCATCTATATCTGCGAAAACGAGCCGCTCAACCGCCTTGACCGCCGCGCGCTGGCCGAAAGCGGCTATCCCGAGATCACCGAGGACGGCTTGAAGAAGCTCAAGAAGTCGGACAAGGACATCGACGCAAAGCTGCTGGCCTATATGTGCGGCCACTACTTCGATGTGCGCACCTTCGGCGCGGTGATGACCACCTTCGTCAAGGCCTCGCTGAACTGCGGCCAGGTGCGCGGGCCGGTGCAGCTGGGCTTCGCGCGCAGCATCGACCCCATCATGCCCCAGGAGGTGACGATCACCCGCGTGGCCATCACCACCGAGGCCGACGCGGACAAGAAGGGCACCGAGATGGGCCGCAAGTACATCGTGCCCTACGGCCTGTACCGCGCGGAGGGCTTCGTGTCGGCCAACCTGGCGCGCAAGACCACCGGCTTCTCCGAGGAAGACCTGGCGCTTCTGTGGCAGGCCATACTGAACATGTTTGAAGGCGACCGCAGCGCCGCCCGCGGCAAGATGGCTGTGCGTCGGCTGATCGTGTTCAGGCACGACAGCGAGTTCGGCAACGCGCCCGCCTGGAAGCTGTTCGACCGGGTGCACGTGCAGCGCAGGGAAGGCGTTTCCGCCCCGCGCAGCTACGCCGACTACGACGTGTCGGTCGACGAAAACGACCTGCCCGAGGGCGTGCGGTGCGAGATCATGGGGTGACGGAGCAGGACTATCTGACCCTGTCCGGCATACAGCACTACGCCTTCTGTCCGCGCCAGTGGGCGCTGATCTACATCGAGCAGCAGTGGGCGGACAACGAGCGAACGGTGGACGGCAGTCTGATGCACCGCCGCGCCCACGACGAAACGCTGCTCGAGCGCCGGGGCGATACCCTGACGGCGCGCGGCCTGCGGGTGGTTTCGCACCGCCTGCAGGTCATGGGCGTGTGCGACGTGGTCGAGTTTCACCTGAACCCCGGCGGCGTGACGCTTCCGGGTCAGGAGGGGCTCTGGCTCCCCTGCCCGGTCGAGTACAAGCGCGGCGCGCCCAAGGAGCACGACGCGGACGAGCTGCAGCTGTGCGCCCAGGCGATGTGCCTGGAGGAAATGCTGCTGTGCGACATCCCGGAGGGCTGCCTTTACTACGGCGAAACCAGGCGGCGAAAGCCGGTCGCCATTACGTCTGAGCTGCGCGGGCGCGTGACGGAAATCCTCTCGGCCATGCGCGACTGCATGCGCAGAGGGCACACCCCCTCGCCCCGCCCGGCCGGGCGCTGCCGCGCCTGCTCGCTGAAGGAGGTCTGCCTGCCGGGCCTGAAAAAGTCGCCGCCGGTCGATGAGTACCTGCGCGCCGCGGCAGAGGAGGCGGAAGCATGAGAAAGCTGCTCAACACGCTGTTTGTCACCTCGGAGGACGCGTATCTGGCGCTGGAAAACGAAAACGTCGTGATCTATCGCGACGAGGGCAAGGCGGCGCAGTACCCGCTTCAGGTGCTGGAGAGCATCCTGAACTTTTCCTACAAGGGCGCAAGCCCCGCGCTGATGGGGGAGTGCGTGAACCGCGGCATTGGATTGAGCTTCCTGACCCCGAGCGGACGGCTGCTGGCCCGGGCGGCGGGCGAGTCGCGGGGCAACGTGCTGCTTCGCAAGGCGCAGTACCGCGTCTCCGACAGCGAACAGGCCAGCTGCCGCGCGGCGCGCAGCCTGATCTTCGGCAAGGTATACAACAGCCGCTGGGTACTCGAGCGCACACTGCGCGATCACGCGCTGCGCGTGAACGAGGCGCGCCTGCGCGAAGCGTCTATCCACCTGCAGGCACAGCTTCAGCCCCTGCTCGCGGCGGAAAACCTGGACACCCTACGCGGCCTGGAGGGCGAAGCGTCGGCCTGCTACTTCGGCGTGTGGGACGAGCTGATCCTGAACCAGCGGGAGGACTTCCGCTTTGAGGGCAGGAATCGCCGCCCGCCGATGGATCGGGTGAACGCCGCCCTGTCGATGACCTACACTCTGCTGACACACGACTGCGCCGCCGCGCTCGAGAGCGTGGGGCTGGACGCATATGTGGGCTTTATGCACCGCGACCGCCCCGGCCGCGTTTCGCTGGCGCTGGATCTGATGGAGGAGCTGCGCGCGCCGCTGGCCGATCGCCTGGTACTGACGCTCATCAACACCCGTGCGCTGCAAAAGCAGCACTTTCGCACTCAGTCCGGCGGCGCGGTGCTGCTCACGGACGAAGGACGCAAGACGCTGCTCAACGCCTGGCAGACCCGCAAGCGCGAGGAGATCACGCATCCCTTCCTGAAGGAAAAGCTGGCCTGGGGCCTCGTGCCCTACGTCCAGGCGCTGCTGCTGGCCAGGCATCTGCGCGGCGACCTGGAGGGGTATCCTCCCTTCCTGTGGAAGTAGCCTGAATCGAGGAGGAAAAACATGCTGGTTCTGATCACCTACGACGTATCGACCGAGGACGCAGCCGGAAAGCGCCGCCTGCGCCAGGTGGCGAAGAAGTGCGTCGCCCACGGCCAGCGCGTGCAGAACTCGGTTTTCGAATGCAGCCTCGACGCGGGTCAGCTGCGCCTTTTGCAGGCCGAACTGACCGCGCTCATCGACCAGGATAAGGACAGTCTGCGCTTTTACCTGCTGGGCAACCGCTATCAGTCCAAGGTGCAGCACTTCGGTGCGCACCCCGCCTATCAGCCGGACGACGTGCTGATGGTCTGAACGCCGTCGCACCCCGCAAGGCCCGGTCTCAGGCCGCCCGGCGCGCCGCCCATCCACGTCCTGCCTGCCAGTCTGCGCGCGAACCGTCTCACACTGCACGGCATGAGCTCCGGATACGTCCTGCTTGCCGGCGAAATGAACCGCCGCCGACCTGACTGCCCGGTGCGAGGGGCAAGCGTCCGCTTTTTCCCAGGTACCTTCGCACCGCGTTTTGCCTGCTTTTCCTTGCAAAACAGGCTCGCTTTCCCCAAGGTATCCCGGCCCGCGCGCCGGTTTTCGCAGAAGCTGCACGAAACTGCAACCCAGTTTCAGGCAACTTTTGCGGTCGTCCCCCGCACGGGGGACGTGGATTGAAATCTGGCTCGTCCAACACATGGCATTTTCCGTTACTGTCGTCCCCCGCACGGGGGACGTGGATTGAAATTCGCGGATTGCGTTTGCAATCGCGGTCAGCGTGCGTCGTCCCCCGCACGGGGGACGTGGATTGAAATTCAAAATGGCGCTAATCGGAGATTCCGCTGCGTCTGTCGTCCCCCGCACGGGGGACGTGGATTGAAATAAGGGCTTGGGTTTTGGCGTAGAAGATGCAACTTCGTCGTCCCCCGCACGGGGGACGTGGATTGAAATAGCGTGTACACCTCGAACACAGGTGCGCTGCTGGAGTCGTCCCCCGCACGGGGGACGTGGATTGAAATGTGTCCTGGTCGCCCCCTCGGCAGGACGTGTCTTGTCGTCCCCCGCACGGGGGACGTGGATTGAAATACGAGTCCGTGC
>CAKUFI010000020.1 GCA_934647305.1 uncultured Clostridia bacterium | reverse complement strand
GCCGACGGCTCAAATCGTAGATTTGAGCCGCGGCACCTGGCCGGGGAGCTTGCTTCCCCGTCCACCAGCTTGTCAAACCTTTTTTGACAAGCTGAGGGGGAGGCGGTTCCTCCCCCTGAGCGATCAGCCGTTGGTGTTGACGTAGTGGACGGCGTACCGGGCGTAGTCCTCCTCGGGCAGCGCGGGCAGCCTGCGGAAGCCCTGACCCAGGTTGCAGCCGTTTTCGACCAGGCGGCGCTGAAGAGCGGCCACGTCCAGGTCGCGCACGCGGCAGCCTGACTGAAGCGACAGCGCGGCGGCGGTTCCAGCCGCCGCGCCCAGCGCCATGCAGCACATAATCAGGCGGGTGCCGCTCTGACCGGGCACATCCGCGGAGATGTTGCGGCCGGCGGCCAGCACGTTTTCCAGGCGAACCGGCACCAGCGAGCGGAACGGGATGTCGTAGTAATACGCGCCTTCGTCCGGGATAAGCTCCTTCATATTGACGTGGGCGATTCCGTCGTCCGGCGGCAGCTGCGATCCCCAGCCGGCACGGTTGGCAATGTAGGCGGGCGTGCCGTCGGGCAGCGTGCCCTTGAACCACTTCATGTTGCCTGCCGCCTCAAAGCCGTGCAGGTCGAAGCCGTGCTGGCTGATGGCGATCACGTCGTCGAACTTGCGGGCGTAGGCGATGTCCATGCCGGTGAAAACGTACTCGCCCACGATGCGGCGGCTCTCGCGCACGCCTAACAGCGAACCGGTGTAGCTCAGGTACGACTTCTCGAACCCGGGCACGTTTTCGCGGATAAAGTCGGCGAGTATGGCGGCTTGCTCGCGCCCCTCGATGTACATGCGGGTCAGGTCGCGATTGTCGGTTGGGAAGCAGCGGCGGGAATGGGCGAAGCACACGCCGATTTCATCCATGCCGCACTGCTCGGGACGGCCGGGAATGCGCGTCCACCAGTTCAGGTGGTTGTCGATTTCGTAGGGCAGCTTGCCCTCCTGAAGCGCGCGGGCGATGAGCTTGATCCACTTGGGGTCGGTGGCGTAGAGCTCGCTGGCCTTATAGGCCTCGAAATTCACGCCGCCCAGCACGAATTCCAGCGAGCAGCCCATCGACATGCCGTCCTCGGGCCGTCCGGTCATGGTCTCGCCGCCCGCGAAATAGACCAGGTCGGAGTCGCCGGACGCGTCCACGAAGCGCCTGCCCAGGATGACCTGCGCGCCCTTTTTGGTGTGCACGACGATTCCGCGCACCTCGTTTCCCTCGACCACCGTGTCGATCAGCGGCGTGACCAGCAGGCAGTCGCAGCCGTATTCCTTCAGCATGCGGTCGAAGACCAGCTTGTGCTTTTCGGGGTTGGAGTTGCGGTGGCGCAGGCCGCCCTCGGCCTCAAGCGCCCGGAAGAATTTCTGCCCCAGGCCGGACACGAAGTCCATCGGGATGTTGACCACGCCCATCGTCACCAGGCCGCCCAGCGCGGAGGTATTCTCCACGACGATCGTCTTCGCGCCCGCCTGCGCCGCCGCCAGCGCCGCGCCCACGCCGGCCATGCCGCCGCCCACGACCACCACGTCGTATTCGCCGTATACGGGCAGTTCGCGCGCTCCGCAGATCAGTTTTCCGTCCCTGAGTTCATAATCAATCATCTGTTTCCTTCCTTTCCAGCCGATAAATGGCTTCGGACTGACAGTTGGCGATGCAGCGCCCGCAGCCGACGCATTTCTCTGCGTCGATAAAGGCGCTTTCGTTCTCACGCACGGAGATTGCCTTCGCCGGGCACTCGTACACGCACATCAGGCACAGCACGCAGCCCGGGCCGACCTGATAATAGAACCTCGATTTTGCCATGCGGCTCACCTCGCTTTGATGGTTCCATGATACCATGCGGGCGGCCTGAGGTAAATGGCGCAGAGTCGCATTCATTTGCACGATTTTCTCATTTTCACTTGACGGGCGGGCAGAGACGGCGTATCATGGAGGCGAGGTGATGAAAGGTGAGAGTGGTTCCGCTTGCGCAGCTGCGCTTTGCCCAGTATTCGATCAGCCGGGTGGCGGCGATTTACCAGACGCCGGTCTATCGCGCGATGACCAACCGGGGCAGGGGCTGCAACGGGTTTCTTCTGATGGACAGGGGGGAGTGCCTGTACCGGTGGGCGGGCGGCGAGGCGCGGCTCGTGCCCGGGTCGTTGATTTACCTGCCCTATGGCTCGCGGCATCAGCTGGAGGTGCGGACGGCCGAGTTCGCGTTTTACCGGGTGGACTTCACGCTGATCGACGACGCGGGCGATGAGCTGATCTTTTCCGAGGGGCCGCTGCCGCTTGCCCAGGCCGCAAGCCTTTATCTGCGCGACAACGTGCGGGCGCTGACCGAGCACTTTCTGCGCTCGAGCGACGTGCTGCGCAGTACCTCGCTGATCTGCGCGATACTCTCCGAGGTGACGCGCCAGTTTGAGTCCGCGCGCCCCAGCCGCCTGACCCCGGTGCTCGATTACCTGGCCGACCATTATCGCGAGGAGATCGACTGCGCCCGGCTGTGCGAGCTGTGCTACCTGAGCCCGGCGCAGATGTATCGCCTGTTCCGCGAGGAGACTGGCACCACCCCCATCGAATACCGAAACCGGCTGCGGATTCAGCGCGCCTGCCAGCTCCTGCGCGGCCGCGAATGCACCATCGGCGAAATCGCCGCGCTGCTCGGCTTCGAAAGCGTCTACTACTTCAGCCGCGTCTTCAAAAAGCTCACCGGCGTAGCGCCGTCGCGGTGGTGAAGAAATGACTGAGTGCACAAAAGAAGACACGGAAAGATACGCGGGATGACTATACAAATTGTGCGCACCGATTGATCACTTGACAGGCGGGCGGGGAAGGCGCATGCTGTAGGCAGCGCTTTCTACTATTATATGGGCGCGCGGGAGGAACAGCATATGAGAAAACCGATCAGTCTGTCGGTGGTATCGCTGCAGCTGCGATACGGCGACCTGAAGATGCTGGAGATTGCGAAGAGAGCCGGGTTTGACGCGGTGGACATGGACGTGATGAGCTACGGGCACGGGAAGCTGCCGGACGTGTACCGTATGCCGCAGGGCGAGTTCGAGGAATATTTCGACGGGGTGAAGCGGTACGCGGCGCAGCTGGGGATCGGAATCGCGCACACGCACAACATCATGAGCGCCTACCGGCCGAATGACGAGGCCTATAACCGCGATCTGCTGGCGAGGTGCAAGCGCGGCATCGAGGCGACGCGGCTGCTGGGCTGCAGGTACACGGTGACGCACTGCATCAACTCCTACCGCTGGGGCGAGGACACGCCGCCCGAGGTCATGCATCGGGAGAACCAGCGGATGTTCGCGGATTTCCTGGACGTGATCGAGGCGAACGGGGTGTACGCGACGCTGGAGAGCTTCGGGCGCAGCTCGGCGGGGGTGTGCGACTGCTTCGGGGACGCGCGGCGAATGCTGGCCGAGTACGAGAGCCTGCCGACGGAGCACAAGGCCTTCTGCCTGGACGCGGGTCACACGCACACGGCGACCGCACTGGGTCAGCCGACGGTGCCCGAGTTCATTCGCCTGTTCGGGAGCCGAATCAAGATGCTGCACCTGCACGACAACGACGGCATGCTGGATCAGCACCTGATTCCCCGGCAGGGCACGATCGACTGGCCGGCGGTGTTCGACGCGCTGGACGAGATCGGCTACGAGGGATATTACAACTATGAGTGCAATCTGTACTTCGGGGAGAGCACGGACAGGGCGGCGCTGTTTCTGGGGCCGTACCTGCGGGAGTTCACCGACAAGCGGGGAAGGGTATAAAGGCGCACTATACAAAATGTGACAGGGCTGTCACCAAACGACCAGTGAGGGAAAAAAGAAAAACGGAACCGTCAAACAGTACAAAATAGAATACAATTGCATGTGCACTGCCGCTATACAAAATGTGCGCACCAAATGATCATTGACAAATGTGGAGAAATCTGCTAGAATCGGAGACAGAATTGTGGAGGGCCCGCCGCAATGCGTTCACAAAAAGAGAGGATGGTAGAACACATGAAGAGATTTCTGACGATGCTTCTGGCGCTGACGCTGTGCCTGACCGCCCTGACGGCGGCCGCCGCGGGCGAGCACTTCTACAAGGGCACCGCGCCCGTGGTCGAGGAGAAGACCACGCTGACCATGCTGTCCAGCAACAGCGGCTCGCTGATCGACGATATTTCCGGCATGACCTGGACGCAGGAGATGCTCAGGCGCGCCAACATCGACCTCGATCTCGAGCTGGTGCCCTCGTCCGCGTATGACGACGTGCTCAAGCCCCGTCTGGCGGCGGGCGTCGATCTGCCGGATATTATTAAAGTAGGAAACGATCAGACCATGACCTACTGCGGCGCGGGTCTGTTCTATGACCTGACCGACCTGGTGAATGAGATCGGCTACGGCGTGAAGCACTGGACGACGCAGCCCGGCTGGGAAGGTCTGATCGACCAGATGACCGCCACCGACGGCCGTATCTACTACATCACCACTCTGCACGGCGGCTCCCTGCGCGGCCTGGTCATGAATACCAAGTGGCTGGCCGAGGCGGGCATCGACAAGAACGAGCTGACCGTCGAGAACATGGACAAGTACTTCCACTACGTGCTGGAGAACGACCTGAACGGCAACGGCGACGCGACCGACGAGGTACCGCTGTTCTCCCGCTCGAACCACATCTACGGCTGGGGCCTGTACTGGGGTCTCGACCTGTACGGCACCTGGCAGGTGCATCCGGAGACCAAGACCGTCACCTGCGCCTACATCGACGACAACTACAAGGCGTTCCTGGAGCAGATGCACAAGTGGTATCAGGAGGGTATCCTGTACAACGAGTACATGACCGCCGATTACGACGTGCAGGCCAACATCAACTCCAACGACCGCATGGGCTGCCAGATTCACTTTACCAGCAACGTGGACAGCTACAACACCACTCTCAATCCCGACTGGCGCTATGGCGACGAGCCTGTGTATGAAGCGGTCAGCATCGTGCCTGAGGTGGGCAGCTATGACGCGTATGGCCGCACCAACACCGGCTGCGCCGGCGGCTTCGCCATCTCCGCGAAGAGCGAGAATCCCGAGGCGGCGTTCGCCTTCCTGGACTATCAGATGACTCCCGAGTGCTACACGCTGGTGACCGCCGGTATTGAGGGCGTGGACTACACGATCGACGCGGACGGCACGATGATCCTCAGCGACGAGTATATCGCCAATGTGGACAGCTTCCGCTCCAAGCAGGGCATGAACAATCACGCCTTCCCGATGCCTGAGGTGGGCATCAACTACCTGTACAAGACCAACATCAAGGGTCTGCAGTATGACTTCTGGAATGCGCACGACCCGGCCAAGACCATGCCCGCGCTCAACAGCTACTTCATGACCGAGGAGCAGGCCGAGAGCATCTCCATGTACAAGACCGACCTGGATACCTATTTCAAGGAGAACCTGACCGCCTTCATCACCGGCACGCGCAGCCTGGACACCTGGGACGAGTACGTCGCGGGCGCCAAGAGCCTGAACGTGGACGAGGTGTGCAGCGTCTATCAGGAGCTGTACAACAAGTAATTCCCACGCGCTGCGGGGAGGCCGCCCAGCCTGAAGCGGTCTCCCTGTCCTTTGCTTTTGTCCGATTTTATCATGCCAACAGGAGGGATACACGTGTCGACCACGCTCAAGGCCTCGCGCCGCCCGGCCGGAATGACCCTGTGGGAGAAGATCAAGCGGGATCGCTGGCTCTTCCTCATGATCGCGCCGATCCTGGTATACTATGTGATCTTCTGCTATGTGCCCATGACGGGCATCGTGATCGCGTTCAAGAACTTCAAGCCCGGTCACGGCATTTACTATGGAAAATGGGTGGGGCTGAAGTGGTTTGAGCAGTACTTTTCCTCCATCTACGCCTACCGAACCATCCGGAATACCTTCCTGCTGTCGCTGTACTCGATCATCTGGGGCTTTCCGGTTCCGATCATTTTCGCCGTCGTGGTGACGGAAATCCGCTCGACCGCCCTGCGCAAGGTGGTGCAGACCGTGTCCTACCTGCCGCACTTTATCTCCACGGTGGTCATCGTGGGCATCATTCAGATCTTCTTTACGCAGAACAACGGCATCGTCAACAACCTGATCGTCAAGCTGGGCGGGCAGAAAATCGCCTTCCTGGTCGACCCCAAGTGGTTCCGCACGCTGTACGTCGGCTCGGGCGTCTGGCAGAGCTTCGGCTACAGCTCGATCATCTACATCGCCGCCATCATGGGCATCGATCCGGCGCTGTACGAGGCGGCGCGCATCGACGGCATCACCAAGTTCAAGTGCTGCTGGTACGTCACGCTGCCCATGATCGCCGAGACCATCGTGATTCTGTTTATTCTCAGGCTGGGCAGCCTGATGAGCATAGGCTTTGAAAAGGTGTTCCTGATGCAGTCCGAGGCCACCTACGAGACCAGCGACGTCATCACCACCTATGTCTACAGAAAGGGCATCGAGGGCAGCAACTACAGCTTCTCGACCGCCGTGGGCCTGTTCAATTCGGTCATCAACTTCGTGTTCGTCTTCGTCGCCAACGCCATCAGCCGCAAGGTGACGAACGCCAGTCTGTGGTAAGGGGGGAAAGGTATGGCGCTTAAAAAGAGGAAAAACGCCGTGAAGGAGATTTCCGGCGCTTCGGATTACCTGTTTTACGCCCTCGTGTACCTGCTGGCGGCGATCGCGTTCGCGATTACGCTGTATCCGTACCTGTACGTGCTGTCGGTGTCCATTTCGGACTCCCGCGCCGCGTTTGAGGGCAAGGTCTTTCTATGGCCGGTCGGCTTCTCGCTGGCGGGCTACAAGTCGGTGCTGTCCGAGGCCAACCTGTGGGTCGCCTACGGAAACACGCTCTACTACACCGCCGTGGGCACTGTGTTCAACATCGTGGCCACCACGCTGGCCGCCTATCCGCTGTCCAGGCGCTCGTTCGTCGCCCGGCGGCCGCTCAACTTCCTGATCGCCTTCACCATGTACTTTTCGGGCGGCCTGATTCCCAGCTATCTGCTGATTACCGGCCTGGGCCTGTACAACTCCCGCTGGGTCATGATCCTGCCGGTGCTGGTGTCCACGTCCAACATGATGATCTGCCGCTCGGCCTTCTCCAGCATCCCTGAAGAGGTCATCGAGAGCGCCTACATCGACGGCGCGAACGACATGCAGCTCTACTGGCACATCGCCATTCGCCTGATCGTGCCCACACTGGCCGTGCTGACGCTCTACTACGCCGTCGGCCACTGGAACTCCTACTTCAACGCCATGCTCTACCTGAGCAAGCCTAAGCTCCAGCCGCTGCAGCTGCTGCTCAGGCGCGTGCTGCTGCAGGCCTCCTCCGAGCTCAACAACGCCGAGGAATCCGCCGAGAGCGCCGTGGCCGTCTCGCTGCAGGTGCGATACGTTACCATCGTCGTGTCCACCCTGCCCATTCTGTGCTTCTATCCCTTCATCCAGAAGTACTTCATCAAGGGCGTCATGCTCGGCGCGGTGAAGGGGTAAGGGGAACGTTGGGGAGGCCGGCAGGCTGAGCCTGCACCCACTTGCTGCCGCCGATTCCGGCGACGAATTCGGGAACCATAAATCAGAGTTCCCGAATTCTGCGAATCCCTGCGGGATTATGCTTAACACAGCCTCCCCAAGCCCCACCCGGAAAACACTTTGATCCGCGTAAAGTGGGCGAGGAAGAAATGTGGTTCCCCGAATGCGACGCAGGCGGGGAAAAAGAGAACGTCCCTTCATGAAAGCACGGCGCTGAGCCTCTCCTGAAAGGGGAGGTGCCCGTCATGCGGGCGGAGGGGTTCCAGGCGGCAGCATCCCACCCGGAAAACAATATGATCCGCGTAAAGTGGGCGAGCAAGAAACGCGGTTCCCCGAATGCGGCACCGGCGGGGAAAAAGAGAACGTCCCTTCATGGGGGCACGGCGCCGAGCCTTTCCTGAAAGGGGAGGGGTTCCGGGCGGCAGACCATACTGACAAGGAATGAAACGGTAAAATAAGGGATTCCCGTACACCGGGCGCGTTTTGCGTTCGGTGTGCGGTCGTATCCGGAGGACGGAGGTTTTTTGCATGGTGCGCATGACTTCGCGCAGGCAGAAGAGGGATTTCTGGCAGCTGTTTTGCTGCTTCGAGGCGGTCTGCCTGATACTGGTCGGCCTGTCCGCCTGGCGCACCGTGCGCAGCGAGAAGCGGAGCTATCTGGACGCGATTCACGCCCGCACCGAGCGGGTACAGGTGTCGATGTCGCAGGAGTTCACCGGCTGCGTCAACACCTGCAACGCGATCTTCTCGTCCACCTGGTACATGCACTTTTGCAACCATGCCGACCTGTACGCGGAGGAGTTCACGCCGCTTCGCCGGCAGGAGATCATCGACGATCTGCGCGGCAAGGCCTCCGCGCAGCGATACCTGCAGAATATCGCGGTGATTACGCCCTCGAAGGACTGCGTGATTACCGGGGAAAACTGGCTGAGCATACAGGACTACATGAGCTTTTACGGCGTGCTGGACATCGACGTGGGGGAGGACACGACGCAGGAGCCGGTCGTGACGGTCGTCGACCCGGACTATATCGCCATCGTGCTGAGCGACGTGAACAGGCGCTACGAGGCGGGCGTGATCGTGGCGGTCATGAGTGTGAAGTCGATCGCTGCCTCGATCGCGGCGCAGCTGGACGCTTCCTGCGTCTACATGCGGCTGCTGGTGGGCGGAAAGCCGGTCTACGGGCTGGGCACGCCGCAGCGGATGACGGCGGACGGGTTCAGTCTGAGCTTTCCGGCGGTCGAGCTGCAGCTGGGGTACCTGCCCTACGAGCAGGTGCTGCTCAAGACCTGCCTGATGGAGCACGCGCTGCTGCTGATCCTGGCGACCTTTCTGAGCCTGGGGCTGTCGTATGTGTTCATGGTGCTGTTTTACGAGCCGATTCGCCGCCTGCTGACCCACTTCAACCTCAAGGGCGCGCGGGTGGAGCGCGACCCGTTCGAGGAAATCACCGGCTACATGGATTCCTTCCGCGACCAGTACAGGGAGCTGGCGATGGAGCGGGGCGACCTGGCCGGCCTGCTGGAGCGCAGCAGCGACCTGATCCGGCAGGAGGCGGTGTACGGCCTTCTGGCCGGCACGCAGGTCAACCCGGACGATCGATACGTCGTGAGCATGTTCCCCTGGCTGCGGGACAGGCTGCCCTGCGTGCTGGCGCTGAGCGAGCCGTATGAGCCGGGGCGCAGCGCGCCCGCCGCCCAGCTCGAGGCCGAGGCCGAACGCGCGCTGCACTTTTACCGCCTGGGCCGGCCGGACGGAAGCGCCTGCATGATCTACTGGTACGCCGACCGGGAGAAGGCGGGCGCTCAGCGGGCGCTGCTGGCCGAGGAGTGCGCGAGAAGCCGCTTGCCCTGCATACTGGGCGTATCGGAGGTGCTCTCCGACGCGCGGGAGCTGCACGAGGCCTACGTCCATCTCAAATCGCGGATGGAGGACGAGGGCAGGGCAGAGCGCAACACGCTGCCCTTCTGGCTGACGCTGGGGCTGATGCGCGAGATCCAGCTGCAAAGGTGGGATAAGTGCGACGCGCTGCTGCGCGAGGCCCGGGACAGGTACGACGTGCTGTCGCTTCTGAACCTGCTCAGGCGAATCGCCGAGGAATACGGCGTGGATTTTACCGAGGCGGAGGAGTACTTCGCCACCGAGCCGGACGAGGAGGCCGCCTGGCAGGCGCTTTCCCGGTTCGTCAGGCGGCTGGGCGAGGCGATTCATCCCTCCGAGGAGGAAGAGGACGCCTCCGAGCGGCACGCTGTGGCCATTCTCGAGTACATCGGCGAGCACGCGGGCGATCCCGAGCTGTGCGTCAACCAGATCGCCGACCACTTCGGCATGCACCGCACGATGATCACCAGGCTGCTCAAAAACCACTTCGGCCTCAGCTTTACCGACTACCTGCTCAAGCTGCGCATCGGCAAGGCCCAGCAGATGCTGCGCGAGACCGACAAGAGCCTTTCGGAAATCGCCGAGCTCACCGGCTACGGAAACTACCTTACCTTCAAGCGCGCCTTCATCCGCTATACGGGCATGCTGCCCAAGGACTTCCGCAGCGTGCAGATCGAGGGCGAAGAATAGGGATTTACGGCGGCTTGACAGAAACTCGCTTGAAAGGGCGCGGGGAATGTGGCAGGATAGGAACATACTCTGCGCAATGAAAGAGGGCTTCGTGGAATGAACAAGAGGGCGATGCGGGGAAATCTCCTGCTGCTGCTGACGGCGATGATCTGGGGATCGGCGTTCGTGGCGCAGCGAGTGGGCACGGACATGGTGCAGCCGTTCACGTTTAACGGCGTGAGGTCGCTGCTTTCGGCGGCGGTGCTGCTGCCGGTGATCTGGCTGCGGGAAAAAAAGCGACCGAGGGAGGAAAGCCCGACCGAAAAGCGGACGCTGCTTCTGGGCGGGCTGCTGTGCGGCGTCTGCCTGTGCGCGGGCAGTACGCTGCAGCAGTTTGGCCTGGTGTACACGACGGCGGGCAAGGCGGGCTTCATCACGGCGCTGTACGTGGTGCTGGTGCCGGTCGCGTCGCTGTTTCTGGGCAAAAGGTCGCGGGCGGCGACCTGGATCGGGGTGGCGCTGGCGGCGGCCGGACTGTACCTTTTGTGCGTCAGCGGCTCGCTGAGCATGAACAGGGGCGATCTGCTGACCATGCTGTGCGCGGTCTGCTTCTGCGCGCACATCCTGGTGATCGACCGGGTTTCGCCGCATGTGGACGGCGTGAAGCTGAGCTGCGTGCAGTTCTTCGTGTCGGGCACGATCGGGCTGGTCTGCGCGCTGTGTACGGAGAAGATCGAGTGGCAGGCGCTTGTCGACTGCGCCGTGCCCATCCTGTACGCGGGCGTGCTGTCCGGCGGCGTGGGCTACACGCTGCAGATCGTGGCGCAGAAGGACACCGATCCCACGCTGGCCTCGATGATCATGTGCCTGGAGTCGGTGTTTTCGGTGGTGTTCGGCGCGCTGCTGCTGGGCGAGCGCATGAGCGGGCGGGAAATCGCGGGCTGCGCGCTGATGTTCGCGGCGATTGTCCTGGCGCAGCTGCCGGGCGCGAAAAAAGAGGAATAGCAATGCGCTCCGTCCGGGCCTTGTCGGGCGGGGCGTTTTTTATCCACGCGGATTGCCGGACGCGCGTCGAGATTCCATCAAAAAAGCGCGTACAGGGGCGCTTTCGCAAAGTTAATCTGAATGTTCGGCTTTGTCTGGTTGCAAAAACGCACGGACTCGTGTATAATATGTGCAAAAAATTTCCGCGCGGAACCGCGCGAAAGGGGAATACGAATGAGAATCGTCGTGAAGGTGGGTACGTCCACCCTGACCCATTCCACCGGACGGCTGAATATCCGGCGGGTGGAGGCGCTGTGCCGCGTGCTCAGCGACCTGAAAAACGCGGGGCACGAGATCGTGCTGGTGTCCTCGGGCGCCATTGCGATGGGGGTGGGTAAGCTGTCGCTGAAGGAGCGTCCGCGCGACATTCCGGGCAAGCAGGCCTGCGCGGCGGTGGGCCAGTGCGAGCTGATGTACACCTATGACAAGCTGTTTTCCGAGTACAGCCACACCGTGGCGCAGATCCTGCTGACCAGCAGCGACATCGACCACGAGGAGCGCCGGCACAACATCCAGAACACGCTGTTTCGGCTGCTGGAGCTGGGCGCGCTGCCGGTCATCAACGAAAACGACACCGTGACCACCGAGGAGATCGTCATCGGCGACAACGACACGCTCAGCGCGGTGGTGGCGACGACGGTCAGGGCCGACCTGCTGATTCTGCTGTCCGACATCGAGGGGCTGTACACGGCCGACCCGCACAAAGACCCGAACGCGAAGCTGATCAGCCGGGTCGAAAAGCTGACCGATGAAATCATGGCCATGGGCGGCGGCAAGGGCTCGGCGCTGGGCACGGGCGGCATGGCGACTAAGCTGCACGCGGCGCAGATCGCGACGGAGGCGGGCATTGACATGGTGATCGCCAACGGCGAGCGGCCCGAGCGGCTGTACGACATCGTGGCGGGTGCGCCGATCGGCACGCGCTTTCTGGGGAGGAAATGAGCGATGACCACGCTGGAAATCATGAAAAGGGCGAAGGCGGCCGCGCCGGAACTGGCCGTCGCCTCAACCGCGCAGAAAAACCGGGCGCTCGAGTGCATGGCCGAGAGCCTGCTCGCGCATACGCCGGACATCCTCGCGGCCAACGCGCAGGACGTGGAGGCGGCCAGGGGGCACATCAGCGAGGTGATGCTGGATCGCCTGGCGCTCACGCAGGCGCGGGTGCGGGCCATGGCCGAGGGTTTAAGGCAGGTGGCGGCGCTTCCCGACCCGGTGGGGTGTGTGCTTCGGCAGGTCGAGCGGCCGAACGGGCTGCACATCACCCGCGTGTCGGTGCCGCTGGGCGTGGTGGCGATCATCTACGAGAGCCGGCCGAACGTGACCTCGGACGCGGCGGCGCTGTCGCTCAAGTCGGGCAACGCGTGCATACTGCGCGGGGGCAAGGAGGCCTTCCGCAGCGCGAACGCGATCGTCGAGGCGCTTCAGGCGGGGCTTGCGCAGGCGGGCCTGGATCCCGAGCTGGTGCAGCTGGTGCAGGACACGACCCGGCAGAGCGCCAGCGAGCTGATGCAGGGTGTGGGCTATATCGACCTGCTGATTCCGCGCGGAGGGGCCGGGCTGATCAACGCCTGCGTGCAGAACGCGAAGGTGCCCTGCATTCAGACCGGCACGGGCATCTGCCACGTCTTCGTGGACGCGTCCGCCGATCAGGACAAGGCGCTCGATATCATCGAGAACGCCAAGGCCAGTCGCCCCTCGGTCTGCAACGCCGAGGAGGTGTGTCTGGTGCACGAGGCGATAGCGGAGGAGTTTCTGCCCAGACTGCGCGAGCGGCTGGCGGACGCGCGGCAGGCAAGGGGACTGCACCCGGTCGAGCTGCGCCTGGACGAGCGGGCGCTGTCGATCATACCGGGCGTGCCGGCGGGCGAAGGCGACTTCGACACGGAGTTTCTCGACTACATCCTGGCGGTGAAGGTCGTGCCCTCGGTCGAGGCGGCCATCGCGCACATCGCCGCCCACTCCACCCACCACAGCGACGCCATCCTCACCCGCGACGAGGATGCGGCCAATCGCTTCGTGGCGGCGGTGGACAGCGCGGCGGTCTACGTCAACGCCTCCACCCGCTTTACCGACGGCGGCGAGTTCGGCCTGGGCTGCGAGATGGGCATCTCCACCCAAAAGCTGCACGCCCGCGGGCCGATGGGTCTCGAGGAGCTCACCAGCTACAAGTACGTCGTCCGCGGCGACGGCCAGGTACGATAGGGGGGACGATCGAGAGGCGGCCTTTCTGAGAAAGGCCCCTCTCGAGCTCTCCCGGAAAGCACTATGATCCACGAAAAGTAAATCAATGGAGAAGCGCTTTTCCCCAAATGAAGCGTTGGGGGAGGGAGTCCTGGAGACGGGCTGGAGTGCCTGAGAAAGCAGTGAAGGCGCGGAGAAGCGCGAGCGATCGATGCAGTGAGACGGAAAGAAGGAAAAACGGCATGAAGTATGGCTTTATCGGCACGGGCAACATGGGCGGCGCGCTGGCCAGGGCGGTGAGCGCGTCGGTGGGCGGCGAGGCCGTCGTGCTGGCGGATCGCGACAGTGAAAAGGCGAAAAGGCTGGCGGAAAAGCTGGGCGCGCGCGTCACGACGGCGGAAGAGGCGGCGAAAGGCTGCGATTTCCTTTTCCTGGGGGTGAAGCCGCAGATGATGGCGGAGATGCTCGCGGGGATACGGGGCGCGCTGGCGAAAAACAGTCGCCTGGTGCTGGTGAGCATGGCGGCGGGCCTGAGAATGGCCGAGATTCGCCGTCTGTCGGGCGGAGAATACCCGGTCATCCGCATCATGCCCAACACGCCCGCCTCGATCGGGCAGGGCATGATCCTGTACGACTGCACCGAAAACGTGACCGACGCGCAGGAGGCGCAGTTCCTGAAGGCGATGTCGCATGCGGGAAGGCTCGACCGCCTGCCGGAGAAGCTGATTGACGCGGGCAGCGCGGTGTCCGGCTGCGGGCCGGCGTTCGCGTTCCTGATGATCGAGGCGCTGGCGGACGGCGGGGTCGAGTGCGGATTGCCGCGGGCGAAGGCGCTGATCTACGCCGCGCAGACGCTGATGGGCTCGGCGGCGCTGATGCTTACGACGGGCGAGCACCCGGGCGTGCTCAAGGACGCGGTATGCAGCCCGGGCGGCACGACGATTGCGGGCGTACACGCGCTGGAGAGCCACGGCTTCCGCGCCGCCGCCATGGACGCGGTCTGCGCGGCCTACCGGCGCACGAAGGAGCTGGCGAAGTAAGAGGAGGAAGCAGTCCATGTCGATTCACACGAGAAAGGCGGTCGAGTCCGATCTGGACGCGATCGAGGGCATTTACGACCGCATTCACGACGAGTGCGAGCAGGGGCGCGCCACGGTCGGCTGGATTCGCGGCGTGTATCCCACCCGCGCGACGGCACAGGCGGCGCTTGAGCGGGGCGACCTGTTTGTGCAGGAGGCGGACGGCCGGGTCGTGGGCTGCGCGATCATCAACCAGAGTCAGGTCGACACCTATCGCCAGGCAAACTGGACGCATGACGCGCCGGACGATCAGGTGATGGTGCTGCACACGCTGGTGGTCGATCCGGCGGTCAAGGGTCGTGGACTGGGCACGGCGTTCGTCGCCTTCTATGAGCGATATGCGCTGGAGCACGGCTGCCGCTTCCTGCGCATGGACACCAATGCCCGAAATGCCGGCGCGCGCTCTCTCTACAAAAGGCTGGGCTACCGCGAAATCGGCATACTGCCCTGCGAGTTCAACGGCATCCCCGGCGTGAACCTGGTGATGCTGGAAAAGGCGCTGTAGCCTGTCCCTGGCGAACAAAACGCAAACCCGGGCGCTCTGCAAAGGAGCTCCCGGGCGTTTCATTTCCTTCCTCTGAATACAATGGTGGGAGAAGCGAGAGGAGGGGTCGGATGTTTTTGTCGATGCTGAGCGCGCTGCTTTCGCAGGCGTGGGTGTTCCTGTCGCACATGGCGGGCAAGTCGTCGTTTCCCAAGGCGCTGACCGAGAAGGAGGAGAAGGCGCTGATTGCGCGCCTGCAGGCGGGGGACGACTCGGCGCGGCGCGAGCTGGTGGAGCACAACCTGCGGCTGGTGGCGCATATCGCGAAGAAGTACCTGCACAGCGACATGGACCAGGATGACCTGGTGTCGATCGGCTCGATTGGCCTGATCAAGGCGGTAGCTTCCTATCGGCCGGAGAGCGGCAGACTGGCGGCGTATGCCTCGCGGTGCATCGAAAACGAGATGCTCATGGCGCTTCGGAGCAGCAAAAAGTACCGCGCGAACGTCTCCCTGAACCAGCCGATCGGCTCGGACAGCGAGGGCAACGAAATCCAGATCATGGATATACTGGGCACGGACGAGGACGCGGTGATGGACTCGGTGGCCCTGCGCATCGAGTCGGGACGGGCGGTTCAGCTGATGGAGCAGGTGCTCGACCAGCGCGAGCAGGCCGTCATCCGCCTCCGCTACGGCATACTCGATGGCGAGTGCCGCCCGCAGCACGAGGTGGCGCGCCAGCTCGGCATCTCCCGCAGCTATGTCTCCCGCATCGAAAAGCACGCGCTGGAAATGCTGCGCGCCGGGCTGACGGGAGGGAACGTTGGGGAGGCCGTTGGGGAGACGGCTTTTCTGAGAAAAGCCTCTCCCCAAACCCCTCACGAAAAGCACATTGATCCGCATAAGGAAGAGGTAGGAGGGGTGTGAGTCCCCGAATGGGGCGCGGGAGGAGAGGAACGAGAGGCGGTTTTTCTAATCGGGCAGTGCCCGGCTCCACTTGCTGCCGCGGGTTCTATCGACGAATTCGGGAAGCATAGATTGGACTTCCCGAATTCTGCGAATCCCGATTGCTCTCGGCATTTCCTCTCGGGCTCTCCCGAAAAGCACATTGATCTGCGCAGGGAAGCGGCAAAAGAAAGGCGATTCCCCGAATGATACGCGGGAGGGGAGGAACGATCGAAAAGCGGCCTTTCTAAGGAAGACCCATCGTCCCAGAATGGGGCGCAGGCGAGGGGAAAAAGCGCGGATAGACAAAGCCCCCTTCCCGTTTTTTCGGGAAGGGGGCTGCGTGTTACTTCGCGGCCTCGTTGATGCGGGCGATTGCGGCCTCGTCCAGCACGGTGCAGCCCTCCGGGAGGGATGAGAAGTGTTCGTCCTGCGCCGCGAGCGCCTGGGAATCGGGAGTGACGTACAGGATTTCGCGGCCGTCCTTCCAGGTGACATCGAGCATGATGGTATAGAAATCGTCCGCGGTGAGCGGCTCTGCGGCGCTCAGGTTTTCCTCCACGAGGTAGGTTTCCAGGCCGCACAGGCGGCTGTCGGAGTCCTTTTTGCTGGCGGAGGGGCCGAGGTGAAGGGGCGTGATCTGCCACACGTGGTTACCCAGCACGGCCTGGAGCTTTTCAGTCCAGTGTGCGGTGATGCACACGTCGTCGAGCGCCTTGCCGGTCTTGTTGCGCAGCTCCAGCTCGAAGCGCAGCGGCCAGTACAGCTCGGGGGCGTGAGCCGCGTCGTTCTCCGCGGACAGGTCGACGATGCGCAGGTTGACGGCGAAGGTTTCACTCTCGTCGACGGGCAGCGCGTCCTCGAGGTGTTTGGTCAGGAAGGAATCGGGGCCGGAATAGACCGTGACGCGGACGTCTTCGCCGGCCTTGTTGATCTGATCGATTGCGTCCTGGCTCAGCAGCGTGCAGCCGTCGGGAATGGGGTCGAAGCCGTCGTCGCCCGTGGATTGAACAGTTTCGAGCGTGTGGTGCAGGATTTCGCTGCCGCCCTTCCAGGTGATTTCGAGGATTGTGTCGTAGAAGTCCCTAAGCAGGAGAGCACCGGTTTCGTGCAGGAAGCCGGCCTGCACGAAGGTGCTCCAGGCATAGATGGCGCAGTTTGACTGGTCGGCCCCGTTTTTCGCCTTGAGCGTCACGGAGCTGGTTTCCCAGGAGGGCATGCCGAGCAGCAGCTGAAGCCGCTCGTTGTAGTGCATCGTCAGCTGGACGCTTTTGAGCGCCTCGTCCGACAGGTTTTCAAGGAGCAGCTCGAACGTCACGCCGCGCACGGCCTCGCTGGTTTCCACAGGCTGGGCGCTTCCGTCCAGCACGCGGTAGAGCACCCGGAAGCGCTCGCTCTGATTCACGGGCGTCGCGCCCGCAAGGTGGTCTTCATAGAATGTGTCGGGATTTGAAAGCGCCTCGACGTGGGGCGCTTCCTCGGCCCGTGCAGGGCAAATCGTCAGCACAAGGAGCAGGACGAGCAGCCAGACGCAGGTTCGTTTCATGAAGATACCGCCTTTCTTTTTTTTGAAGTGAGGGGGCAGGCCGCCTCTCTGAGGTCAGTATACCATTTTATGTAACAAAAGTCAATATACTGCCAAGAAAACATTTACAAGAAAACTACACGAGCGTCTCGGAAAGTTCGTCTTGAGCCGCCGCGCGAAAGGTGCTATAATGGAGGAAAACGACTGCCGGAGGATACGAGTATGAACCTGAACGAAGCCATCGAGAAGCTGTGTGCACTGCAGAGGAAGCTGGCCGCCTACAACCACGCCAGCGGCCTGATCTACTATGACGGCGCGACCACCGCGCCCAAGGGCAGCGCGAAGAACCGCGCCGAGTCGCTGGGCATACTGAGCGAGGAGACCTACCGCCTGCAGACCGGCGAGGAAACGGCGGCGCTGCTGGACTTCCTGCAGGAGCGCAGGGACGAGCTGGACGAGGTGAACCGGCGCGTGGTCGAGGTCATGCGAAAGGACATCGAGGAGCTGCGCAGGGTGCCCATCGACGAATACGTGGCGATGCAGAAGCTGATGTCCGAGTCGGAGGACGTGTGGCACGACGCGAAGGAAAAGAGCGACTTTGCGATGTTCGCGCCGTACCTGGAGCGGGTGGTGGCGACGATGAAGAGGTACGCAGGCTATGTCGCGCCGGAAAAGGACGCGTACGACTTCTGGCTGGACAAGTATGAGGACGGACTGACCCGCGAGACCTGCGAGAAGTTCTTTGGCACGCTGCGACGCGAGCTGGTGCCGCTGATTGAGAGGGTCAAGGCGGCGCAGCAGCTGGACGACTCCTGCCTGCACGGAGACTTCCCGATCGACAGGCAGCGCGCGCTGTCCGACCGGCTGATGAGCCTGATCGGCATCGACCGCGCCCACTGCGGCATCGGCGAGACCGAGCACCCCTTCACCACCAACTTCACCAAGTACGACGTGCGCATCACCACGCACTATCATCCGGACGACTTTTCCGATTCGATGTTCAGCGTGATTCACGAGGGCGGCCATGCGCTCTACGAGCTGCATGTGGCGGACGAGCTGGCCTACACCTGCCTGGGCACCGGCGTGTCGATGGGCATACACGAGAGCCAGTCGCGCTTCTACGAGAACATTCTGGGCCGCAGCTTCGGGTTTGTCAGGCAGGCCGCGCCCGTCCTGCGCGAGCTGTTCCCGCAGCTCTCGGGCGTGACCGACGAGGCGTTTTACCGCGCGTTCAACGTCAGCCGTCCCTCGCTGATCAGAACGCAGGCCGATGAGCTGACCTACGGGATGCACATACTGATTCGCTACGAGCTGGAAAAGAAGCTGTTCTCGGGCGAGCTGGCGGTGAAGGAGCTGCCCGCGGCCTGGAACGCGCTGTATAAGGAATACCTGGGCGTGGACGTGCCCGACGACCGGCGCGGCGTTTTGCAGGACAGCCACTGGTCCTCCGGCGCGCTGGGGTACTTCCCGAGCTACGCGCTGGGCTCGGCCTACGGCGCGCAGCTGCTGGCGAAGATGAAGGAGACCGTGGACGTGGACGCGTGCCTGGAAAAGGGCGACCTTGCGCCGGTGAACGCCTGGCTCGAGGAGCACATCTGGAAGTTCGGATGCCTGTACAAGCCCGCCGAGCTGCTGGAAAGGGCGCTGGGCGAGCCGTTTGACCCCGCGTACTACGTGCGCTACCTGACCGAAAAGTACACGAAGCTGTATTCGCTGTGAGCAAAGGAGAAAAAGCCATGTATACGAAGGACGACCTGATGCGCGGTCTGAAGGAAATGAACATCGACCCCAGAGGCACGCTGCTGGTGCATTCCTCGATGAAGGCCATCGGCCCGGTCGAGGGCGGCGCGGACGCCGTGCTGGACGCGCTCTCCGAATATATGAAGGACGGACTGCTGGTGCTGCCGACGCACACCTGGGCGACCGTCAAGGACGAGCGCAACGTGTTCGACGTGCTGCGCGAGCCCAGCTGCGTGGGCATACTGCCCGAGCTGTTCAGGAAGCGGCCGGGCGTGGTGCGGTCGCTGCACCCCACCCATTCGGTGGCGGCGCTGGGGCGGGAGGCGGAGGAGTACGTCTCCGGCGAGGAATATGCCCGCACGCCCTGCGCGCGCCGCGGCTGCTGGGGCAAGCTGTACGACCGGGGCGCGAGCATACTGTTCCTGGGCTGCCGCCTGACCAGCAACACCTTCCTACACGGGGTGGAGGAGTGGAACCACATCCCCAACCGCCTGAATCCGCAGCCGGAGGAATACTTCACCGTCGCGCCCGACGGCACCAGGTATCGCATCCCGCAGTACCGCCACAACGGCAGCCGTCCGTCCCGGTTCTATGATAAGATGGAGCCGGCATTCCTTGAGGGCGGCGCGATCCGGTACGGCAGGCTGGGCGACGCGAAGTGCGTGCTGGGCGACGCGGTGGGCATGGCCGAGATCACCACGGGCTGGCTGCTGGGCAACGTTCACCTGTTCGACGACGCGACCCCGCTTTCCACAGGCTGAGCCTGTACGCACATGCTGCCGCCGGATAGAACACGAACCCGGGAGCCATAGATTAAAGCTCCCGGGTTCTTCGGATTTCCAGAATTCTCTGGAAATCACAGGTTGGCATTGCCAACTCAGGCAGTGCCCGGCTCCACATGCTGCCGGTCGGGTCGGCAGGGCCGACAGCCATCTGCTGCCGCCGGATAGCACACGAACCCGGGAGCCATAGATTAAAGCTCCCGGGGTCTTCGTGGTCGGAAGACTCGGAGACAATGTCTGCTCTGGCCCCGAAGATGCGGACAAGGGTTCATGTATGAAGAAATCAGCCGCTTCAATCTATGGCGGCTGATTTTGTGTTCCGTCCGGCGGCAGCAAGTGGCTGTCGGCACAGCCGACCCCCTCAGTCGCCTTCGGCGACAGCTCCCCTTTCGGGAGAGCCCAGGCGGCGTGCCCATGCCTCCCCTGAAAGGGAAGGCGACCGCGAAGCGGGCGGTGGGGTCCATTTACGAAAAAATCAGCCGCTCTGATTGATGGCGGCTGATTTCGTGTGCTATTCGGCGGAAGCAGAAGTCGGCAGCGCCGACAGGAGTTTTCCGGAGAATTTCGGAAAACCGAAGAATTCGGGAACTTGAAGCTATGGTTCCCGAATTCGTGATAGAACCGGCGGCAGCAGGTGGAACCGGGCACTGCCCGGCGGCAGCATGTGGAACCGGGCACTGCCCGGCAGAAGCAGTTGTCAGTCGGCACTGCCGACTTGCTTTGGACTGCCTCTCTTTATGCTTGGATTACTCGATCGCGATGGTGTGCGGGCCTTCGACCTTCTTCACGTCGGCCTTCGGGAACTCGAGCGTCAGCACGCCCGATTCGTACTTGCACTTCACGTCCTCGGGCTTCACATCGCCCACGTAGAAGGTGCGCTGGTTGGAGCCCACATAACGCTCCTGGCGGATCAGGCGGCGCTGCTTCTTGTCGGTTTCATCCTTCTCCAGCGACTTGGAGGCGCTGATCGTCAGGTAACCGTCCTTCAGCTCGATGCCGATCTCATCCTTCTTGAAGCCGGGCAGGTCGATGGCCAGCTCGTAGCTGTCCTCGGTTTCGTGCACGTCGGTCTTCATCAGGTTCGCGGCCTTCTTGCCGTACAGGGCCTTATTCGTATTCCAAAGATTGCGCTCAAACGCATCGTTGAACAGATCGTCAAACAGGTTTTCACTGAACATCATAGGCAGCATAAGTCATAACTTCCTTTCGCATATGCCATTCATACCTTACCGGGGGGCTCGCTCTTTGCTTGCCCCTCTTTCTTGGTACAGCTTATATTATACTCGGCTTGTTAGCACTGTCAAGCGGCGAGTGCTAATGTTCATAATCTGTTCATATTTGACCTTCGCAAGATTTTTGAACGGACCGCGCCCTTTCCTGGAACGGAAAAAGCAGCCCCCGGAGCTATGCCCCGGAGACTGCCTGAGGATTGGACGGTTATTCTTCCACGACGCCGCCCTCGACGACCAGGTTGTCGGGATCGACGGCCTCGCCGTAAACCTCCTTCAGGGTCGCGTCAAAATCGGCATGGAAGAACTTTTCCTCGGCCAGCTTGACGATTTCCTCGTCGATGAAGGCCTTCACGGTGTCGTTGCCCTTCTGCACGGCGGGGGCGATGGTGTCCAGGCTGCCCAGAGACTCGATGCCGACGGTGAAGCCGGGGTTCTCGAGCGCCCAGGCCAGCACCTCGGTGTTGTCGGTGGACAGCGCGTCTCCGCGGCCGTCGAGCAGGGCGTTGAAGGCCTCGGTATAGGTGTCGAACTTGAGCAGAGTCACCTCGGGGTGGTTTTCGGTGAAGTAAGTCTCGGCGGTCGTGCCCTTGCTGACGATCAGCGTCTTGCCCTCCAGGTCCTTCACGTCGGTGATCAGCGCGCTGTCGGGAGAGACCACGCCCAGCGCCACCTTCATGTAGGGCAGCGCGAAGTCGACCACCTCGGCGCGCTCGGGAGTGACGGTGAAGTTGGCCAGGATGACGTCCACCTTGGCGCTGGTCAGGTACTCGACGCGGTTGGGCGCGTCCACCGACACCAGCTCCAGATCCACGCCCAGATCCTCGGCCAGGCGGCGGGCAAAGTATACGTCGTAGCCCTGATAGTCGCCGTTTTCGTCCACATAGCCGAAGGGCTTCTTGTCGGAGAACACGCCGACGACCAGCTTGCCGCTGTCCTTGATCTCATCCAGCGTGCGGGCGGTCGAGTCGGCCAGGGCGGCGGTGGAGAACAGGAAGACAAAAGCGAGAAACAGGGAGAGAACCTTCATAAACTTACGCATGATCGTATCCTTCTTTCTAAGCATTTGATTATCTGAGCGTCTTAAGTTTCAGGCACAGATGACGCTGCTTTGTGTTTACATGCTGCACGATATTCGGAGAATCACGTTTTTACGACCTGTGTGTCATGCGGATCAGAGTATTTTCCGGGAGAGCTCGAGAGGTGCCTTTTTAAAAAGGCAGCCTCGCGAACGTCTTCCCAACGTTCCCTCTCGACAGGCGTCGGTCGCCCGCATCGGGCGTTCGCGTCGGCTCATGGGGCTACCTCCTTTCAAATGCGGGTAAAAAACAGCGGGACGAGCGTGTGTGCTCATCCCGCCTGCTGCGCTGCCTGAACGTATGATTCTACGTCAAACAGACCCTGCGCGGAACGAGCGCCGGGAACAACAGGGACACTGCGCGAACAGAGAAAAATGAAGCATGACGCTCGCCTCCTTGCAGGTGATTTCCTAGTGGATGACTGGATTATACGCCTGAAAGTCCGCCTTGTCAACCCCTTTTTTCGCATTTTCAAAAAGTTTTTTCCGGAGGGTATGCGGCATGATACGGTATAATATGGAACGAAAAACAGAAACTGCCAAAAAACGATCGGAAATTAAGAATCGGAAAACTTGCAAAAACCTATTGACATGCTGGTCTGTGAGGCGTATAATAAGCCCATCAACCGACAGAGAGGAGGCAGACGTCATGAGCCGCAAGAACGTGATGATGGCGATGAGCATGGGTATGTGCATGTGCATGTACTCTGATTTCCCATGCGTCTGCCGCCGGAACAAGTAAATCCGGGCTCCCTTACATAGATAGCGGAGGACAGCGCATGGCTGACCTCCGCTTTTTGTATGCAGACGGACAGGGCGCTCGAGTTGCGCCATCGTAAAAACGGTTGAAGGGAGCGAATGACATGAAGCGAACCGGGGGAGTGAGGGACCGAATGCGCGGCCCAGAGAAGGCAATGGAATGTTCGTGAAAAGCAAGCCTAAGTACAAGATGACTGAATAAAAAGGAGAATGATTATGAAAACGTTCGTCAAGAAGATTTCCGCTCTGGTTCTGGCCCTGGTTCTGCTGACTTCGATTGCTTCCGCCGAAACCCTGCAAATCGGCATCCCGGATGACGGCACCAACCTGTCCCGCGGCATCAAGCTGCTGGAGGCGGCGGGTCTGCTGACGGTCGATCCCGAGGCCGGCTTCACCCCCGAAATCGCCGACATCACCGGGTACCTGTACGACGTGGAGGTGGTTCCGGTGCAGGCGAACACCCTGCCCTCCACGCTGGGCGACTTCGCCGCCTCGACCATTAACGGCACCTACGCCATTCCCACCGGCCTGATTCCCTCGCGCGACGGCCTGATCATCGAGAGCCAGAGCGAGGAGGGCGACAATCCCTACGTCAATATCATCGCAGTGCGCACTGAGGATTTGGACAACGAGACCTACAAGACCATCCTCGCGGCCTATCACAATCAGCTGGTCGCCGAGTTCCTGCTGGTTAACTATTCTGAGGCCTTCTTCCCGGCCTTCGACTATGACGCGGACGCCGAGTTCACCGTGACCCCCGACAACGTGACCGACTACATCCGCTATACCTCCGACAAGGCCGGCAAGACCGTCGTCAAGGTGGGCGTGTGCGGCGCGAACAACGACCAGTGGAAGGTCGTGCAGAAGGTGCTGGACGACGAGAACGCGGGCATCTACATCGAGCTGGTCGAGTTTGACGCGTACACCCTGCCCAACGAGGCGCTCGCCAGCGGCGAAATCGACCTCAATGCCTTCCAGCACAAGGCCTTCCTCGAGAACGACGCGAATGCCAACGGCTATGACCTGGCCGTGCTGGGCGACACCCTGATCGCGCCCCTGACCCTCTACTCCGAAAAGTACGAGACCCTCGACGCGCTCAAGGCAGCCGCGGCGAAGTAGGGGACGCTGGGGAACGTTGGGGAGGCTGCTTTTCTGAGAAAAGCACCTCCCCAAACCCCACCCGAAAAGCATCTGCAAGAAAAGGTAAAATATCACGGATGGAATGCGATTCTTGCCTGCAAGGCACAGGAGACGGGAAAAGCGACTGAAACACGCCTCTCGAACGTCCTGCGCAACCCACAAAAAAGGAGACGGACGGCATGATTGAAGTAAGCCACCTGAGCAAAACCTTCCATATTAAAAGCGGCGATGTGCACGCGGTGGACGACGTGAGCCTGAGCGTTCGGGACGGCGAGATTTTCGGCGTGATCGGCTACTCGGGCGGCGGCAAGTCCACGCTGGTGCGGTGCCTGAACCTGCTCGAGGTGCCGGACAGCGGCTCGGTGTCCATCGGCGACTTCGGCGAGGTGACCTTCCGCGGCGGCAGGGCCTATCGCCGGGAAAACGGCGCGGAAAAGCGCCTGACCGAGCGGCAGCTCTCGCAGCTTCGGCGGAGCGTGGGCATGATCTTTCAGCACTTCAACCTGCTTGACCGCTCCACAGTCTTCGACAACGTGGCCTATCCGCTCAAATACACGGGCATGAAGCGGGCCGAAATCCGCGCGCGGGTGGAGGAGCTGCTGCAGCTGGTGGGTCTGAGCGACAAGATTGACGTCTATCCCTCACAGCTCTCCGGCGGCCAGAAGCAGCGCGTGGCCATTGCCCGGGCACTGGCGAACAACCCGAAGGTGCTGCTCTCTGACGAGGCGACCAGCGCGCTCGACCCGGACGCGACCGAGGCGATACTGAACCTTCTGCAGGACCTGAACCGCAAGCTGGGCCTGACCATCGTGCTCATCACCCACGAGATGTCGGTCATCAAGACGGTGTGCAGTCGGGTGGCGGTGATGGAAAGGGGACGCGTGGTTGAGGAAGGCAGTGTGTACGACCTGTTTTCGCATCCGCAGGCCGAGATCACGCGCAAGTTCGTGGCCTCCTCGTCCATACTGGGCAAGATCGACCGGCTGCTGGAGGACAAGTCGCCGCTGGTGCGGCTCAGGCCGGGTGAGAAGCTGGTGCGCTTGACCTTCCAGAAGGACTGCGTGGGCGAGCATATCGTGACCACTGCGGCAAAAAAGTACGGAATCGACCTGAACATCGTGCTGGCGAACATCGACTTTCTGCAGGGCAGCCCGGTGGGCGGCCTGATCGGCGTGGTCGGCGGGGACGAAAAGAGCCTTGCGGCCGCAGTCGAGTTCCTGAAGGAGAATCACGTGCTGACGGAGGTGCTGACCGATGGAGTGGCTTGAAAAAATCGCCCCGAATCTCTATACCTACTTTGACCGGTTCCTGACCAGCTGCAGCGCCACGGCCGAGATGTTCTTCAAGGCGGGCATGATTGCCTTCGTCGTCGGCCTGGCGCTGGGCGTGGTGCTGGTGACCACCCGCAGGGACGGCGTGGCGCAGAACCTGATCGTCTATCAGGTCACCAATTTCGTGGTCAACGTCTTCCGCTCGATCCCGTTTCTGATTCTGCTGATCTTCCTGATCCCGCTCACGCGCAAGCTGGTCGGCACGGCCATCGGCGTGAAGGGCGCGATCCTGCCGTTGGTGTTCGGCACCGTGCCCTTCTACACCCGGCAGGTCGAGGTCGCGCTCTCCGGCGTGGACAAGGGCAAGGTCGAGGCGGCGCGCAGTATGGGCAGCGGCACGCTGGGCCTGATCTTTCGCGTGTACCTGCACGAGGCGGTGCCCGAGCTCATCCGCGTCACCACGGTGACCGCCATCAGCCTGATCGGCCTGACCACCATGGCCGGTGCGGTCGGCGCGGGCGGCATCGGCAGCTTCGCCATCAACTATGGCCAGAACCAGCACTACTCCGACATCGTGAACGTCTGTGTGCTGCTGCTGCTGCTCATCGTCTTCGCGCTGCAGACCATCGGCAACTTCCTGGCCCGCCGCACCACCAACCGCGCGCTGTTCAGGAGAAGGCGATAGGGGAGCGCGCCTTGCCAGAAGCCATTACAATAAGCAGCTTCTCCGAGAATACCGCGCTGCGTTTGGCTGCTTCAGTCCTGCCCGGACTGACCCCGCATTCGGGAAGCCGCATGCTTCTTTCACAATATGCCTTTGCGTGCGCTTCGGGAGAGGCCGGTTTCAAGGCATTTTCCCCGGCGCATCCCTTCCCAGACCCCCCTCGCATTCGGGGAGTCACATATCGGTTTAGTAATGTGTAATGTGGATCAAAGTGCTTTTCGGGAGAGCTCGAGAGGGGCTTTTCTCAGAAAAGCCGCCTCTCGATCGTTCTCTTAGGAGGATGAATATGAATCGTGAAAAGATCGTCGAATATGTAGACCGGCAGCTGGGAACCTACCAGCGGATTGCGCGGGAGATTCACGCGCGGCCGGAGGTCAGCAACTATGAGTTTTTCGCCTGTGAAACGCTCTCTGAGCAGCTCAGGCGGGAGGGCTTTGAGGTCAAGGTGGACGTGGCCGGGCACAGAACCGGCTTCGACGCGCGCTGCAGGAGTAAAAAGGACGGCCCGGTCGTGGTGTTCCTGGCCGAGTACGACGCGCTGGGCGGCCTGGGTCACGGCTGCGGGCACAACCTGTTCGGCGCGACCTCTGCGCTGGCGGCGGCTGCGCTGCGGCAGGTCGTGGACGAGGTGGGCGGCGAGGTGCGCGTGTACGGCACGCCCGGCGAGGAGGGCGGCGAAAACGGCAGCGCCAAGGGCAGCTTCGTGCGCGAGGGGTACCTTGAGGACGTGGACGCGGCGCTGTGCGTGCATCCGGGCGCGGGCGAGCATGTCCTGACGACCAGGAGCCTGGGCTGCGCGCCGGTGGACGTCGAGTTCTGGGGCAGGGCGGCGCACGCGGCCAGCAGCCCGCAGGACGGTATCAACGCGCTGGACGGCCTGATTTTGACCTATAACGGCCTCAACGCCCTGCGCCAGCACCTGACGAGCGACGTGCGCATCCACGGCGTCATCGTCAGCGGCGGCGACGCGCCCAACATCGTGCCCGACTACGCCAAGGCCAAGTTTTACCTGCGCGCGGCCACGGCGCCTCGGCTTGAGTCGGTCTATCAGAAGGCGAAGCGCGTGGTTGAGGGCGCGGCGGCGATGACCGGCGCGAAGGGACGGCTTCAGCCCTACCAGAACCGCGTGGAGAACACCGTAGTCACGCCCTCCTTCGACGCGATCTACCAGAAGCACCTGGAGGAGTTCGGCGAGCACGTGCGCCCCACGACCGAGCAGGACGAGATGGGCTCCAGCGACGTGGGCAACATCTCCCAGGTCGTGCCCACCATCCAGCCGCACATCTCCATCTGCGAGGCGGGCGTCCCCGCGCACAGCGAGGCCTTCCGCGACGCGGCCTGCTCAGAAAAGGGCCTCGCCAGTATCGCCCTGGGCGCGAAGGTACTGGCCCTGACCGCGCTCGATTTGCTGACAGACCCCGACCTGCTCGCCCGAATCAAGGCCGAGCACGCCCGCGCCGTCGCCGAGCAGGAGTGAGGCGAAGCCTATGAAAATCAACAGGCGCGCCCTGAGAGAGGCGTTTACCCGCTCGCTGCCGATTTTGTGCAGTTATCTGTTCATCGGCACGGCGTATGGCGTGCTGATGAGCGAGAAGGGCTTTGCCTGGTACGTCTCGCTGCTGATCAGCGGGGCGGTGTACACGGGCGCCTTCCAGTTTGTACTGATCACCTTCCTGGCGGCCGGCGCGCCGGTGAGCGTGGTGGCGCTGACCGCGCTGCTGATGAACAGCCGGCAGGCGTTTTACAGCCTGAGCTTTGTGGACGAGTTTCGCCGGATGGGCCGCCGCGAGCCCTGGATGATCTTTTCGATGACCGACGAGACCTACGCCGTCAACTGAGTCCTGCCGCGGGAGCTGCCCGACCGGTCGGACGTGACGTATTACCTGGCAATACTGAGCTATCTGTACTGGCAGGCAGGTACGCTGCTCGGCGCGCTGGCGGGCCAGGTGATTCCGTGGGATCTGACCGGAATCGACTTCTGCATGACCGCGCTGTTCGTGATCCTGCTGATCGACCAGTGGGAGAAGGCGGATTCGCACCTGCCGTCGCTCTGCGGCGCGGGCATTGCGCTGGTCTGCCTGGCGATTTTCGGGGCGAGCAGCTTCATGCTGCCGGCGCTGCTGGCCACGTCCGCGGTGCTGGTCGCGTGGAATCGGAAGGGGGCGAGGGCATGACGGCGGGCCTGTGGATTGCGATTGCGGTTTCCGCGCTGTGTACGCTGCTGATGCGCGCGCTGCCGTTTCTGTTCTTCCGCGGGAAGCGGACGATGCCCGGCTGGCTATCCCGACTGGGCGACGCGCTGCCCGGCGCGATGATGGCCGTGCTGGTGGTCTATTGTCTGAAGGACGGCTTTGCCACCCCGGTGCGCACCGGTATTCCGCAGGCGATCGGCGTGTTGGCCGTGGTCGCATCCTATAAGTGGAAGCACAAGACGCTGCCCAGTATCGTGCTGGGCACGGCGGCGTACATGGCTGCGCTGCGGGTAATGGGGTAGCTTTTGATCGAGCGGCTTTCTTCGGAAGGCCGCTTTGCTTTTGCTTCCGGCGCTTGCCAAAGCGGGAAGGGTATGGTAAAATAAGCCTGACAAACGACAAACGAGAGGAAGTGCAGAGGATGAAGAGACTGCTGGCGCTGCTTCTGGTTCTGGCGCTGCTCCTAAGCGGCGCGGCCTGGGCGGAGGAGGGCGACCTGCCCACATCTGAGGCGACGCAGGAACTTGCCGCGACATCGGAGCCTGAGCCGACCATAGAGCCGACTCTGGAGCCGACCGCCCAGCCGACCGAAGAACCGACCGTAGAGCCGGTTGCGACGGAAGCTCCGGAGACGACCGAAGCTCCCGCGGCGACGGAGGAACCCACCGAGACGGAGATTCCCGCCGGAACCGAAAAACCGGAGGCGACCGGCGTGCCCGGGGGAGATGAGAAGCCGGACAAGGCCGACGACCTCGTGCCCAATCCGGATTTTTATGTGCTGATTTCGTCGGAATGTCTGCCGGACGATACGGTGCGGTTGACCGCGCGCGTGATGACGAGCGTTGAGGCGGCGATCGAATATACCTGGCAGTACAGGCGCGTCGAGGAGGACGATTGGCACGACCTGGAGGAAAAGAGCCAGTTTGCGACCTTTCCTTACACGGCGGGCGCGCCCGTCGAGGTGTATCGCTGCGTCGTGACCTCATATGGCCAGACGGCGATTTCCAACGAGATTTCCACCGACCAGCTCACTCCGCTGGCGAAGGCGGGCACATTCGGCGACGGCTTGACCTGGTCGATCGATACGGCCTTCGGTGGCCTGTATATCGGCGGCTCGGGCGCGATGCCTGACTTTTCAGGCCCTGAGGACTGCCCGTGGGCCATGTTCAGGAGCTATGTGGTTTCCATCACCTTTTCCAGGGGGATTACTCATATCGGCCGCAACGCCTTTACCGGCTGCTCGCGCCTGACGAGGATTAACCTGCCGCAAGCGCTTGAGAGCATCGGCGCGGAGGCGTTTTCCTACTGCGGCAGTCTGAAGAGCCTCACTTTTCCCACCGGACTGTCTGCAATCGGGCGCGGAGCGTTTGCCTACTGCGGGAGCCTTCAGTCGATTTCGCTGCCCTTTTCGCTGCGCAGTATCGGCGCGGGCGCGTTTGAGGAGTGCCGCGCGCTGAACGATGTGACCCTGCTCGAGGGGCTGAACGCTGTCGGCGAGCGCGCCTTCTCGGGCTGCGTGTCGCTCAGGGCGCTGGATCTGCCCGCCACGGTGAAGGAAATCGGCCGCGCGGCCTTCTGCGGCTGCTCGTCGCTCGAGGCGTTCGTCATTCCGGGCCGCGTGACCGCGATCGAGGCGGACACGTTCTCGATGTGCAGCAGCCTGAAGACGCTCACGATCCCGCCCTCCGTCACACGCATCGACGCGGCTACCAGCAGCGGCGAGATCACATTCTCCGCCCAGATCCTGTGCCGTGCCGGTTCGTATGCCGAGCAGTGGGCGAAGGCGCATCAGGCGGATTACCGGCGCATCGGCACCCTGCCCAGGCCGGAGTCGGTCAGCCTGTCCGGCACGGCGGGCGTACGGGTTCGAATCGGCGAAACGCTTCGCCTGGACGCGGCGGTTTCTCCGGCCTATGCCGATTACACCCTGAGCTGGAGCAGCTCGAAGCGGCGCGTCGCGACCGTTTCAGACGGCGTGGTCACCGGCCTGAGCGCGGGCGAGGTGAGCATTACCGTGCGCACAAACAACGGCAAGAGCGCCAGTTTGACGGTTTACGTGTACGATCCGCTCGACCCGATCGGCGTGCGCATCGCCGGGGAGACGCACGAGTTTACGATCTATCTGGGCAGTACGCACGAGCTGTTCTACGACATCGCCAACTGGCAGGAAGAGTCGTGCGCCGTGACCTGGAAAAGCAGCAATCCGCGCGTGGCCACGGTCGATGAAAACGGACTGGTTACGCCGCTGCGCGAGGGCACGGTGCGCGTCACGGTGAGCACGGTCTACCTGAAGCGCAGCGATACGGTGACGATCCATGTGGCCGACCCGAAGAAGCCTGCCGCCGTACACATGGACTTCCAGGACGAGACGATAGAGCTGAAGCTCGGGCAGTACTGTGAGCTGAGCTACCACCTGATTCCGAGCACCGCAGAGAGCGCCGTCGTCTGGAAGAGCAGCAACAGGCGCGTGGTGACGGTGGAAAACGGCCGGGTTGAGGCGGTCGGCGAGGGTACGGCGACCGTGACCCTTACGACCGTCCGGGAGAACAAACAGGCGCGCATCAAGTTTGTCGTGACCGACCCGCACAAGGTGGCCAGTCTGCGGCTGTACCCCGCGGGAACGGAATATATCAACCTCGGAGACACGCTTCAGCTCGAGTACCGGCTGTTCCCCGAAACGGCGCAGAGCGAGGTGATCTGGAAAAACAGCAATCCGCGCGTGGCCACGGTCGATGAGAACGGGCTGGTTACGCCGCTGCGCGAGGGCTCGACGGTCATCACCCTGACCAGCGTCAAGCAGCATCGCCGCGATACGGTGAAAATCCGCGTATCCGATCCATATAAACCGACGGGCGTCACGCTCAGTCAGACCGGCACGGTCACGCTCGACCTCGATAAGACGCTCGAGCTGGGCTACAGCCTGGTTCCTGAAACGGCTCAGAGCGACGTGACCTGGCGGTCGAGCAGCAAGGCGATTGCGACGGTGGAAAACGGCGTGGTGACTCCGCACAAGGAGGGCACCGTCACGATTACCGTCACCACCGCGAAGCAGGGCCGCCGCGCGACGCTCAAGGTGAAGGTGGTCGATCCGTACAAGCCGACCGGCGTCACGCTCAGTCAGACCGGCACGGTCAATTTGGACATCGATAAGACGCTTGAGCTGGGCTATAATCTCATTCCCGAAACGGCGCAGAGCGGCGTGACTTGGAGAAGCAGCAACCCGCGCGTGGCGACGGTGGAAAACGGCGTGGTGACTCCGCACAAGGAGGGCACCGTCACGATTACCGTCACGACCGCCAAACAGGGCCGCCGCGCGACGGTCAGGGTGAAGGTCGTCGACCCGTACAAGCTGACCGCCCTGTCGAAATGATTTTCGCGAACGCCCCTGTGTAAAATCCTGGCGCAGTTTTCGCCCGGCAGCTTGACAAACGGCGAGACTTCGCCTATAATTCTACCAAGCCTGTAGGAAAAGAAGGAACTGACGATGCGTAATTATCTGTCTGCCAGCGCGTGTTGTTGCACCCCGATGCTCGTTTCATCCGGGGTGACTTGTGCTGTACTTTTTTAGCGGGCGCACAGGGCAATGCCGGGAGGAATGAGCGATGAGGCTCGTTCCTCCTTTTGTATTTGTTCGGAAACGGGGGAAAGGTATGGACTGGTCGTTTATCCAGAAATTCTGGCCGATGTACGCGCGCGCGGGGCTGCTGACGCTGCGCATCGGCGCGCTGGGCGTCGCATGCTCGATGGCGCTGGGGCTTTTGTGCTGCGTGGCGCGGACGGAGCGCGTGCCGGTGCTGCGGGGCCTGAGCCGAGCTTATGTCGAGGTGGCGCGCAACACGCCGCTGCTCCTGCAGCTGTTCTTTCTCTACTTTGGCCTGCCGAAGATCGGGATCAAGTGGTCGGGCGAGGTGTGCGCGATCGTCGGGCTGACCTTTCAGGGCGGCGCATACATGGCCGAGTCCTTCCGCAGCGGACTGGAGGCGGTCGAGCGCACGCAGAAGGAGGCGGGCGCCTGCCTAGGCCTGAGCGGCGCGCAGAATTTCCGGTATGTGATACTTCTCCAGGCGCTGGCCACGGCGGTGCCCTCGCTGTGCGCGAACATCGTGTTCCTGATCAAGGAGACGAGCGTGCTCAGCGCGGTGGCGCTGGCCGACCTGATGTACGTGGCCAAGGACCTGATCGGCATGTACTATAAGACCGACGAGGCGCTTCTGATGCTGGTGGCGGCGTACCTGGTGATCCTGCTGCCGCTGTCGGTGCTGTTCACGTGGATTGAGAGGAGGCTGCGCTATGCCGGGTTCGGAGCTGAGCGTGCTATTTAAAGGAAGGAATTTTCTGCGCCTGCTGGGCGGACTGGGCGTGACGCTGGAGCTGTCCGCGGTGTCGATCGCGCTGTCGATCGTGCTGGGGCTGCTGCTGGGGGCGGTGATGATGCTCCGCAACCCGGTCACGCGCGCGCTGAGCCGCCTGTGGCTGGAAACCATCCGCATCGTGCCGCAGCTGGTGCTGCTGTTCGTGGTGTACTTCGGGCTGGCGCGGGCGTTCGACATTCAGCTGTCGGGCGAGGCGGCGGCGGTGATCGTGTTCACCTTCTGGGGCGCGGGGGAGATGGGCGACCTGGTGCGCGGCGCGCTGACCTCGATCCCTGCACATCAGCGGGAGAGCGCGGCGGCGCTGGGCCTGAGCCGGGCGCAGGCGTTTCGCTATGTGCTGCTGCCCCAGACGGTGCGTCGGCTGATTCCGCAGGCGATCAACCTGGCCACCCGCATGGTCAAGACCACCCCGCTGGTGATGCTGATCGGCGTGGTCGAGGTGCTCAAGGTGAGCGGCCAGATCATCGACGCCGCCCGCTACGACGCGCCCCAGGCGGCGGTCTGGATTTACGGCGTGGTGTTCGTGATGTACTTTCTGGTGTGCTGGCCGGTTTCGCTGCTGGCGGGGCGGCTGGAAAAGCGATGGATGTGAGGAGCGTGGAAGGCATGGCGGAGGTTTTGCTGGAGGCCAGGCATTTGCAGAAGGCCTTTGAAGGGAATCAGGTACTCAGGGACGTGTCCGTGCAGGTTCGGCGCGGCGAGGTCGTGGTCGTCGTCGGTCCGAGCGGCTGCGGCAAGTCCACGCTGCTTCGCTGCCTGAACGGCCTGGAAACCGTCGACGGCGGCGAGATTCTGCTCTCCGGGCAGCCGGTCGGCGCGAAAAAGAGGGACCTGTGCCGGATGCGCCAGCGCGTGGGCATGGTGTTTCAGAGCTACGACCTGTTCCCGCACCTGGATGTGATGGGCAATCTGCTGCTGGGGCCGACCAAGGCGCTGGGACGTGCGGCGAAGGAGGTCGAGGCCGAGGCGCTCGAGGCGCTTTCGCGGGTGGGTCTGTCTGAAAAGGCGCACGCGCTGCCCCGGCAGCTCTCGGGCGGGCAGAAGCAGCGGGTGGCGCTGGTGCGCGCGATGTTGATGCACCCGGAGATGCTGCTGCTTGATGAGATCACCGCTGCGCTCGATCCGGAGATGGTGCACGAGGTGCTGGGCGTGGTGCTCGATTTGGCGAAGAGCGGCATGACCATGCTGATCGTGACCCACGAGATGCGCTTCGCCGAGGCGGTGGCCGACCGGGTGCTGTTCCTGGAAAACGGCCTGGTGGTCGAGGAGAGCGCGCCTGAAACCTTCTTCCATCATCCCGAAACCGAGCGCGCGCGGCAGTTCCTGGCCTCGTTCGATTATGAGCGGGCAAAAAGCTGAAGGTTTTACTTGCAAGGCACCGAAAAGGTATGGTATAATCAGCCTGTAACGAAAGACATTCGAAAGGGGCTGAGGAGATGGCGTCATTTACGCGCAAGGCGATTATGGAAGCGTTCCTCGGACTGCTGGAGGAACGGCCGCTGAGCAAGATCACGGTAAAGGATATCGTGGAGGCCTGCGGCATCAACCGCAACACCTTCTACTATCACTTCGAGGACATCCCGGCGCTGGTCGAGGCGATTGTGCGGGAGATGGTGGACAGGCTGATTCAGGATGGCACGCAGATCGGCTCGCTCGAGGAGTGCCTGAACGTCGCCATCGGCTTTGTGCTCAGGTATCGCAGGCCGACTCTGCACATCTACTGCTCGGCCAACCGCGACATCTACGAGCGCTACCTGATGAAAATGTGCGACTATGTGGTCAGGCGCATGTTCGACACGGCGTTTGACATGAGCGGGATGAGTGAGCTGGATCGCGAGGTGCTGATTCAGGCGCACAGATGCCAGTGCTTCGGCCTGTTTGTCGAATGGCTGGACGGCGGCCTGAAGGACGATTTCAAGGCCTCCATGCTGCGGCTGTGCGAGCTGCGCAGGGGGACGCTGGAGCGGATCGTCGAGCAGGCCGGGGGGAAATA
Organism: uncultured Clostridia bacterium; assembly: GCA_934647305.1. GTDB lineage: Bacteria > Bacillota > Clostridia > Christensenellales > Aristaeellaceae > CAKUFI01. Next base: position 5,364 of record CAKUFI010000020.1, on the reverse strand, counting down.
TACCGGACAAATCCAGTAAAGTGTCTAAAAACTGAGCAATACGGACGCGTTGACTGCTTTTTGAACAGGGCAGAAAATGTGTCCGTTTCCTTTTTGCCCATTGGATGGTATACTCGTACCATTAAAAGGGAGGTGCGATTATGACGCGTTCCATTCATTCCATTCAGGCGGCAAAGATCAGCTATGTGGTCATGTCCGTGCTGCTGTGCGCGCTGGGCGTGGTGCTGATGATCTGGCCCGGGCTGTCGGTCACGGCCATCGGCATCGCGAGCGGCGTAATGCTGATTGTGCTGGGGCTGGTGAAGCTGCTGGGCTACTTCTCGCGAGACCTGTACCGGCTGGCGTTCCAGTTTGACCTGGCGCTGGGCATTCTGCTTCTGGTGCTGGGCTGCGTGATTCTGTCCAGTCCCGATCGCGCGATGAGCTTTCTGTGCCTGGTGCTGGGCATCGCGGTGATGTGCGAGGGCCTGTTCAAGCTGCAGATGGCGCTCGATGCGCGCAGGTTCGGGCTGCGAACCTGGTGGCTCATGCTGATTGTGGCCGTGGTGACCGGCCTGGTGGGCGTGGCGCTGACCTTCCGGCCGGTGGAAAGCACGCAGACGCTGACCGTGCTGATGGGGATTTCCCTGCTGGCCGAGGGCGTGCTGAACCTGATCACCGCGCTGTGCGCCGTGAAGATCGTCAAGGGTCAGCAGGCCGACGTGATCGAGGGCGTTTACGAGGAAAAGTAAGAAAGGCAGGATGAAGCGATGCGTTTTTCCAAAGCGGTGGTCAAGCACCGCGCAGCGATTCTGATTGTGGCGCTGATTCTGATGGTGCCCTCCTTCCTGGGAATGGCGGGCACGCGAATCAACTACGACATGCTGGACTATCTGCCGGAGGACATGGACACGGTCGTCGGCCAGAACGAGCTGACGGCTGACTTCGGCAAGGGCGCGTTCTCGCTGCTGGTCGTCGAGGACATGGAGCTCAAGGATGTCGCGGCGCTCAAGGGGAAGATCGAACAGGTGGAGCATGTGGACAGTGTGGTCTGGTACGACACGCTGGCCGACCTCTCCCTGCCGATGGAGATGCTGCCTGATAAGCTCTACGACGAGTTCAACACCGACCACTCCACGATGATGGCCGTCTTCTTCGACTCGGCCACCTCGGCGGACGTGACGATGGACGCGATCCGCGAGATCCGCAGCATTGCCGGCAAGCAGTGCTTCGTGTCGGGCATGTCCGCGCTGGTTACCGACCTGAAGGATCTGTGCGAGCGCGAGGAGCCCATCTACGTGGCGCTGGCCGTGGTGTGCGCCTGCGCCGCGATGATGATCTTCCTGGACGGCTGGCTGGTGCCGTTCGTGTTCCTGGCCAGTATCGGCATGGCGATCCTCATCAACATGGGCACCAACTACTTCTTCGGCGAGATTTCCTACATCACTAAGGCGCTGTCCGCCGTGCTGCAGCTGGCCGTGACGATGGACTACTCCATCTTCCTGTGGCACAGCTACAACGAGCAGCGCGAAAAGTATTCGGATAATAAAGAAGCCATGGCGGTTGCCATTCACGAGACGCTGACCAGCGTTCTTGGCAGCTCGATCACCACCATCGCGGGCTTCGCGGCGCTGTGCTTCATGACCTTCACGCTGGGCCGCGACCTGGGTCTGGTCATGGCCAAGGGCGTGCTGCTGGGCGTGCTGGGCTGCGTGACCATCCTGCCCGCCATGATCCTGGTGCTCGATAAGCCGCTGCAGAAGACCAAGCACCGCTCGCTGATTCCGGACATGACCGGGCTGTCCCGCGGCGTAACGAAGGTCTTCCCGATCTTCCTGGTGCTGTTTGTCGCGCTGGTTCCGCCGGCCTACTACGGCTATGCCAAGACCAACGACGAGGTTTACTACGACATGGGCCAGTGCCTGCCCGAGGACATCGAATGCGTCATCGCCAACACCAAGCTGCGCGACGAGTTCGACATCGCCTCGACCCACATGGTGCTGGTGGACGCGAACCTGCCCGCTGCCAAGACGCAGCAGATGATCAAGGAAATGGAGCAGGTGGACGGCGTCAAGTACGTGCTGGGTCTGCGCTCCCTGATCGGCGCGGAGGTGCCCGACGAAATGATTCCCGAGTCGGTGAAGGAAATCCTCAAATCCGACCGCTGGGAGCTGATGCTGATCAACTCCGAGTACCGCGTCGCCAGCGACCAGGTCAACGAGCAGATCAGTCAGCTCAACGCCATCCTCAAGAAGTACGACGAGGGCGGCATGCTGATCGGCGAGGGCCCCTGCATGAAGGACATGATCGAGACCACCGGCCACGACTTCGAAGTGGTCAACGCCGTGTCGATACTCGCCATCTTCGTGATCATCCTGCTGGTAGAGAAGAGCCTGAGCCTGCCCTTCCTGCTGATTGCGGTCATCGAGCTGGCCATCTTCATCAACCTGGGCCTGCCGCATTATCTGGGCCAGTCGCTGCCCTTCATTGCCCCGATCTGCATCAGCACGATTCAGCTGGGCGCGACCGTTGACTACGCCATTCTGATGACCACGCGCTACAAGAGCGAGCGCGCGGCGGGCGCGAGCAAGCGCGACGCGGTCGTGACTGCGCTGTCCACCTCGATCCCGTCGATCATCGTCAGCGGCATGGGCCTGTTCGCCGCCACCTTCGGCGTGGCTGTATACTCTGACATCGACATCATCAGCGCCATGTGCATGCTGATGGCCCGCGGCGCCGTGGTGAGCATGCTGTGCGTCATCTTCATCCTGCCCGCGCTGCTGATGCTGTGCGACGGACTGATTCGCGCGACCACCCTGGGCATGAAGAAGAAAAAGGCGTAGCCTTCAAGAACGATCAAGGAGGAAAAGAATATGAGCAAGCGTATTTCCCGCATGATGGCCTGGCTGCTGACGCTGGCACTGGCGCTTTCCGTGGCACCCTGCGCCCTGGCCGATACGGTGGATAAGAAGGAAACGGTCTATGTGCTGGCCGACGCGGCCGGCGCGGCGCAGCGCATCATCGTCAGCGAGCGGCTGACCAACAAAAACGCCGAGGCCGAGCTGAAGGACGAGAGCCGCCTCAAGGACATTGAAAACGTCTCCGGCGAGGAAACCTATACCGAGGACAACGGCGTGCTGGTGTGGAAGGCCGACGGCGCGTCGATCACCTATCAGGGCACCTCTGAAGAGGAGTTGCCGGTCGGCATGACCGTGAAGTACACCCTGGACGGCCAGGCAGTCACTCCTGAGGAGCTGGCCGGCAAGAGCGGTCATCTGGTCATGGACGTGGAGTACGCCTCCAACCTGACCGGCAGGGCGACCGTGAACGGCGAAGAACTCGAGCTGCCCGTGCCCTTCCTGATGGCCACCGTGATGATGATCGACGGCGACGTGTTCCAGAACGTCGAGGTCACCCACGGCCGTCTGGTCGAGGTGGGCGACAGCAAGCTGATCGTGACCTGGGGCCTGCCCGGCCTGCACGACGCGCTGGATCTGTCCAACGACGAGATCGAAGAGAAGATCGACATGGAAATCCCCACCGGCGCGCAGATTACCGCCGATGTGACCAACTTCTCCCTCTCTGGCAGCTATACCGCCGCGACCAACGCCCTCTTCCAGACCCTCGACGAGGCCGAGCTGGACAAGGAGCTGGACGTGGACGACATGACCGGTGAACTGAGCGACGCGATGAGCCAGCTGCTGGACGGCGCGCTGCAGCTCAGGGACGGCAACAGGGAGCTGGCAGACGGCCTGCTTGAACTGGACGGCAACAGCGATACGCTGGCCGACGCGGCTAAGCAGGTGCTCGATACCGTGCTCGCCACCGCCAATCAGACGCTGGAGGGCAAGCGCGATACCTTCGAGCAGTACAATATCGCCCTGAACGAGCTGACCCTGGACAATTACGCGGATGAAATCGCCCGCATCCAGGAGGAGCTGCTCAAGACCGCCGAGGCCGAGGTCGAGCGCCAGGCCGGCGAACAGCTGACAGAAAAGGTCACCGAGGCCGTCCGCACCGAGGTCGCAAAGAAGGTCGACGAGGCCGTGCGCGCCGAGGTCGTCAAGCAGGTGGAGGAGGCGGCCCGTCAGCAGGTAACTGCGGCTGTGGAAGAGGCCGTGGGCAAGGAGGTGCGCAGCAAGGTCAACGCGGCTGTGCGCGCGCAGGTTGAGTCCAAGGTGACGGACGCCGTCCGCGCTCAGGTCAGCGCCCAGGTGGACGCGGTGCTGAACGATCAGATCCATCAGAAGGTGATCGAGACCGTCAAGGCGGCCGTGACCAGCCAGGTGAACGCCCAGAAGGACGCCGTGACTTCTCAGGTGACCGATTCCTACCGCGCCGCCATCAAGGCGCAGGTCGAGGCCTCCCTGACCGACGAACAGAAGAAGAGCATGAGCGCCGAGCAGCTCGCCGCCTATGTCGAGCAGGCGACTTCCCAGCTGCTCTCCGGCAAGCAGGACGAGATTTCCGCCAAGGTGGATGAGACCATCCAGGGCCTGATCGACCAGAACATGGCTTCCGACGCGGTGCAGCAGCAGATTGCCGCCGCCGAGCAGGAGCAGCTCAAGAACCGCGATGCGCTGCTTGCGTCCGCCGTGAACAGCCAGATGGCGACCGATACTGTAAAGGCGACCATCAGCAAGAACGTCGAGGATCAGATGGCCTCCGACACGATCAAGAAGACGATTGAGCAGAACTACAATGCGCAGATGGCCTCCGACACGGTCAAGAAGACGATTGATCAGAACGTCACCGATCAGATGAACTCCGACAATATCAAGAAGACCATCGACAAGAACGTCACCGAGCAGATGGCCTCCGACAAGGTCAAGGGCCTCATCGAGACCAACCTCGCCGAGCAGATGAAGGGCAAGGAGGCCCAGGAGGCCATCGAGAAGAACGTTGCCGAGCAGCGCGAGACCGATACCTTCAAGGAGACCGTCGAGAAGGCCAAGGCCGAGAACGGCGTGCAGAGCGAAAGCTATCAGTCCCTGACCACCCTCAAGGAGACGCTGGACAGCATGAAGAGCTTCTATGAAGGCGTGCTGGCCTACACCGGCGCGGTGGGCGACGCGGCTGAGGGCGCGCAGAAGCTGGCCGACGGCTCGAGCGAGCTGTATGACGGACTGCAGCGCTTCAACGACGAGGCCGTCAGCAAGATCCTGAGCCTGATCAACGACGATCTGGAGCAGCTGATTGACCACGCCAAGGCGGTGTGCAGCCTGATGGAGGACTACCAGTCCTACGCCGGCAAGTCCGCCGAGATGACAGGCAGCGTGCAGTTCCTGATCCGCACTCCCGAGATTTGATCAAGACAAGACCAAAGCGAGGAGCCTTCTATTCGGAAGGCTCCTCGCTTTGCTGTTTCCCGCGGGCGGCAACGCC
>CAKUFI010000019.1 GCA_934647305.1 uncultured Clostridia bacterium | reverse complement strand
AATCGTCCCGCGCCCACCGTACACGCCGCTGGGCGCGATTGGAAGTTCGAGAGGGCTGCGGCCCTCTCGAGCTCTCCCGAGTTTTTTGACAGTCCGACCTCCCCTTTCAGGCGAGGCACGGGGAAGTGGGCACTGCACGGCAGATTCGCAGACTTCGGCCGCTTTAATCTATGGCGGCCGATAGTCGTCGATAGGAACGCCTTGTGGGGCACTATCCTTAAGTCACAGAAATACGAAGAATCCGGGAGCTCTAATCTATGGCTCCCGGATTCGTGTGGCTCACGGCGGCAGCAGGCGGAACCGGGCACTGCCCGGTGGCTCCCGGATTCGTGTGGCTCACGCATAGCTCTTGTGGGGCAGTTGCCCCGGGTCTTTCGACCGCGAAGCATCCTGAGGCTCTAATTTATGGCCGAAGGATGCGTGTGGCCCAGGCGGCAGCAAGTGGAACCGGGCACTGCCCGGTGGCTCCCGGATTCGTGTGGCCCAGGCGGCAGCAGGCGGAACCGGGCACTGCCCGGTGGCTCCCGGATTCGTGTGGCTCACGCGCAGCTCTTGTGGGGCAGTTGCCCCGGGTCTTTCGACCACGAAGCATCCTGAGGCTCTAATTTATGGCCGAAGGATGCGTGTGGCCTCGGCGGCAGCAAGTGCGTGCAGGCTCAGCCTGCCTAGCGCTGACCCTTGTCGTAGGGGATGCCTTCAGCCTTGGGGGCGTGGGACTTCTTGGAGGTCAGGACGAGTACGATCATCGTGACCAGATAGGGAAGCATCTGATAGATGTATTCCTTGGACTTCACGCCGCTGAAGGTGGGCAGGAAGGGAATGGACGCGCTGTAGGAGCCGATGATCTTGAAGAAGGCGAAGAACAGCGACGCACCCAGTATGGGCAGTGGCTTCCAGTTGCCGAAGATCATCACGGCCAGGGCCAGGAAGCCGTAGCCGGCCACCGTGGCCTGGAAGCCGGAGCCCGCGGCGATGGCAAAGGCGAAGCCGCCGACGCCTGCCAGAAAGCCGGAGATGAGCACGCCCGTGTAGCGCATGCGATAGACGCTGATGCCTGCCGCGTCCGCCGCCTGAGGATGCTCGCCGCACGCGCGCAGCCTGAGGCCCAGCCGGGTCTTGTACATCACCAGCCAGGAGAGAATCAGCAGCAAAAACGCAATGGGCGTAGTCAGATAGAAGCTCTTGAAGAGCAGGCGCTGCAGGAAGGTGTCCGCCGCCTCGAGGCCGAAATCGGCCTGCGTGATGCGGATCCAGGTGGGAATGAGGATGGTGGTCTGGCCCTGACCCTGGATCGCCCAGGTCACGACGATGGCGATGGCCGGAGCCAGCATGTTGAGCGCGGTGCCGCCGATGGTCTGGTCGGCCTTGAGGTTGATCGAGGCGAAGGCCAGCAGCAGCGAGAACAGCATGCCCACCGCGCCCGCCGCCAGGACGGCCAGCAGCATGCCCAGCTGCGAATGAGCGGGCCAGAAGGCGACCGCGTCCATGGCCTTGAGCACCAGGCAGCTGGTCAGCGCGCCCACGATCATCACGCCCTCCAGCGCGATGTTGATCACGCCGCTGCGCTCGGAGAACATGCCTCCCAGCGCCACCAGCAGAAGCGGCACGGCGAACAGTATGGTTGCACTGAGAATGTCGGCGAGGATAATCATTTCGCTTTCCCCTCCTTCTTATGGCTGCGGGTGATGAACTCCTTGATGAGCAGGGAAAACGCGCTCAGGTAGATGATCGCGGCGATGATGATGTCGATGATCTCCTTGGCGAACTCGGGCTGCAGCGCGTCGCCGCCCACCTGAATGTAGGAAATGAACAGCGCGCTGAACAGGATGCCGATCGGGTGGGACGCGCCCAGAAGGGCCACCGGGATGCCGTTAAAGCCCATGGCCAGCAGGTTCTTGACCAGGGTGTACTGCATCGTGCCGCCCAGGTACCACATGCCGCCGCCCAGGCCGGACAGCGCGCCCGCGATGGTCATCGAGAGCAGGATGTTGCGCCTGGCGTTGATGCCGGCGTATTCGCTGGCGCTGCGGTTGTGGCCGCAGGCCTTGAGCTCGTAGCCGAAGGTGGTCTTGCTCAGGATCACCCACATGACGATCGCCACGAGGATCGCCAGGAAAATGCCCAGGTTGATGTAGTTCGAGCCCATCAGCTCGTCCAGGCCCAGCTTGGGCAGTATAGCCGAGGGGTTGGCCTTGGCAAGCGGCGCGGTGCGGTCGCGGTTGACCGCACCCCAGGCGTTGGCCAGCATCTTGGGCATGTTGTTGAGTGCCAGGTTCACCGCGAATAGGCCGATCCAGTTGAACATGATCGAGGTGATGACCTCGTTGACGTTGAAGTAGGCCTTGAACAGGCCGGGAATCGCGCCCCACAGCGCGCCGCCCACAATCGAAATGAGCAGGCACACATACCAGGGCATCTGGAACTGTATCGCGAACGTCAGCGCGCAGAACGCGCCCACCGTCGCCTGACCGGACGCGCCGATGTTGAACAGGCCGGTCTTGAAGGCGAAGCCCACCGACAAGCCGCACATGATCAGCGGGGTGGTCTGGTAGAGCACCTTGGCGAAGCGATCCATCGAGCCCGCGCCGGTAGTCAGGATCTTCTTCAGACCGTACACGGCGTAGGGCGCGTTGAAGGCAATCAGCAGCACAAAGCCCACCAGAAGGCCCGCCAGTATGGAAATCAGCGACGCGGCGCAGCTGGCCACGCCCGGCTTTTTGCGCAGATTTTTCAGGAATTTCATCCGCGGGATTCCTCCTTTGCCTTCATATTCTGCCGCCTGGCGCCGGCCATGTACAGGCCCAGCTCCTCGGCGGTGGTCTTCTTCGGGTCAAACTCGCCCACGATTTCCCCGCCGTACATGACGAGTATCCGGTCGCTGACGTTCATGACCTCGTCCAGCTCCAGCGACACCAGCAGCACCGCCTTGCCCGCGTCCCGCTGGGCGACCAGCTGCCTGTGAATGTACTCGATCGCGCCCACGTCCAGTCCGCGCGTGGGCTGCACCGCCACCAGCAGCGGCGCGTTCAGGTCGATTTCGCGCGCGATAATGGCCTTCTGCTGGTTGCCGCCGGACATGCTGCGCGCCGTCGTCACCGGGCCCTGGCCGCTGCGCACGTCGAACTGCTCAATCAGCCGCTCGGCATAGGCGCGCACCGCGTCCCTGCGGATAAAGCCGTGGTTCTGGAACTGCGGCTGCCAGTAGCGCTGCAGCACTAGGTTCTCCTCCAGCGTGTAGTCCAGAATCAGACCGTGCTTGTGCCGGTCCTCGGGGATGTGGCTCATGCCGGCCTTGCTGCGCTCACGGATGGGCGCGTGGGCAATTTCCTTTCCGCAGAGGCGGATGCTGCCCGTGCGCACCGGCTCAAGGCCGGTCAATCCCGCCACGAACTCGGTCTGCCCGTTGCCCTCGATGCCCGCCAGGCACACGATCTCGCCCGCGCGCACCTGAAGCGACACGTTCTTGACCGCGTCGGCGGCGTGCACGCGGCTCCTGACCGACACGTCCTTCACATCCAGGATGACTTCACCGGGCGTGCGATCCTGCTTCTCGACCTGCAGGCTGACCGGGCGGCCCACCATCATCCGGGAGAGCTCCTCCTTGGTGGTGTCCTTGATGTCCACCGTGCCGATGCACTTGCCCTTGCGCAGCACCGTGCAGCGGTCGGCCACCGCCATGATCTCGGACAGCTTGTGCGTGATGAACAGAATGGACTTGCCCTCCCGCGCGAAGCCGCGCATGATCTCCATCAGCTCGTCGATTTCCTGCGGGGTGAGCACGGCGGTCGGCTCATCCAGAATCAGGATTTCGTTGTCGCGGTAGAGCATCTTGAGGATCTCCACGCGCTGCTGCATGCCGACCGATATATCTTCAATCAAGGCGTCGGGATCCACGCGCATCCCGTACTTCTCGCTCAATTCAAGCACCTTTTTGCGGGCGTTTTTCTTCTGAAGGAAGCCCAGATGGGTATCCTCCGCGCCCAGGATGATGTTGTCCAGAACCGAAAAGACCTCGACCAGCTTGAAGTGCTGGTGCACCATACCGATGTGCAGGGCGTTGGCGTCGTTGGGATCGTTGATCTTGACGACCTGTCCGTCCTTCTTGATGGTTCCCTGATCCGGCTGATACAGGCCGAACAGCACGCTCATCAGCGTGGACTTGCCCGCGCCGTTTTCGCCCAGCAGCGCGTGAATCTCGCCCTTTCTGAGCTGAAGCGTCACGTTGTCGTTGGCCTTAATTCCAGGGAATTCTTTGGTGATGTTCAGCATCTCGATTACATATTCGCTCATAAGATTCCCCTCGTTGTCTTTATGCGTTCCCTTTTGGAAAAAGGGAGCCAAGCGCGAAGCCCGGCTCCCTTGCGGACAGGTTGATCAGTTCTGATAGTCCACGGTCGCGGCGGTCACGGTGGGCTCCACGTCGGTGGCGTTGGAAACCACGATCTCACCGGACTTGACCTTCTCGTAGAGGGCGTTGTACTCGTCCACGGTGAAGGTGGTCAGGCGCCAGGAGGCTTCGGCGGTGGGCAGGCCCACGCAGTCGTCCTTCACGCCCAGGGTCGCGGTCTTGCCGGCATACGCCTCGGGCCAGACGCCGTTGTTAGCGTACAGGTCAGTCAGAGCCAGCACGACGGAGTTGGTCAGGCCCTTCATCGCGGAGGTGATGATGGTGTCGGAGTCGAGCGCCTGGTCGGTGTCCACGCCGATAACCTTCTTGCCAGCCTCTTCGGCGGCCGCAGTCGCGGACAGGTAGATGCCGCCGCCGCAGGCGAAGACGACCTCGGTGCCCTCGGTGTACCAGCCGCTCATCTTGGTCTTGATGTCGTCATTGGGGGTGAAGGAATCGCAGTACCAGTACTTGATGTTCACGGTCTTGCCCATCTCGGCAGCGGCCGCGTCGGCGCCCTGCACGAAGCCGTAGCCGTAGCGGATGACGGCGGGAACGGCCATGCCGCCCAGGAAGCCCAGCTCGGTGTAGCCGTCCTTCACGGCCGCGTAGCCCGCGAAGTAACCGGCCTGCTCCTCCTGATAGAGGATGCAGTGGGTGTTGGCAGTGGTCTCATAGGTGGCGTAGTCGGCGGTGTGGGGCTCGCCGTCCAGCAGCAGGAAGTTGACCTCGGGATACTTCTTCTGCATCTCGTAAACGGAATCCTCAAACAGATAGCCGGGGCAGACGATGGTCTTGGCGCCCTTGTCGATGGCGGAGGTCATCGCGTCGATACGCGCGTCGGTGGAGTCCTCGGACGGACGATAGTAGGCGTAGGTCACGCCCTTTTCCTCGGCGAACTGCTTCACGCCCTCCCAGGCGCTCTGGTTGAAGGAATGGTCGTCGATGTTGCCCACGTCGGTGACCAGGGCAATCTCGTAGTTGTCTCCGGAAGCCAGGGCCACGCAGGGCACGAGCATCAGGGCGACGAGAAGCAGCGCGATAAACTTCTTCATGGTAAAATCCCTCCTGTGATGCAGTTAATTTTGGCGATGCAAACTCACCGCGTCTAGTATACCAAATGATAAGCAAAAATTCAACCACAAATGCACATTTCGCGAAAAAAAGATGCCTTTCCGCCGCCCGGCGCGGCGTTCGGCAATCTTTCCTGCACTTTGCGAAAGCGTTTGGGACAGTCTCCCCCGCCTCCGTTTCCCCTGCGCAATCCGGCGCGTCTCGGACGCATAAATAGGCCCGTCATTCCTCCCTGAATGGCCAGGCGCCTCATTCGGGGAAGCACGTCTCTTTATTGAAATATGTCCCGCGGATCAAAGCGTTTTCCGGGTGGGGCTTGGGGAGGCGCCTTTTTCAAAAAGGCGGCCTCCCCAACGTTCCTGGCCGCCTCTCGAACGTTCCTATCGTTCTCTCCCCGTCATCTCCTCGAAGAAGCGGTCGGCGAGCAGGCGCATGCCCAGGTCATTCGGGTGATTGAACAGGCCGTGGGTGTCCTCGCGCTCGCGGATATCGCGGATAGAGATAAAGCCGTCGCCGCGGTGCAGGGCCGCCTGGCGCTTTTCCTCGTCGAGCACGGGCCGGATGTAGAAGCCTTCCGAATAAAAGACGCGGGCGCGTCCGGTGGGCGTGAAGAAGTCGCGCAGGTGCTCGCAGGCCTCGCCGAAGCGCACGGGCGGGTTTTCGGCGGTATCGTAGGCCTTGTCCACGTTCGCGCCGAAGAACATCAGGACCAGATCCGCGTCGAAGTCCGCGGCCTCCTGAAACAGCTCGCCCGGCTGCATGGTGAAAAACTCGTGCTCAAACGGCGCAACCTGGGCGATGCAGAAGGCGGCGTGCGGGTCGATTTCCTCGCGAAAGCGCTTCATGAACAGGTGCACGTAGTCGTTTTCAAGGCACGACGCCGCCATGCCGCAGTCCTTTTCCCAGCCGATCTGGGGCTTGGGGGCGTGCTTGGTGATCGAATTGCCCGCAAACAGTATGCGCGTGCCGCTGTCCGGGTGCACGAAGACCGGCTTTTTATTCTGCCCGGTCGCGGGCACGACGTTTTCCTGCAGGTCGCGCACCTCCCGCCAGGTGAGGCCCAGCGGTCCGGCCTCGTCGAACAGGCGCAGTATCCCCGCCTGCTCCCCGGCCAGAAAAGCGGGCGCGGGCAGTACCTCGATCTGCGCGGGCAGCTCGAGCCCGCCGCTCAGGCAGTCCCACAGCGCGTCCAGATTGCCTCCATAATATTCAGGCAGGTTCAGCGCGCGCCGAAGCTGCTCGTGCATCTGTTCGCTGTTCTCGCATTTTGAAAAGTCAACCCGGATCGTTTTCATCCTCCGCATCCTCCATCGCGCCCGAAAAATCATTCGACCAGTCGCCCATCCACTCGTCTTCCTCGGCGGCGCTGTAGTTGGTCAGGGCGGTCATCGCCTCGCTGAGCTGACCAGCCTGGCGACTGCTGACCTCGCCCTGCGGCGTGCGCGTCATCACGTCGATCACCCGCACCTCCAGGAGCACCAGCGCCCGAACCACCCGGCGCATCTCCGCCCAGGTTTCCTCACTCATCACATAGCCCTCGCGCCGGCACAGCAGCGCCAGCACCACGCTGTGCGCCCTCAGCTCCAGCACGCCCGCAACCAGCTGCCTGGTGCGCATGAAGGGCTCCGTCCAGTCATACCGCGCGCTGCCCAGCAGGTAGCCGTCCTGATCGAAGCAGTGTACCTCGAGCGTCGGCCGCGCGGGCAGCTCGCTCTCCAGCGCCTGTCTGCCCAGCGCCTCGCGCAGGTTCTCGATCGGGCGGCGCTCCCTCCGGCTCTCTTCGCAATAGGCGCTCACCAGCTCGCCCGCCGCGCGAAGCATCCGGGCGGTGTGCGCGCCCACGCCCTCCACCTGAACCAGCTCCTCCTCCGGGGCGGAGAGCACCGCGCCGATCGTGCCGAAGCGCCTGAGCAGGCGGTGGGCCAGCGGGTTGACGTCGCCCTGCGGAATCGCGTGATAGAGCAGGTACTCCAGCACCTCATGCGGAGCCAGCTGATCCAGGCCGCCCCGGCGCACTCTCTCCCGCATCCGCTGCCGGTGATTGACGTGATCGCCCGCCAAACGCGCCGCCTCCTTGCCGAAAAGTACTTCAATAACAATCTATTGGCATTTTACTACAGTCCACGCGGCCTTGTCAAGGCTCGACCTGCCCGCGGAAGCGGCAAACGTGCGCGCGCCCGACAGCATGGGCCATCGGGCGCGCAGGAGAGGCGAACGCAAAGGGAATCAGGAAATCACGCACTCGCGGCCGGTTCGGGCGGTGGTGCGGTGTGAAATGGACAGCACGGTGCGTCCGTCCGCCGCACGCTGGAGCGCCGAAAGCACGGTCTGCTCGGTCTCCGCGTCCAGATTGGCGGTGATTTCGTCCAGCAGCAGGATCTTCGGCTCCGCCGCCGCCGCGCGGGCGATGGAGAGCAGCTGCCACTGGCCCTGGGAAAACAGATCGGGCGTACAGGGCGTATCATACCCCTGGTCGAGGCGCTCGATGGCCTCGCTCAGGCCCGCAAGCTCCGCGGCGCGGCGAACCGCCTGCTCGGAAAAAGACGGGTCGAACAGCGTGATCTGGTCGCGGACGGTGCCCGGCACCCGGTGAAAGGACTGCTCCACATAGCCCAGCAGCCTGCGCCGCCTTTCATCCGGCAGGCTGGAGGCGGGCATGCCTTCCACCAGCACCTCGCCCTCCTGCGGCTCGTACAGGCCCAGTATCAGCCGGAACACGGTGCTCTTGCCCGCACCGGTGCGGCCGGTCAGCGTCACCTGCTCGCCCGGCATGACCCGCAGGCTGAGGTTCCTGAGCACGGGCCGCTCGTCGTAGCCGAACGTGACGCTGCGCAGCTCCACCTGCGCACCGGTCGCCTGTGCCTGAACCGCCTCGGGCTTTGTGCGCTCGGGCAGCGCAAAGAACTCGTCGATGCGCCGGACGCCCGCGATGGCCGACTGGATGGTCTGGATTTCCATGCCCAGGCTCTCGACCGGGGTGAAGATCTGCGAGATGTAGTTGATAACCGCGACCGCCGTGCCTGCCGACATGCCGAACAGCGTCAGCACGCGCGCATTGCCGGACGCGGAGAGCAGCATGACCGCCGCCACGACCAGCGCGTTCAGGCTGAGGATGACCGGGGAGTAGATCGCGTCGTAGAAGTTGGTCTTCTCCATCGCGCGGTAGCTCTGCTCGATGGCCCCGTCGTAGCGCGTCTCCATGTACTCTTCCTTGGCCAGGGCGTGCACGGTGCGCAGGTTGTGCAGAGTCTCGGGTACCTGGCCCGAGGCGCGGCTGACGGCGCGGCGGTTCTCCAGCTGCGAGGCGAGCATGCGCTTCTGCACATGCCGGGTGAACCAGAACAGCCCGGGCAGCAGGCAAAGCAGAATCAGCGTCAGGCCCAGGTTCCTGCACGCGATGACCGCCAGGATGCTCACGATGCGGCAGGCATCGGCAAACAGGCTGATGATGCCGCCGGTAAACAGGTTTTCCACTGTGTCCACATCGCCCACGAACCGGGCCGTCAGCGCGCCCGGCTCCTGCGCATTCAGGCTGCCCGCGTGCAGGCGGGTGAGCTTGTCCATCAGGGCGCTGCGCAGCGCGTGGGTAATCTTCTGGCCCATCACCGTCAGGCCGCACTCTCGCGCCGACTCCATCGCCCCGGCCAGCGCCAGCAGGCCAAAGTAGCTCAGCGCCAGCGCGGCGGAAACGCCCTCCCCCGCGGTCAGCCGGTCGATGACCTTGCCCAGCAGCAGCGGCGGATACAGCGACGCGGCGATCGCCCCGCACACCGCGCACGCAATGCCCAACGACAGTCCTTTTTTCCTGCGCAGCGTGTCCAGTATGACCCCGCGCACGCTCCCTTCAGTCTTCATGGCGTTTCCCCTCCTCCTGCTCATGGTAGAGCTGGGCGTATTCCGGATTCCCGGCCAGCAGCTGCTCATGCGTCGCCACCTGCGTGCGCCCGTTATCCAGCCAGATCACGCAGTCGGTCTGCGGAAACAGGTACAGCCTGTGCGAAATCAGCAGCACGACGCTGTCCTTCGCCAGCTCCCTGAGGTGCGCGAACGCCTGCCTTTCCGTCGCCTTGTCCAGCGCCGAAAACGGGTCGTCCAGTATCATCACCGGCCGCCCGTGGCACAGCGTCCGCGCCAGCGCCAGCCGCTGCGCCTGGCCGCCGGACAGCCGCACGCCGCCGCTGCCCACCTGGGTCTCAAGCCCCTCTTTCATCGCCGCGACCTCCCCATCCAGGCACACCGCCTTCAGGTACTTTTCCGCATCCCCCGCGTCGCCCAGCAGCACGTTGTCCCTCACGCTGGCGTTGAACAGCTCCGGGTCGTGGCCCAGGTAGCCGACCACGCCCGCGCGCTGCGCCTCGGTCAGGCCGGAGAGCTCCTTTTCGCCGAAGCGGACGCTCCCCTCATACGGATACTCGCACAGAAACGCCCTGCCCAGCGTGGACTTGCCGCAGGCCACCGGCCCGGTCACGCCGAGGATCTCGCCCGGCTGCGCGTCGAAGGACAGTCCGGCGAAGATCTCTTCCCCGCCCGGATAGGCAAAGCCCAGCTCCCGCACGTGAAGCGGCGCGCTCGGGGCGGCCTGCACCGGCTCCAGGGACTTTACGTCCTGCATCAGCGGCCTGATCCTGCGCCAGGAAACCTGGGCGCGGTGCACCGCGTTAAACAGCTTGGCTGCGCTCGAGGACTTGGTAGCCAGGCGGGTAAAGCAGGACAGGAAGGTGGTAAACGCCGCCACGTCCCAGGCCCGCCAGCCCGTTCCCATCACGTTGCGCGCGCCCAGCAGCAGGATCGGCAGCGCGCCGGCCATCGCGAGCACCCGGTACACGGGCGGCAGCGCGGCGGTAAGCAGGTTGGCCTTCACCGCAGCCGACTCATATCCGTTCAGATCGCGCTCATAGGCCGCGCCGCGCTCCCTTTCGCAGCCGAATACGCGATAGGTCAGCGCGTTCTGCGCCCGGTCGAGCGTCGCCGCGCTCAGCACGCCCGACTGTTTCTTGAATGCCGCGCCCGCCCGCTGCACGACCGCCTTGAGCTTTTCGGCGATCACGAAGGCCAGCGGCGGGAAGACCAGGCAGGTCAGCGCCAGCCGCCAGTCGTAGCTCAGCAGCATGCAGGCGTAGGCCGCCAGCGCCACACCCGTATCAAACAGCTCGGTGGTGAACTTGCGCATGCCCTCGGCGCAGTCGTCCACGTCGCTGATCGCCCTGGTCAGCAGGTCGCCCATACCCTCCCCGGCCAATTCGCTGCGGCTTTTGCGCACCAGGCTGCCGTACAGCACCCGCTTCATGCGCCGGTTGACGTTGTTGGCGAAGCGGCGCACGTAAAACCGCTTGACGTAGCGCGCGCCCTGCACCACCGCCGTAATCAGCGCGTACCACCCGACAAGCGCCAGCATGTCCATAAAGCCAGCCTGCCCGTTCAGGCAGTCGATCAGCCGCCCGGCCATCCTGCCCTCGAACCACGGCCCGGCCAGCAGGCCCAGGTTATAGATCAGCCCGGAGGCCATCACGAGGCACAGCGCCGCCCATTCCGCCCGGAAATACGCGCCGATCTTCTGCGGCTCAAACCTCTTCTTCATGCCCCTCACCCTCTTTCGTATCGATTCGCTGCGCGACATGCGGAAAACCGGCGCGGCTCTCCGCCTTGGCCCGGCGATAGAGCGCGTCCAGCGTCCGGCAGAAGGCCGCGCGCTCCCCCTCGGGCAGCTCCTCCAGCAGCCACTCGTAGAACGCCGTCTCGATCTGCGCCTTCGAATTGCGCAGCGAATCGGCCTTTTCGGTGGCGTAAAGCAGCCGGCTGCGCCCGTCGGCCGGGTTGGGGCGGCGCACCAGGTACCCCTTTGCCTCCAGGTTGGCCGCACGCCGGGCCGCCGCGCCCTTGTCGATGCCCAGCATCTCGCGCACCTGGCTCTGTGTCAGGCCCGGATTGTGCCGCAGCAGGTGCACAAAGTCAAACTCCGCCGCGCCCACGCCCTCGCGCTTCATCGCCTGCACGGTAAACGCGCCCGCCTCCCGCGCGATTTTGGTGATCTTCCGCTCTGTCTGATCCATTTTCCGTTCCTCCCGGCGCGAATTAGTTGTACCATCAACCAAATAGATGATAGTACATCCTTTTGTGTTTGTCAATCGGTTCGCGTGCAAAATCTGCGCAAAAAGGGCCCTCCCGGTTTCCCGGGAGGGCCTGACTTCACTCAGCTGCCGGCGCGATACCGGCGCGTCCTGTCGTCAATTAGTTGTGGAACATCTCAGCGCTCATGGCCTCGTAGGTCTGATAGCCCTGCGCACGAGCGAACTGGGCGCGGCGGACAGCCAGGACCTCGTCCAGACCGACAGCGCGCAGCTCTTCGATGTACTGATCCATGTCGTCCACAGAGTAGACGCCCAGGCTCAGGTTGGTCGCGATCTCGCGGCTCGTGGTGGTCAGGTCGGTGGAGTACTGAGCCAGGATCTCGTTCTCCTCAGCGGTGCCCAGCGCATAGTAGCCGGTGTTGTCGTTGGGAGTACGGGGCTGATAGTCAGCGGTCGCCAGCTCGTAGTCGACCTTCGCCTGCCAGCCGCCCTCGGCGGTGCGGGCCATTTCCTCGGCGCGCTCGTTGTAGTTGAAGTCGGGCAGCATGAACTTGGACAGGGAGTTGACGGTCATGCAGCCCTTGGCGATGGTCTCATCGCGGCCCATGGTGGGATTCAGGCGATGGTTGGTGCCGTCGGGCAGCACTTCGTAGGTCACGCCCTCGACGCCCCAGCGCATGAGCTTGGAATACTCGTCGCTGTAGATCACGTCGAACAGCCTGGCCATGCCCTCCACCTTGTCCGCGGCGGAGTTGGACACGCAGAAGCGCAGGTAAACCAGGTAGGGGGTCTCCTCAGAGTAGAAGGCCTTGGTGCCCTCGACGGCGTCGAAGGGGATCATACCGATCAGGTACGCATCCTCGTGGCCGGCGGCGCGGACGGTCGCTTCTTCGTAGGTGCCGACGGGATAGTACTGCTGCGCGGCAACCTGGTTGTTGCTCTTCAGGGAAGAGGTGGAGGTGTCGCTGCCGATCGCATCGGCGTAGAGCAGGCCGTCCTTCACCAGCTGCTGGATGTAGGTGAAGTACGCCTTGATGTTGGGGTTGTACCAGGCGGAGTCCACGGTGCCCTCGGTCAGGTTGATGCCGATGGCGGTGCCGTCGCAGGTGGGGATGCCGAACCACAGGTTCATGCCGGTGGTGAAGTAGGAGGGATCCTCGACGATGTACTCATCGACGGTGCCGCTGCCGTTGACGTCCTGCTCCTGGAAGGTCTTGATGGCGTTGGTGAACTCGTCCAGGCTGGTGGGAACTTCCAGGCCGACCTTCTCCAGCCAGTCCTTGCGGATGCAGGTGGCCATGGAGGTGCCGGCGTTCACGCCGTTGAGCTGGTTGATCTGGATACGGGGGATCCAGTAGAAGTCGCCGTTCTCATCGGAGATCAGCTTGCGGGCCTGATCGCCTACGCCGCCATAGTAGAAGTTGTAGGCGTTGCCCTTGGTGGTCTCGAGGATCTCATTGATCTTCAGGATCTGTTCCATCTCGGCCAGGTCCAGCAGGTCGGTCACGTCGGTCGCGCCGCCGAAGAACAGGTTGGGCATGTCGTGCGCGGCCGCCAGACGGGTCTGAATGGTGGTCTTGTACTGCTCGTAGTCGGCGATGGTCTCGAACTCGAAGCTGATGCCGGCCTCGGTGAACAGTCTGGTCTGCTCCTTCCAGACAGCCTGCTCCTCACGGTGCTTGGCAAAGGCGTCTCCGGTGCCGTTTTCATAGCCGAGCACGGTGATGACGACGGGGTCTTCATCCGCAGAGGCGGTGTACATGCACAGGGAGAAGAGCATGCACAGGGTCAAGAGGATAGCCAGGAATTTCTTCATAGTGAGAAATCCTCCTTTCAATATTTCCAACGCTTTGTTTGCGTTAGAAGCAAATGGGAATCAGCCCTTCAGCGAACCCACCATGACGCCCTTGACGAAGTAGCGCTGCAGGAAGGGATAGGCGAAGATGATGGGCAGGGTGGTGAAGATGATCATGGCGTACTTGAGCTGGTCGTTGGACATCTGCCGGAGCACGCGCTCCTCCATCTCCGCCATGCTCAGCGACAGGCTTAGGTCGACCGTCTGCTCGACCAGGATGCGGCGCAGGTACAGCTGCAGGGGCTGCTTTGCCTGCTCCGGAATGTAGATCATCGCGTCGTACCAGCTGTTCCACCGGGCGACCAGCGTGTAAATCGCGATCACCGCCAGGATGGACTTGGCGTTGGGAATGTACACGCGGAACAGGCACTGATAGTTGTTCGCGCCGTCAATCTTGGCCGCCTCGCGCAGCTCCTCGGGAATCGAGGCGAAGTAGGTGCGCGTGAGGATGATGTACCAGATGCTGAACGACGCCGGGATGATGATGGCCCAGATGTTGTTGTACAGGCCCAGCTTGGTCATCAGGATGAAGCTGGGAATCAGGCCGCCGCCGAAGTACATCGGGATCAGCAGGAAGATGTTGCAGATCTTGCGGCCGACCAGCTTGGGCGAGGTCAGCGGGTACGCGCACAGGCAGCAGGTCACCAGCATCAGGAAGGTGGGGATAAGTGTGTAAACGATCGTGTTGCCGTAGGCCTGCCACATGGTCATGTCGGTCACCAGGCGCTTGTACGTGCCCAGGAAGATGCCGGTGTCGGAATGCGGCCACCAGTAGGTGTTCATCTGCTGCGCGTAGGCCGGGTCGGACAGCGACGTGACCAGCACGAAGTACATCGGGTACAGGCAGACGAAGGCCAGCAGCGCCACGATGACGAAGATGATCACGTCCGCGACCAGGGAGCCCTCGCGAATTTTCTTATGCTTTTTCTTTGCGGTATTCATGACTCGTTGCCTCCTTCTTACCACAGTCCGGTTCCGGAGATCTTGTTGCTCAGCTGGTTGGCGATGAACACCAGGATGAAGTTGATGATCGTCGCGAACAGGCCGATGGCGGCGGTCTGGCTGAACTTGCCGCCCTGAATACCGACGCGGTAGATGTAGGTTCCGATAACGTCGGCGGTCTCATAGGTCGCGGAGGTGTACAGAAGCAGGATCAGGTCGGTATTGGAGCCCATGATGCCGCCGACCGCCATGATCAGCATGATGGCAATGGTGGGGCGGATCGAGGGCAGCGTGATGTACCAGATCTGCTCCAGACGGGTCGCGCCGTCGAGCTTGGCCGACTCGTACAGCGACGTGTCGATCGCCGTGATGGCCGACATGTACAGGATGCTGTTGAAGCCGAAGCTCTTCCAGATGTTCGTGATCGTGTAGATCCAGGGGAAGAACTCCTTGTTCGTCCGCAGCGCCGACCGCTCGCCGCCCAGCGCCACGATGATGTTGTTCACCAGGCCGTTGAGCTCCAGGAAGGACACCACCAGGCCGGCCACGACGACCATCGAGATGAAGTAGGGCAGGTAGCTGGCCGTCTGGAAGAACTTGCGCCAGCGCACGCTGTGGATCTCGTTGAGCAGCAGCGCGAAGATGATCGGGATCGGGAAGCCGAACACCAAGTTGTACAGGCTCAGCTTGATCGTGTTGCCCATCAGGCGACCGAAATACTTGCCATGGATAAACTCGGTGAAATACTTCAGGCCCACCCACTTGGTGCTTCCGTCAAACGAAAGGAACGGCCGACCGGGCACATACTTCTGGAACGCAATCACGATGCCGTACATCGGGATGTAGCAGAAGATGAAAATCATCACCAGCACCGGCAGCATGATGGAGTAGAGCTCCAGGTTCTCATGCAGCAGGTCGCGATTAATCTTTCGCTTTTTTGTGTTTTTGTTTGCCGTCGCTTGCATCGAATCACCTCAAAAATAATAATCTCATGTCTGGCGCTATTATAACATATGACTGCGGATTTGTTAATAGCCGATAGCTCCTCCAGACGAAAATGTCATATTTACGCCATATTTCGTCAGACTGTCAGAAAACCTATGAGAAATATTAAGCTAACTGTTTGGTTAGTTTTTCTGTCTCTTCTTGAATAACAGGTATCCGCGCGTGGCACACGGATTTTTGTGTCCTTGCCAAATTAGTGCAAAACATTGCCAGTATAATGCAACTTTGGTTAAATGCCATAACCGAATCGTTTACTCTGAGTTTTTGAGAAAGCCCGACAACGAGGCCGGGCGGCGGTTTATATTCCTGAATACGCGCAATGTTATGCAATTTTAGCATAACGTGAAAGCTCTCTCCACTCTTTTCTTAGCGGGATTCTTCCGGGATATCCGGCTCATCGGGAGCGCTTTTTGCCGAGCAGTGCCCGGACCCACTTGCTGCCGCCGGACAAAAAGCAATGCGATTTCAATGCAGATGCCCATGCGACCGCATTGCCTTTCCATCGCGATGCGGAGACGGCTGCTCCCGATCGGCGCGCAAGGCCCGCCTTGACTGGAGAACCTCTACGCCATCAGCCGGATGGCGTGGTGCACGTTTTCGATGACGATGTGCTCCTCGTCCGAGCCGTACTCGCCATCGAGCGTGAAGGGGGTGTGGTCGGGGTTGTCGATGACGATTTTCTTTGCCTGCACCAGGGTGATGGCGGGGTGATCGTAGTTCTGCATGTTCAGGCAGATGGCGACGCGGCCCAGCTCGTCCAGGCTCTGCGGATAGCGGATCAGCAGCAGCTCGAGCAGCCCGTCGTTGAGCTTGACCAGCTCCTCATCCAGCTTGACCAGCCCGGCAATCGAGGTCGAGTTGCTGATGGCTCCGAAGAGGTAGTCGCCCTCGTAGACCTGGCCGTCGGCCTCAAAGCGCATGGCGTAGGGGCGCAGCGTCTGCAGGTTCCTGACTCCCTCGATCACATAGGCGAAGTGGCCCAGCGCGTTTTTCATGTCCTGCGGGGTGGAATACGAGGCCTCGGTAAACGCGCCGAACGAGGCCACATAGGAGAAGTAGCGGTTCTGATACCGGCCCACGTCCAGCGTAATCGGGTTCATCTCCATGATGCGCTGCGCCGCCTTGGCCATGTCGCCCGGCAGGCCCAGCGTGGCCGCAAAGTCGTTCGTCGAGCCGCAGGGAATATAGCCCAGCGTCGGGCGCTCCTCCTCAGGCAGGCGCATCACGCCGGTGATGACCTCGTTGAGCGTGCCGTCGCCGCCCGCGCAGGTTAGAAGGCCCGATTTCGCGTACTCCATCGCCAGCTCGGTGGCGTGCCCACGGCGGGAGGTCACGTGCACGTCGGTGCCGTAGCCCTTGGCGGCAAAGGCGCGGATGACCTCGTGAATCTGCGTGGCGCAGCGGCCGCGCCCGGAAGTGAAATTCGCAATAAGCGGTATGCTCTGACTCATAACGTCCTCCGAACACATCAGTACTGCACAGATGCGCCTGTAAGGCGCCAGACTGTCGAAAAACCCCCGGAGAGCTCGAGAGGGTCGCAACCCTCTCGAACTTTCAATCGCGCCCAGCGGCGTGTACGGTGGGCACGGGACGATTTTTGCGCCCGGAAATCTCTTAGATTTCAGCAAAAACTGGAGAGGGTGGCAGGGAGGCTGAAAACCCTTTGGGTTTTCAGGTTTCGCCTTTGGCGAAACTGCCGACGGCTCAAATCGTAGATTTGAGCCGCGGCACCTGGCCGGGGAGCTTGCTTCCCCGTCCACCAGCTTGTCAAAACCTTTTTTGACAAGCTGACGCCTGTAAGGCGCGGCTCAGCCGACCGCCTCGGTCAGGTGGTCAAGGTAGAGCGTAATGTCCGCCTGGGCGTACCACTGGTCGATCTGCTCCTGATACGCGTCCTGCTTCTTGGTCTCCACAGCCTCGCGCATGAGCGCGTCGTGCACCTTGTCGATGGCGACCGGGCCCTCAGGCACCTCGCCCTCGTAGCGAATCAGGTACATGCCGTAGTAGACGGTCACCGGCTGACTCACGTCGCCGGGCTTCTGAAGCGCCATGGCCGCCTGCACGAACTCGGCGGGCCAGACCACGGAGTCAGCGGAAACATAGCTGCCCTGGCTGGCAAAGGGCTCCATTTCGGCAGACACGTCCTCGTTGAACTCCTTCATCAGGGTCATGAAATCCTCGCCCGCGCTCAGGCGCGCCTGAATGCCGCTCATCACCTCGCGGGTGGAGGCGGTGGCCTGCTCGATCTGGGCGTCCACCTCGGCAAGCGCCTCCCTGTTGCTGGACTCGTCGGCCATCAGCTCCTCGCGGCGCTGGGTCAGGTCGAACATCTTCATCGTGTCCTCGTCGCTGAAGCGCACCAGCAGCGCGCGCACCGCGCGGAAGCCCGCCGGCACATAGGTCACGACGCTCTCGCCGGACAGCGCGTACTCAAACGCGTATACGTTCTCCGTAAACTCCTGCCGGTCGGCCGCCACGCGCTGGTCGTAGTAGGCCTGAAGCTCGTCCTCGGTCATCTCCACGGTCTGGGTGATCTGCTCATACAGGCGATCCTGGGCCGCGTCCCTGAGCTGCTGGGAAAGGATGGAGTCCACCGTGTAGCCGCTCTCGGTGAAGTAGGCCACGGTCTGCTCGCGCACCTCGTCCTCGGTCAGGCTGTCGTCGGCGAAGTAGTCCATATAATAAGTAAGCATGTTATCGTACTGGTTCTCCGCATCGGCGCGGTAGGAGGCCAGCTCCTCCTCGGAAAACCGGTCCAGACCCAACTCGGCCGCCTTCTGGCGCAGCAGCTCGTTCATCACGCACTCGCGCGCCAGCTCTTCCTTGAGCTTATTGATTTCGGCGTCGGACTGGCCGCTCTCGCGATAAAAGGCGGCGTTGTCCTGGAACTCGCGCTCCACCTCGTCCACGCTCACCTGCACGCCGTTGACCACGGCCAGCACCCGGTCGTTATTTTCCTGCTCCGCCCAGGCCGCGCCGCACACGAGCAGCAACGCCAGACACAGCGCCATCGCTTTTTTCATCCAGATCATGTCGTTTCCTCCCCGCCCGCCGCTCGACGGGCACATGTTCTCTCCTAGGGTGTATCTGAAAAAGGAAGAGGCGACAGCACGAGCGGATTTTTCGTCAGTTTAAGGAGGGAAACCGAAGGTTTAGCGGGGCTAAATCGAGGTTTTCCGACGCTGAAATGGCGGAAAAGACGCCGTGATGGAGTCTCAGGGAATTTTTCAGATATACACTAAGAGTATAGCACACTTTCTGGCGAAAGAAAAGCCTTCGCGCCGCCTGAAAACACCTTTTTGCAATACTTTTGCAAAACTTTGCGCGTTCGGACGATTGGGGTCACAGTCGGTCAATTCCCTAAAACCGCACCAAAGTTAACGGTTTTCAGGAGGATTTCGGATTAAAAATGGCCTTTTCAGGGCGTTAGTGGCGCGAAAACACTTTTCTCGCGGGGTATTCTGTGCTATAATGAGTGCAAAATGGGCGCGAGAGGGGAGGCGCGGAAATGTATACCAACAGTCGATTCCTGCAGATACGCGGCTGTACCATACACTATCGCGTGATGCAGCCTCCCTGCCGCCCGCGCCATCGCGCGCTGCTGGTGGCCTCGCCCGGCCAGTCGACCTATGCCTGGCGGCATATTGTGCCTGAGCTGCTCGCCGCGGGTACGCTGTGCGTGCTGTGCGATCTGCCCGGGTTCGGGCTGAGCGAGCCGGGAGACGAGGCGCCCTTCCGGCAGAGCGTGCGGGCGAGGTGCCTGTGGGGCCTTTTAGACCTGCTGGACGAGCAATACGGCGGCGCGCTGACCACCTGGCAGCTGCTGGGCCACGGCTCGGCCTGCGGAACGATCGTGGAAATGGCGCTCGCCCAGCCGGACAGCGTCGGGTCGCTGTTCATGCTCTCCCCCATGCTCTACTCGCCGCTGAACGCGCCGATGCAGGCGCTGCTTCGCACCTCGGTCGGCGAGACGCTGGCCAGTTTCTGGTACCGCACGCACATCCTGAGCCGAGTTCGCTTCGCGCGCTGGGCCAACCGGCTGTACGGCTGCCGCCTGCCCGCCAGGCAGCTCGCCCTGCTGCGCGCGTCCATGCAGCGCCTGGACCAGCCCGCCGGTTCGCTCAGGCGGCTGCTGCTCGAAGGCTACGAGGTGCATACCGGCGAGGCCTACAAGCTCTTCATGCCCATGATGATCCTCTGGGGCGGCCGCGACCACCTGCTGGGCGGCTCCATACCCTCCCGGCTCAGGCATGACTTCCCGGAGGCTGAATATCACATACTTTCCGCCTCCGGCCACTGCGCCGCCGAGACCAACCACGCCGCCGTGTGCGATTTTCTGCGCGGCTGGATCCGCGAAATGTGGGAGTAGCCGCAAAATTACGTTCAACCGGCGGTTGAATCGCGATTCAAGCGGCGTTTTTCCCCACTCAATCACCGCTTGCTGTCCTTTCGCGGCGGCGCGAGGTACAATTGCCTCAGCAAACGCGAAAGGAGCCCGCACATGAAACACTTCTTCTTTGAATCGCATAGAAATCATCGGATCAGCCGCGGACTGACTTACCTGCCCCTGAGCGAGCGCGGCCTGCGCTTTCTGAGCCCGGACGCGTCCCGTCCCGACCCGCTTGACCCGCGCGCCGTAGATCCGGCACTGCGGCCAGAATTCGTCCGCCCGTCCTTCCGGTGCGGCCTGTAACGACCCGACAGGAGGTCTATTTATGGAAAGCAAAAACAGCACTCCCCTTTTCAGCATGCCGCTGGTCGGCTCGAACATCTCCCGCCTGCGCAAGGCGAGGGGCATGACTCAGATGCAGCTGGCTGACGCGATGGGCATCAGCTTTCAGGCGGTCAGCAACTGGGAACGCGGCCTGAGCTGCCCGGACATCGCCAAGCTGGGCGACCTGGCGGCTCTGTTCGGCGTGAGCATCGACGAAATCCTGGGCAACAAACGCTCCGCGGAAATCGCCGAGGAGTTCAACAGCGACAAAACGCCCAAGATGACGATCTCCGAGGTGGCCGAAATGGCGCCCATCCTGTCCGAAAAGCAGGTGGAGCAGGCAGTGGAGGAGCACTCCGACGCGGAGGTCTCCACGGAAGACCTGATCCTGCTGGCGCCGTTTTTGTCCACCGAGACGCTGGATCAGCTGGCCGACCGCGCCGCGCAGAAGCCCTCTTCTATGAAGGAGCTCGTCGCGCTGGCGCCCTTCCTGAGCGACAAAAAGCTGGGCGAGCTGGCTGACAGGCGCCTTGAAAAAGGCGGCTCGCTGGGCGAACTGATCGCGCTGGCCCCGTTTTTGTCCACAGAATCGCTGGACAGGGCGGCCGAGCGCATCATGCAGACCTCCGGTTCGCTGAGCGAGCTGGTCGGCCTCGCGCCCTTCCTGAGCGCCGACACGCTCAGCCGCCTGGCCACCGAAAAGCTCAGGCAGGGCGGTTCGATTCGCGACCTGCTGCCCCTGCTGCCCTTTATGGACAGCGGACTGCTGGGAGACCTGATCAAAAAACGCTGACGCGAAAGCCCGGCCGCTCTTTTCGAGCAGTCGGGCCTGTTTTTTTATTCGCGGGAGACCAGGTACTCGTGCAGCTGCTGCATGGCGGTCTTGAGCTCGTCCGGGCGGGGCAGCATGACGATGCGCAGGTGATCGGGCTCGGGGTAGTCGAAGCCGCTGCCCGGCACGATCAGTATGTGCTTGCTGCGCAGCAGACCCAGCGCGAACTCGCGGTCGTCCTCAATGTGGAAGCGCTTGGCGTCGATCTTGGGGAAGACGTAGAACGCGGCCGAGTTGGGCACGCAGGAGACCGCGTCGGAGTGCTGCAGGATCTCCATGGCGGCGCGCCGCTGCTCATAGAGCCTGCCGCCGGGCACCAGCATGGCGCGGGTGCTCTCGGTATCGCTGAGGGCGGCGGGTATGACCAGCTGGGTCAGCGCGTTGCCGCACAGGCGCAGGGAGGCCAGCTGCACCAGGCCGCTTCTGACCTGGTCGAGCGAGCCCTTGGGGCCGCTGAGCGTCACCCAGCCGCAGCGGAAGCCGCAGATGATGTGCGACTTGGACAGGCCGTTGAAGGTGAGTACCGGCACGTCGGGCGCGAGCGCGGCGCAGGAATCGTGCACCAGGTCGTCCATGACCAGCCGGTCGTAGATCTCGTCCGAGCACACCAGCAGGTTATGCCTGCGCGCCACGTCCAGTATGTCCAGCAGCACCTGGCGGGAATAGACCGCGCCGGTGGGGTTGTTGGGGTTGATGATGACGATGGCCTTGGTGCGGGGGGTGATCTTGCGCTCGATGTCGGCCACGTCCGGATACCACAGCGACTCCTCGTCCAGGCGGTAGTAGACCGGCCTGGCCTCGCACAGGTGCGCCGAGTTGCTCCACAGCGAGTAGCACGGGCAGGGAACCAGCAGCTCGTCGCCCGGGTCAAGGAAGGTGCTCGCCGCCATTTCGGCCAGCTCGCTCACGCCGTTGCCCACGAAGATATCGTCCATGGTCAGGCCCTGTATGCCCTTGCCGGTGTGATACTCAAGAATCGCGCGCCGTGCCGCGGGCATGCCGCGCAGGTCGCAGTAGGCCACCGCCTTGTCCACGTTTTCAACCAGCGCCTGGCGCACGCTGTCAGGCATGGTGAAGCCGAAGCTGGCGGGGTTGCCGGTGTTGAGCTTGAGTACCTTTTCGCCCTGCTCCTCCAGCGCGAGCGCCTCCAGGTAGATGGGGCCGCGGATGTCTGATCGGATTTTGTCCATGCGCTGGGACTGAGAGATACCTGTATACATAAATGACACGCACCTTTTTTTACTCATTTTGTGCGCCCGGGGACGTTCAAATCAGCTCGTCCAGCCGAAGCGCCATGCCGCACAAGATCGCGCAGCCGTTGATCCATCCCTCTACGCACAGGCACTCGTCCGGCTCGTGCGCGCTGCCGTGACCCTTGGGCAGGGTCAGGTAAGCGCCCGCGTGGTAATTGGTGCCGGTCGCAAAGGCATGGGGGAGATATTTGCAGTAGGTTCCTCCGTTCATATAGTAAGGCCTGCCGGTTTCGTCGCCGCTCGCCTCGCGATAGCCCGCAAGCAGCGCCGCCGCCAGCGGATCGTCCGGCGCGATGGTAAAGGCCGGCGCGTCGCTGTGGATTACCAGGCGGAAGGCTTCCGGCCGGAAGAAGCGGGCAAGGCGCGCCGTCAGCTGCTCGCCCGTCACCGATTCACCGTGACGAATGTCCAGGGTAAACATCAGTCTGCCCTCGAGAAGCCGCACGATGCCGTTCGCCGCGGTCAGCGCGCCCAGCGTGGGGTCGATCTGGGCGATCCCCATCGCCGTGCCGTCCGTGTCGGAAAGCGCGCGCGCCGCAATGCCCAGCAGCTCTCTGTCCGCCGCGCACAGCGCCTCGCACCCGCTCATCAGTTCGCACAGCCTGAAAAACGCGCTCACTCCGTCCTGCGGGTGACCGGCATGCGCCGCCACGCCGCGCACGTCCAGCCGGAGCGCGTCCTCCTCCTCCGTCACGGTGAGCCACGCTCGCGCGTGCGCCTCCAGCCAGGTCCGTCGCTCCGCGCTCTTTTTCACGCGGCACACCAGGCTGGGCATGACCGTGTTATAGGCGTCGCCGCCCTCAAGAAAGGTAATGTCCTGAAACGCGCGCAGAGCCTGCACGTCGGCGCGCAGTATGCCCCGCTCGCCCAGGGAAAGCGGGAAGCCGCTGTCCGGGATCAGCGACGCGTCGGGCGCCTGCTGCTCGCGAGCGAAGGCGCGGACGTCCTGCATGCCGCTCTCTTCGTTGCTGCCCAGGAACACCATCAGCCGATTGCGCAGCGGCAGGCCAAGCTCCCTTACCGCCTTGAGCAGGTACAGCGCACCCACCGCGCCGTTTTTGTTGTCGTTCACGCCGCGGCCGATCAGAAAGCCGTCCTTTTCCAGGATGGAAAAGGGACTGGTCAGCTGCCAGTCGGCCTCGTTCACCGGCACCACGTCCAGGTGCGCAAACAGCCCCACGCGCTTTTCGCCCGCGCCGTAAAAGGCCAGGGCGTAGCCTCTGTCCGGGTACTCCCGCACCTCGAAGCCGTTCTCGCGATACATTTCCGCCGCCTCACGCAGGCACCGGGCGCAGTTTTCGCCAAACGGCGCGTGCTCCTTCGCCTCGCCCTGCACGGAAGGGATGCTCGCCAGGCGAACCAGGTCGCGCACCATGTCCGCGCGATGCTCGCTGAGGTACTGCACAATTCGCCCTTGTTCGATCATATCATTCACCCTTCCCGGCAGATTTGTCCTCTATTATACCATCTGACGCCCGCCCTGACAAGTGAAAAAAGCTGCGCTTCCCCTGTCAAAACCGGCTTTTAACGTATATCATTTCCCACCCGTCCGCTGCCGGTGAGCCACCCAGGTTAAAGTTGTGAAAAGTGGTGGAAATATGACGGAATCGAGTTATAATAGTGTCCGCACGAACTAAAAGCTGCCAAAAGTGGAGGTAGTCTGTTCCGATGGACGCACAAAAGCACGCGCCTGCCTTTCGGGCAATGGGTTATGTGTTCAATATCTGCCTTGCCCTGCTGATGGCCCTCAACTACGAAATTTTCGTGTTTCAGAACGCCTTTGCCCCGGCCGGGATCAACGGTCTGGCGACGATGGTGCAGTACCTGTTTCACTTCAGCGTAGGCTATATGTCGCTGCTGATCAACGTCCCGCTGTCGATCGCAGCGTTTTTCCTGCTGGACAGGGACTACGCGCTCAAGACCCTCACCTTTTCCGTGACGTTTTCGCTGGGACTGCTGCTGCTGGATCGCATCGACCTGAGCGCCTTCGTGTACAAGACGGCGAACGGCACCAGCACGATCCTGGCCCCCATCGCGGCGGGCGCGGTCAACGGCGTGATATACGGCAGCGTCATTCGCCTGAACGGTTCGACCGGCGGCACGGACGTGGTGGCCGCGCTGATGCGCAAAAAGCGCCCGGATATCAGCCTGATGTGGCTGATCTTCGCGCTCAACAGCATTGTGGCCGCGCTGTCCTATTTCGTGTACGACTTTCGCATCGAGCCGGTCATCCTGTGCATCGCCTACTCGTTCATGACCAGCCGCATCAGCGAGCGCATCCTGCGCGGCAGCCGCGAGGCGGTCAAGTTCGAGATCATCACCGACTACGCCGAGGACATTTCCCGCGCTGTCATCCGCGAGCTGTATCACTCCGCGACGCTGATTCACGCCGAGGGTATGTACTCGCACGAGGGCAAGGATCTGCTCGTGTGCGTAGTCAACAAGCATCAGCTGGTCGATTTCGAGCGCATCATCCACCGCTATCCGGGCACCTTCGCCTATATTTCCTCCGTCAACCAGACCATGGGCAACTTCAAGCACATCAGCCGCACGGGCACGCAGCAAAGCCACTGGAACATGCTCGCGCCTAAGTCGGCCGACCAGTCCAACGCAGACTGAGCCGCCGGGCAGTGCCCGGTTCCACTCGCTGCCGCCGGTCGGCAGGGCCGACTGCCACCTGCTGCCGCCGGTTCTATCGACGACTATCGGCCGCCATAGATTAAAGCGGCCGAAGTCTGCGAATTCCCGGAGATTCTCCGGGAATTTTCTGTCGGCGCTGCCGACTGCCACCTGCTGCCGCCGGTCGGCAGGGCCGACTGCCATCTGCTGCCGCCGGTTCTATCGACGACTATCGGCCGCCATAGATTAAAGCGGCCGAAGTCTGCGAATTCCCGGAGATTCTCCGGGAATTTTCTGTCGGCGCTGCCGACTGCCACTGGCTGCCGCCGGTTCAGGCGACGACTTCGGGAACCATTGATTGGAGTTCCCGAAGTCTGCGTCCAAAACACATATCGCCCGCCGCCTCCCGAAAGTGGGAAGCAGCGGGCGCGTTCTGTTATTCCTCGGTTTTATCCTCGCTTGCCGCCGGGTGCGGAATCAGCTGCACCTCGAGCACGTGCACCGCGTCGACGCGGCTGACGCGCACGGTCATGGGCGGCTTTTCCAGGTCGAACGAATCGCCAACCTGGGGAATGCGCCCCAGCAGCTCGGTCACCCAGCCGCCGACGGTCGTCGCGTCGAACTCGCCGGGAATGCCCAGCTGCTCCTGCAGCTTGTCGAGCTCGGCGCTGCCCTCGGCCACGACGGTGCCGTCCGGCAGGCGCTTGAACTCTTCGACCACCTCGTCGTGCTCGTCGTAGATTTCGCCGACCAGCTCCTCGATGATGTCCTCCATGGTCACGATGCCGGCTGTGCCGCCGTACTCGTCCTTGACCACGGCGATATGGGTTTTCGCCTTCTGCAGCATGCGAAGCAGCACGCTGATTTTCGACCCGGGCGTGACGTAGAGCGCCGGGTGCATAATATCGCGGGGCGACTTGGCGCCGCGGGCCGCGTAAAAGTCCTTTTCATGAATGATACCGATGATATTGTCGATATTCTCTTCATAGACCGGCAGGCGGGAGAAGCCGCTTTCCTTGAAGACGCGCTCCACCTCGTCCATGCTGTCGTCCGCGTCCACGCCCACCACGTCCACGCGGTGCGTGAGGATGTCCTCGGCGTCCAGGTCGTTAAACTCGATCGCCGAGCGAATCAGGTCGCTCTCGTGCTCGTCCAGGTCGCCGCCCTGCTCCGCCTCGTCGACGATGGTCAGCAGCTCCTCCTCGGTCATGCCCGGCTCTTCCTTTGCGGGGAACAGCTTGCCCAGCAGCTTTTTCCACTGCGTGAACAGCCAGTTGACCGGAGTCAGCACCAGGATCAGCAGCCGGATGACCGGCGCAACCGACATCGCAAAGCGGTCGGCGCAGTCCTTGGCCAGCGTCTTGGGCGAGATTTCGCCGAAGATCAGGATCACAACGGTCATGACCACCGTGGAAAGGGTGACGCCCTGATCGCCGAAAAAGCGGATAAACACCATCGTCGCGATCGACGAGGACAGGATGTTGACCAGGTTGTTGCCGATCAGAATGGTCGACAGCAGGCGGTCATACTGGTCGGACAGGTCGCACACGAGCTTCGCGCGCTTGTCGCCCTTGTTCGCCAGCGCCTTCATGCGCACGCGGTTGACTGAAGAAAACGACATTTCCGTTCCGGAAAAGAAAGCCGACATACCAACCAGGGCAATCAACGCGATGATATACCCTATACTACTACCGTTACCGTCCATGATGGACTGCTCACACTCCTTTGATTGTCTGAAGAAAACGCTGCGCTCAGGCGCCCGGCCTGTCTCAGGGGCGTTCTCGCCTCCTTTCGAGGGATGAAATTACAGCTGAATGATCTCCTGTCCGTCGATGGCCTCGGAGACCAGCCGGTCGATATCCAGCGCCGCCTCCGCCCGGGCGATTTCGTCCTTTCGGGGCTTGGTGGCGGGGTGGCGGGGGGTGAAGACCGTGCAGCAGTCCTCAAAGGGCAGGATCGATGTCTCGTAGGTGTCGATTTTGATCGCCTGCTCGATGATTTCCGACTTGTCCAGGCCGATCAGCGGCCGGAAGACGGGCATGTCGGTCACCTCGTCGGTGCAGCCCAGCGCCTCCATGGTCTGGCTGGCCACCTGCCCCAGGCTCTCGCCGGTCACCAGCGCCTGCGCGTGGATGCGGCGCGCGATTTCGTTGGCGATGCGCATCATGAAGCGGCGGGTAATCAGCGTGCCATAGGACTCGGGGCACTTTTCGTGGATCTGCATCTGGATCTCGGTGAAGGACACCACGTGCACGCGCATGCCGCCCTGATAGGAGCACAGGATGCGGGCCAGGTCGATCACCTTTTCCTTGGCGCGCTCGCTGGTGTAAGGGAAGCTGAAGAAGTGGATGGCGTCCAGCGCCACGCCGCGCTTCATCAGGTTAAAGCCAGCCACCGGGCTGTCGATGCCGCCGGAGAGCAGCAGCAGCGCCTTGCCGCCGGTGCCCATGGGCATGCCGCCCACCGCGTGGATTTCGGTGCAGTAGACGTAAGCGTGGTCGCGGATTTCCACGCCCACCTTGTGCTGCGGGTGGTGTACGTCCACGGTCAGGTTCGGGTTATTTGCCAGGATCACGCCGCCCAGGTCGCAGTTGAGCTGCTGGGAGTCGATCGGGAAGTGCTTGTCGGAGCGGCGGGCGAGCACCTTGAACGTACCCGTCAGGCCGCGCGTGATCTCGGCCACCTTCGCGGCGATCTGGTCGTAATCCTTGTCCATTTCCCAGGCCGGGCTGACCGAGTACACGCCGAACACGCGCCGAACCGCCTCAATGCACGCGTCCATGTCCGGGCAGTCGCTCACGTAGATGCGCGAGTCGGACAGCCAGGCTTTGCCGCCCAGCGGCCTGACGGCGCGCTTGACGTTGTCGGTCAGCTTTTTGAGGAAATAGGGGCGGTTGAGACCCTTCAGGTGCACCTCGCCGAAGCGCACCAGCAATACCTGTCGCATGCGTTTATCTCCTTATCTTCTCTGAAAGCGCCTGAGCGCCGGGTAAATTTCGCCCAGTTGCTGCGCCGCGTAGTCGATTTCCTGCCGGGCGGTGTAGGGCGAGAGGCTGAAGCGCAGCGCCCATTCGGCCCGGTCGGGCGAGACGCCCATTTCAAGCAGCACCGGGCTGAGCTTGCGCTTCTTGGACGAGCAGGCCGAGCCGGTCGACACATACACGCCCTTGCCCTCGAGCGCGTGCAGCATGACCTCGCCGCGCACGCCCGGGAAGCTGATGTTGATCACGTGACCCGCGCCCTCGTCGGCCGCCGGGCCGTTGAGCAGCGCCTCGGGAACCGCCTCAAGGACGCGCTCGACCAGGTACTTCTTCATCTCCCGCAGGCGCTCGAACCGATCGGGCAGCGCCGTCATTTCGGCAATGGCCTCGTTCAGGCCGGCGATGCCGGGGGTGTTTTCGGTGCCGCTGCGCAGTCCGCCCTCCTGGCCGCCGCCGATCTGCCGGGGGATCAGGCGCACGCCCTTTTTCACGTACAGCGCGCCGACGCCCTTCGGCCCGTGCAGCTTATGCCCGCTCAGGGTGTACAGGTGCACCTTTTTCGCGTCGAACGGCGCGCGCAGGAAGCCCTGCACCCCGTCCACGTGGATCAGGCATTCGGGCGCCAGACGCGCAACCGTCTCGTGCAGCCGGTCGACATCCAGCATCGCGCCGGTCTCGTTGTTGACCTGCATGCAGCTGATGAGCGACGGCGGGTCGTCCTTCATGGCCTGCTCGAGCGCCGCCCAGTTCAGCTGTCCCGCGCCGTCCACCGGGATGAACGTCACGCGGTGTCCCATCGCCCTGAGCGCCTCGAAGCTCTCCTTAACCGACGGATGCTCCACCGCCGAGCACATCACGTGCCGCGCGCCGTGCATCGCGCCCACCGCGCCGATAATCGCCAGGTTGTTGCTCTCCGTGCCGCCCGAGGTGAACAGGATGCTCCCCTGTCCGCTCGTTCCCAGCGCGCGAAGGATGCGCTCGCGGCACTCCTTCATCGCCTGCTCGGACTTCATCGCCGGCGTATACAGCGAAGAAGGGTTGTAAAAACCCTCCCTCATACATCTCTCCATCGCCTCGATCACGCCCTGCGTGGGCTGCGTCGTGGCGCTGTTATCCAGGTATGCCTGCAAAGCCTTTTTCCTCTTTTCGCTTACGCTTTTTCGTTCCACACGCCGTAGTTCAGGTACGGGCGCAGCATGTCGATCATCTCGCGGGAGGTCTCCAGCACGATGATGTGCTTGACGCTGTTCTTGACGAAGTAGAAGTAGTACAGCTCGGCCTCGCGGTTGACGAACCAGTTGTGCTTTTTCACGTCGCGCATGGTGATGTAGCGCTGAAAGCTCGGGTCGGTGACCGGGCCGCAGGCCTCGACGTTCTTCATGGACAGGCTGGTCATGAGCTTGCGGCGGGCGTTGCCGAACACCTTGCCCACGTCCAGATCGCCGTTGGTAAAGGTATAGTCGTACTCGATGCGCAGGTTGTCCTTCTTAAACCAGATCAGCACCGCGATGCCGCCGAACACCAGGAAGCTCACGATGGGCAGCACCTGAAAATTGCCCGAGGTCACCGAGGAAAAGAACATCATCGCCACCAGCGCGGACAGGATCATCGCCACCCAGGCCAGGCCGTACATCAGGTTGCTCAGCGTGCGGTTTCTCTTGGCCGCCACCTCTTCACGGAAGTTATCCAGCATGCGTCCATCATTCCTTTCAGCTTGCGCGGCGCAGTTTATCGGCCGCAATCATACAGCTTCTATTATATCATGCCATGTTGTTTCTGTAAAGCGCCAAAAACGAACGGATTCGGGCAAGTTTGCGCCTTCTGTGTTCAGGCGGCGCGCGGACGGCCGCATTGAATTCTTAGCGGGCGCTTTGCGCTTTATGCTGCGCCGGGCGCCGCCCAATAATCCGCAGCTCCTGTGGGGCGGCAGCCTCGAGTTTTCCGACCGCGAAGAATCCGGGAAGTCTAATCTATGCTTCCCGGATTCGTGTGAGGATGCGCGGCAGCAGGTGGGTGCAGGCTCAGCCTGCCCGGCGGCAGCAGGTGGGTGTCGGCACTGCCGACCGGCAGCAGGTGGGTGCGGGCTCAGCCTGCCCGGGGGGCTTGATTTGCGAGGGGGTTCGTGGTATGATATAGGCGAAAATACGGATAAGAAGAGGCAACAAGAGGGCATATGAAGATTGTTGTGATTGGCGACGGCAAGGTAGGCTTTACGCTGTCGCAGGCGCTCTCGCGCGAGGGCCACGACCTGGTGGTTGTGGACACGCAGAAGGGCGCGCTGGCCACGGCGGCGGATCGCCTGGACGTGATGGTCGTGGAGGGCAACGGCGCGAGCGCGGCTGTCCAGAGAGAGGCGGGCGTGGATGAGAGTGACCTGATGATCGCGGCCACGAGTGCGGATGAAACCAACCTTCTGTGCTGCATGGTGGCGCGCAAGCTGGGCTGCAAGCACACCATCGCGCGCATTCGAAACCCCGAATACACCGAAGCGCAGTACCTGCTGCGCGAGGAGCTGGGCCTGAGCATGGCGGTCAACCCGGAAAAGGTGGCCGCGCGCGAGATCTTCGGCCTGCTGCAGTTTCCTTCATTTATACACCGCGACGCGTTCGCCAAGGGGCGGGCGGAGATTGTGGCCATCCCGGTGGCGCCGGGCAGCCGCCTGGACGGCGTGGCGCTGACCGACCTGTACCGCACGCTGCGCGTCCGGGTACTGGTGTGCGCGGTCGAGCGGGGCGACGAGGTGCTCATCCCGGACGGCCGGTTTGTGCTGCGCGGCGGGGATCACATCTACGTCACCGCGCCCGCATGCGACCTGCTGACCCTGGTCAAGGCCATGGAGCTCAAGACCACCCGCATCCGCGCGGTCATGATCGTGGGCGGCAGCCGAATCGCCGCCTACCTGAGCCGCATGCTCACCGAGGCGGGCATTCAGGTGCGCCTGCTCGAGAGCAAGGCCGATCGATGCGAAATGCTGGGCGCTTCGCTGCCTCAGGCACAGGTCATCCAGGGTGACGGCACCTCCTTCCAGACCCTTCAGAGCGAGGGCATCGAGGACATGGACGCCGTGGTCACGCTGACCGACATGGATGAGCAGAACCTGGTCGTGTCGATGTACGCGCAGCGCCTGGGCGTACCCAAGGTGGTCACGAAGATCAACCGCGTGGAGTACGGCGAGCTGATGCGCGACGTGGGCGCGGACTGCATCATCAGCCCGAGGCTGCTGGTGTGCAACGACATCCTGCGCTACGTGCGCGCCATGCACAACAGCCAGGGCGACCACATGATCGCGCTGCACCGCCTGCTCGACGGCCGGGTCGAAGCGCTCGAGTTCCGCGCCTCCAAGGCGACCTGGTACCTGGGCACGCCGCTTCGAGACGTGCCGGTCAAGCCGAACATCCTGCTGGCGGTCATCAGTCACCGCGGCAAGGTGGTCATCCCGGGCGGCGACGACTGCTTCTATGAAGGCGACTCGGTGGTGGTCGTGACCGGCGCCGACCGATCCCTGGGCAGTCTCAACGACATCTTCAAGGCGCCCCCCGCGCCCCTGACGGCAGGTGAGCGGCTATGAATTATCGAATGATCGTTCGCCTGGTGTGCAGCACGCTGCGCATCGTGGCCGTGCTGATGGCTCCCGCGCTGCTGGTCAGCCTGGGCTACGACGAAATGGGCGCCGCGCTGAGCTTCGGCGTAACCATCGGGCTGATGCTGCTGCTGAGCCTGGTTTCCTTCCTTTACAGGCCGTTCAAGACCACGCTGTACGCCCGGGAGGGCTTCGTGCTGGTGGCCGTGGCCTGGATCATCCTCTCGATGCTGGGCGCGCTGCCCTTCCTGATCTCGGGCGCGATTCCGAACTACGTCGACTGCCTGTTCGAGACGGTCTCCGGCTTCACCACGACCGGCGCGAGCATCCTGTCCGACGTCGAATCGCTTCCCAGGGGTATCATCTACTGGCGCTCCTTTACTCACTGGCTGGGCGGCATGGGCGTGCTGGTGTTTATGCTGGCCATTTCCTCCTTTGCGGGCCGCTCAGGCGACGGCATGTTCATCATGCGCGCCGAATCGCCCGGCCCGCAGGTCAGCAAGCTGGTGCCGCGCACCGCGCAGACCGCGCGCATACTCTACAGCCTGTACATCGCGCTGACCTGCATACAGGTCGTGTTCCTGCTGGCGGGCGGCATGCCGCTGTTCGACGCGGTGACGACCGCCTTCGGCACGGCGGGCACGGGCGGCTTCGGCATCAAGAACGACAGCATGATGTCCTACAGCCCATACCTTCAGAACGTCGTGACCGTGTTCATGCTGCTCTTCGGCGTGAACTTCGGCATCTACTACCTGCTGATCCGGCGTTCCTTCCGCGAGGCGCTGCGCGAGGAGGAGCTGCGCATGTACCTGATCATGATCCTCGCGGCCACCGGCGTCATCACCGCCGCCACCCTCCGGTTTTATACCGGCGGACACGCCCTCGCCGACGCGCTGCGCCACGCCGCCTTCCAGGTGGTCTCCATCACCACCACGACCGGCTTCTGCTCGATCGACTATGAATCCTGGCCGCAGATCTGCCACACGGTGCTGCTGACGCTGATGATCGTGGGCGCGTGCGCGGGCTCGACCGGCGGCGGCGTCAAGTGCTCCCGCGTGATCATCCTGCTGCGCAGCCTGAAGGTGGAGATTCAGAAGCTGCTGCACCCCGGCATGGTGCGCCCGGTCACGCTGAACAAAAAGACCGTGCCCGAGGAAACGGTGCGCGGCGTGTACGCCTTTTACGGCATGTACGCCCTGATCGCCGTCGGCTCGCTGCTGCTGGTCTCGCTGGACGGCTTCGACCTCGAAACCAATCTCTCAGCCATGCTCTCCTGCCTCAACAACATCGGCCCCGGCTTCCGGCTCGTCGGCCCCACCGGCAACTTCGGCTCCTTCTCGCCCCTGGTCAAGCTCGTGCTGACCCTTGACATGCTCATCGGCCGTCTGGAGATTTTCCCCATCGTGCTGCTGTGCCTGCCGCAGGTCTGGCGGCGCGACCACACCATCCGGCGGGCGCTGTGAGAAACGTTGGGAAACGCTGGGAAACGCTGGGAAACGTTGGGAAACGTTGGGGAGGCCGCCTTTCTGAGAAAGGCGCCTCCCCAAACCCCTCCCGGAAAGCACTATGAT
Source organism: uncultured Clostridia bacterium (assembly GCA_934647305.1). Taxonomy (GTDB): domain Bacteria; phylum Bacillota; class Clostridia; order Christensenellales; family Aristaeellaceae; genus CAKUFI01. The sequence goes on along the minus strand of CAKUFI010000019.1, from coordinate 7,294 downwards.
CCGCATATCGAAGGGGAAGGAACAAGTGTGTTTCCCCGAATGGAGCGCAGGCTGAAACCTGAAAACCAAAGGCCGCTGCCCCGAGAAGGCTCTCTGATCCGCATATCGAAGGGAAAGGAACAAGTGTGGTTCCCCGAATGGGGCGCATCTTCCCCGCAAACTTCATCAGATTCTCCCGCCTCCCCGCGGCATAGGCTGTAGCGGGAGGTGGGAGAATGAATTTTTCCGAGCTCAAGAGCAAGGACGTCATCAACATCGTGGACGGAAAGCGCCTGGGCAGGCCGATTGACGTAATATTTAACGATTGCGCGTGCATCGAGGCGCTGGTCGTACCCGGTCAAAAGAGCCTTTTAAACCTCATAAAAGGCGTCAAAGAGGGCGCCGTACTGCCCTGGGAGCGCGTAAAACAGATCGGAGACGACGTGATTTTGGTGGAATTGGATACAGATTTCTGCCGAGGGTGACCATTTGCACAAATCTAATGTTAAGGGCTTGACAGATCAAGGATTTAATATTACAATTACGTAGAGGTTCGGTGTAGGAGGCTTCGCACATGAAGTGCATCTACTGTGGCTGCAGCGAGAGCCGCGTCATCGACTCGCGTCCCTCGGAGGACGGCGAAGCAATTCGCCGCCGGCGGGAGTGCGAAGGATGCGGCCGGCGCTTTACTACCTACGAAAAAGTGGATCCCCTCCCTCTGATGGTGGTCAAGAAGGACCAGCGGCGGGAGGCGTTCGACAGCGCCAAGATCAAGCTGGGCGTGGCGAAGGCCTGCGAAAAGCGGCCGGTGCCCATGTCCGAGATCGACGATCTGGTGCGCGAGGTGGAAAGGCAGGCCTACAGCAGCTACGACCAGGAAATCACCAGCACACAGCTGGGCGAGATGGTCATGGAGCGCCTTGCGCGGCTGGACGAAGTGGCCTATGTCAGGTTCGCTTCGGTATACCGGCAGTTTCGGGACATCGAAACCTTCATGGACGAGCTCACAAGGCTCCTGTCCAGCCGCTGAATCAGGCCGCTCCGGCAACGCGCTGGAAGGCCCGCGAACCGCTCTACAATAAAAAGAGGAGGAATTCACAATGGCAAATGAACTGATCCTGTGCGTTGATGACGAGGCTCATATCCTTGAGCTGCTTACCTTCAACCTGGAGGCTTCCGGGTACCGCGTTGTGACTGCCGAGAACGGCGAGGACGCGCTGGTGGTCTGCGCACGAGAGCGTCCTGCCATGATCCTTTTGGATATCATGCTGCCCGGCATCGACGGCGTCGAGGTCTGCCGCCGCCTGAAGAGCACCACCACCACGTCCGATATCCCGATCATCATGCTCACCGCCAAGGGCGACGAGGTCGACAAGATCCTGGGCCTTGAGATGGGTGCGGACGACTACATCACCAAGCCCTTCAGCGTGCGCGAGCTGATCGCCCGCGTCAAGGCGCTGCTGCGCCGCGCTGCGCCCCAGAACGAGGAGGAGGGCATCCTGCATGTGGGCGGCCTGACCATCGACGTGGGCAACTACGAGGCCTTCCGCAACGGCGAAAAGCTGTCCCTGACCCTCAAGGAGTTCGAGCTGCTCAAGCTGCTGGTCATCAGCCGCGGCAAGGTGCTCACCCGCGATTTCCTGCTCGACCGCATCTGGGGCTACGAGTTCTACGGCGAGACCCGCACGGTCGACGTGCATATCCGTCACATCCGTCAGAAGCTGGGCGACGACGCGCACTACATCGAAACCATCCGCGGCGTCGGCTACAAGTTCAACGACAGGCAGGATAACCGCCTGTGAGAAAATGGGTTGCGTGGATCGCGACCTGCGTGTGCGCGGCGTGTTTTCTGCTCTTCACGATCGGAAGCACCCGCACCATGCAAAAAAGCCAGATCGATCAGTTCTCCAGTCATCTGGAGAGCACAGGCCGCTTGTCCGCGCTTTACCTGGGCAACGCGGCCTTTCTTGACTCCGAAGAGACCCGGGCGGACGGATTTCGGGCGCTCTCGGAGGCGATCGATTGCGGTCTGTCGCTGATCGACGAAGACGGCAAGGTCGTCTATGACACCCGCTCCTCCGTGCGCGCGGGCCAGAACGCCCTGCGGGACGAGGAGGTTTCGCTCGCGTTCAGCGAGGGCGAGGGCACGTTCACGCGCAAGTATTCCGGAAAGGACTACCTGTTCGCGGCCTTCGCGCTTCCTCAGGGCGGCGCGGTGCGCGTGTTTGCCGAAAAACCGACCGCGGGCGCGCTGTACGGCGGTTCCACGGCTCCGCTGACCCTGCTGTGCATCCTGTTCCTGGGCGTGCTGCTTTTGTGGGCCGTGATCGTGAACCACAGCTGCACCCGCCTGACCGACGGCGTGGCCTCGCTGATGAACGCCTTCGCAGAGGGCAATTTCGAGGCGCGCCTGCCCGCCTCCCTTCAGGGCGACAGCCGCCTGCACAAGATTGAAGAGGCCGCCGGGCGCATCGAGGATCAGCTCAACCGCCAGAAGCGCCGCAACATGGCGCTGGCCGAGGTCATGAACTCCACCCAGAGCGGCCTGATCGCGGTGGACGACAAGATGAACGTCATCCTGCTCACCCCGGCGGGCAAGAGCCTGCTGGGCGTGATGGGCGCGTATGAATCGCTGCCCATCAGCGAGGTCAGCAAGGACGTCAACCTCGAGCCGGTCATGCGCGAGGCCATGAGCCATACCGGCGTGTACACCACCGAGGTGGCCATCCGAAGCGGCGGGCAGCGCGCCCACAAGCCGCTCAGGCTCTATATCTCCGCCATGAAGGACGGCGACAAGGTGGTCGGCGCGATGGCGCTGCTTGAGGACGTGAGCGAGCTGCGCCGCCTGGAGCAGATGCGCACCGACTTCGCCGCCAACGTCTCTCACGAGCTCAAGACCCCGCTGACCTCGATCAAGGGCTTCGTCGAAACCCTGCAGGCCGGCGCGATCAACAACCCGGCCATGGCCGAGAAGTTCCTGAACATCATCAACATGGAAACCGACCGCCTGACCCGCCTGATCAACGACATTCTCTCCATCACCAAGATGGAAAGCGGCAAGGAGGAGGTCAGCCTCTCGCGCCTGCGCCTGGACAAGATGGCGACCGACGTGTGCGAGATGCTGCACTTCCACGCCGCCGAAAAGAAGGTCACGATCCACGAGCCGGAGTGCGCCGAGCCCATCTACATCTGGGGCAATCACGACCGGGTGGAGCAGATGCTCATCAACCTGATCGAGAACGCCGTCAAGTACAACAAGGAGGGCGGCTCGGTCACGGTCAGCCTGTTCCCCGGCAAGGAGAACGTGCAGCTGCTGGTCAGCGACACCGGCATCGGCATCCCGGAGGAGCACCTGCCACGGCTGTTCGAGCGGTTCTACCGCGTGGACAAGGGCCGTTCCCGCGCCATGGGCGGCACCGGACTGGGCCTGGCCATCGTCAAGCACATCGTCACCAGCATGAACGGCCTGATCGAGGTGCATTCCAAGTTCGGCGAAGGCACTGAATTCCTGATTACGCTGCCCCGCTACTACGGCGAAGACAAGCCGGCCGGCGAGACGAAGAAGGAGGAGGAATAATCCCATGAAGTACCGCAAGTTTCCCGGAACCGACCTGACGGTTTCGGCGCTCGGCCTGGGCACGATGCGTCTGCCCACCCGGCCCGAGCCGGAAAACCCGATCGACGAGCCGCGGGCGATCGCCATGATCCGCGAGGCCATCGACAAGGGAATCACCTATGTGGACACCGCCTACGGCTATCACGGCGGCAACAGCGAAAAGGTGGTGGGCAAGGCGCTGGCGGACGGCTATCGCGAACGCGTCACCCTGACCACCAAGCTGCCCGTGTGGCTGGTCAACGAGTACGCCGATATGGAGAAAATTCTGGACGAGCAGCTGGCCAGGCTTCAGACCGACCACGTGGACATTTATCTCCTGCACTCCTTAAACGGCGCGAGCTACGACAAGATCAAATCGCTCGGCTACCCGCGCTTCCTCGCCGACATGCTCGCCAAGGGCAAGATCCGCCATGTCGGCTTCTCCTTCCACGACGACAGCGCCGCCTTCGAGCGCATCGCCCGGGACTACGACTGGAACGTCGCGCAGATCCAGATGAACGTGCTCGACGAGTTCAACCAGGCCACCCTGAAGACCGCGACCGAGATCTCCCGCGAGAAGGGCATGGGCCTGATCATCATGGAGCCCCTGCGCGGCGGCGCGCTGGCGGCCAACGTGCCCGCCGACGTGCTCGAGCTGTACGCATCCCAGCCGGTCAGGCGCAGTCCGGTCGAGTGGGCCTTCCGCTACCTGTACGACAGGCCCGAGTTCATCACCATCCTCTCCGGCATGTCCAACCGCGAGCAGGTGCTCGACAACCTGGCGATTTTCGATCAGGCCGAGCCCAACTGCCTGACCGAGGACGAGAAGCGGATGATGACCCGCGTGCGCGAGATCTACGAGGCGCGCGTGCGCGTCGGCTGCACCGGCTGCGAGTACTGCATGCCCTGTCCCGCCGGCGTGAACATCCCCGGCGTGTTCCGCACCCTCGACCGCCACACCATGTTCGGCACCGAGCGGCAGTTCTATCAGGACTACGCCCGCATGCAGGAAAAGGGAACCGACGGCGGCAGGTGCGTGCGCTGCGGCCGCTGCGAGACCCTCTGCCCGCAGCACTTCCACATCCGCGACCTGCTCGCCGAGATCCACGAACAGTATCACCAGGCATAGGTACGCTGGGGAGGCCGGTCGGCAGGGCCGACAGCCACCTGCTGCCGCCCGGGCAGTGCCCGGTTCCACTAGCTACCGCGGGTTCTATTGACGACTGTCGGCCGCCATAAATTGGAGCGGCCGAAGTCTGCGAATCCGCAAGCTCCCTTGCGGATTGATGGTCGGCACTGCCGACGCGAGCTGCCGCGTATCCTCACACGAATCCGGGAACCATAGATTCAAGCTCCCGGATTCTTCCTTTTCGGAAAACTCAGGGCCGCTGCCCCACAAGAGTTACGCGATTGGGCGGGGCGGTCTCATGATCCCCAGACCTCTCCCGGAAAGCACTTTGATCCGCGTGACATTTTGTCATGTACGGGCGTGCTTTCCCGAATGCGGCGCGGTACAATGGCCCTCTGGAAAAACGCAGTTTCCCGTATGCAGCGTGGTTCAGCGACTCTCCGTGAAGAGCGTCATCCCATCCGCCAAGTACCCAAACGCCGCCGTTTGCGGCCGCCGCCTCCCCCGGAGTCATTTCCGAGGGAGGCATTTTTTACTTGACAGGCGGCGGGAGGCGCGCTATAATAGCGTTGCTAATTAGCAATACAAAGTACTCTCTGAGAGGTGATTCCTTGGAAAGCAAATACGTGCAGCAGTTCAAGAAGGGCTCGCTGGAGATGGTGCTTTTGTGCCTGATCGCCCGGCGGGAGACCTACGGCTACGAAATCATCACCCAGCTCAACGAGCGCGGCGCAGGCGTCTGGGGCTACGCGCGGGAGGGCACGGTCTACCCGATCCTCTACCGCCTGCAGGACGCGGGGCTGATCGCCTGCCGCCTGGCTCCGTCCGCGTCGAACGGCGGCTCGAAGAAATACTACTCGGTCACGGAAAGGGGACGCGAAGCGCTCGGCGAGCTGACCGCGTTCTGGGAGAGCTATGTAAAGTGCATCGACGGATTTATCCGGGACGCGCGGGAGGTGGAGCAATGAGCGAGCGATACATTCGGGAGGTCAGTCGGGCGCTGTGCCTGCCCCCAAAACGCAGGCGGGAAGTGCTTCGCGACCTGCGGGAAATCTTCGAGTCGGCCGCGGAGCACGGCGAAACCGAGGCGCAGGTCATCGCGCGCCTGGGTACGCCGCGGGAATTCGCGCAAGGCGCCATGGAAGAAATGGGCGTCGACCCGCGCTCACATCTGAGGCGGCGCAGGCTGCTCACGATCGTCCTGCCGCTGTTTCTCGCGCTGGCCTGCGCGGGCGCGGCGTGGCTGCTGCGCGCCCAGCTGCCTCCTAAAAACGTCATCGGCGGCGCGGAGGCAATGACCGGTATACAGGTGGTCAGTGACGCACCCTTCGCGCTGTGGCAGGCCCTGCTGGCGGTCGCTCTCATCGCGGCAATCTGCGCAGTCGTGTTTGCGCTGCGCGAACTGAAAAACAGGAGGAAAACGTCATGAAACGCATCTTGTCCCTTTTGATTATCGCCGCGCAGGCCGTCTGCCTGACAGCCTGCGCGCGGTCGACCGTCCCCGCGCCCCAGACTACGCCCCTCGTGCAGTCGACCGATACCTGGCCGCAGAATGAATACACCGAAGGCGTCCCTGTTCCGCCGGGCACGGTCACACAGGTGCAGCTGGGCGAGCAGCCGCCCTACTGCGCCATCCTTCTGGACGGCGTGAGCGACGGGCAATTCGACGATTACCTGAACGCCCTGCGCGAGGCCGGCTTCTCTCCGGCAGAGTCTGCCTCCGAGCAGGTGAACGGCGCGCTCACCATCGGCACGCTCTATTCAAACGGCTCCAGGTACCTCAGTCTCGCCCACTCCGCGCAGCAGCTCTCGCTCTACCTGGCAGACTGAGGGGGAGGGAACGCTGGGGAACGTTCGAGAGGGGCTTTTCTGACCGGGCAGTGCCCGGACCCATTTGCTGCCGCCGGAAAAAAGCAGAGTGATCCGTTAAGAATGGAAGTGCGGCTACACGGTTTTGTTTTTCCCTAACCCCTCCCGGAAAGCACTTTGATCCACACAGCATATTACTTAAACAAACTCTGTTCCCCGAATGCGGCGTGGTCAAAGGAGCCTGAAACAGACGCACATCTTCCGAATGAAACGTAGGCAAGGCAACTGAAACAGACGCACAGCCCCGAATGCGGCGCGGCCAAGGCGGATTGAGGCAAACGAGTTTTCCCTCATGAAACGCGCTTCAAAACTCTTCCCCAAGGCGCGGTTTCGCGTGCCCTTCCCGACAAATTCTCCCCCAGAGAGTACGCTCTCCGGGGGAGTTGTCGTTTTGGGCGAAGGCCGGGCACTGCCGACTAACCCCTCAGTCGCCTGCGGCGACAGCTCCCCTTTCAGGGGAGCCCAGCTTGTCAAAAAAGGTTTTGACAAGCTGGTGGACGGGGAAGCAAGCTCCCCCGCCACTGCCACCCTCACCAGTCTCCGCTAAAAATCAAAGATTTTTCGGGCGCGGAGACTGCAAGGAAACGATTTTTTCTCTGGAAAATGAGATTTTCCGGCGCAAAAATCGCCCCGTGCCCACCGTACACGCCGCTGGGCACGATTGAAAGTTCGAAAGGGCTGCGGCCCTCTCGAGCTCTCCGGGGGTTTTTTGACAGTCTGAG